>JBHADJ010000033.1:0-8472 GCA_041855065.1 Lysobacter sp.
ACGTGTGCTCTTCCGATCTATGTCCTCGAAGCGCGCATCCAGCACGAAAGCGCCGCTGGCAAAATCCGCCGCCAAGGCGTCCAGCTCCTGCACCAGCGCGGTCAGCTCCTCGCTTGTCAGGATGCCGATGCGCTGCAAACCCTCGGCATGGGCGCGGCTGGCGATGATGTCAAAGCGCATGAACTCGCGGTCAAGGAGGACATCATCGCCAGCAAGAAAATGCTGGATGTCGGCATCAATGCGGATGCCGTCTTTTTGCCAAAGTACGTTGCTCATGAGTGATTTTGACCAGTAAGTTTTGATGAGAGGGGAAAACGAAAGCGGTTTCGCCTGCGGCAAGCTACTTTTGCCTTGCCAAAAGCAGCCGCAACATGCCTTCATCTGCACCAAGCACGGCGGGGCGGCAACAGCGGCCTCCGGCAGAAGTGTTTCGGGCGTCTTTTGCACCCGCCACAGAGGAAACAACCTTTGCTGCAAACACGTGATGTGCAGGCCACAACATCACTCGCCCTGCCCCAGCGGCAAGATGCCTTGCATTTCGTCGAAGCCGAAGGCGAGGTTGAGGTTCTGCATCGCCTGCGTTGCCGCGCCCTTGAGCAGATTGTCCAGCACGCTGACCAGCACCAGTCGCTTGCCATCGGCGCTCACGGCAAAGCCGCCGATTTCGGCATGGTGTTTGCCCGCGATGCGGCTGACCCAGGGAGTGTCTTCGCGCACCGCCACGAGCGGCTCACCGGCATAAAACACGCGCGCGGTTTCGATGGCTTCGGCCGGTGTGAGCGGCTTTGCCAGCGGCAGGTTGGCGGTGATGGACAGGCCGCGAAAATGCGGGGCGACATGCGGCATGAACTCGACCGGGGCGGCATGGCGGCTGACTTCGCGCTCGTGCACATGCCCGGTCAGGGCATACGGCATCAGGTTCTCGCGCAACAGCTCGGGGTTGTTTTTATCGCTCGGCGTGGTGCCGGCACCGGAATAACCGGAGACGCCAAAGCATTGCACCGGCCCGGCCAAGTGCCCGACGAACGGGGCGATGGCCAGTTGCATCGCGCTGGCATAGCAACCGGGGTTGCTGATGCGGCGCTGGCCGCGATAGTGCGTGCGCTGCAACTCCGGCAGGCCGTAATACCACACATCATCGAAGCGATAATCGGCCGACAGATCCAGGATCAGCGTCTGCGGCGCGGCGGCCTCCACCGCCGCCACGAACGGCGCCGCCTTGCCATTGGGCAAGGCCAGCACGATGGCATCGACCGGATGTGCAGCCAAATCCTCCGGCGCAAGGGCGGCATAGCGCAGCTCGCCGCGATACGCCGGGTTGTGCTCGGCCACGCGCTGCCCGGCCAACTCGCGCGAGGAGACGAAAGACAGTTCAAAACCCGGATGCCGCGCCAGCAAGCGGATCAATTCTGCGCCGGTGTAACCGCGGGCGCCGATAATGCCGAGAGTTTTCATGGATGCAAAGCCAAAGGTTTCCAGGGTGAATGACAGGCCGCGGCCGACGGCAAGAAATCAACGAACAGCAGCTGCCAGCCAACATACGCCAAAAGGCCGATCATCATCGGCAGCCACAGCCCCAGCAGCAGGCGGCCGCGCCACAGGGCATAACGGGTGCTGCGCAGTGGCGTGTCGTGCCACAGCCACATGCCCGGCCACGGCCAGACGCGGTGTTGCAGGCTGCGCCAGCCGTCGATTGCGCCAGCAACGGCCGCGGCGGCCATCAGCAGGAGCACCGGCAGCAACAAAAGGCGCAAGCGCATGTCCACCACGCAGACATCGCCCGCCGCCACTGCAGCCTGCCACCCGCGGCTTTTCAGCACTGCGACATAGCCTGCCATCAGCACAATGGCAGCCAAAAGGATCAGCCCCTGTGCCCTGCGGCTGACGTTGCGCAGGGCAATGCCGGACGCCTCAACGGGCGGCTGCTCGGGGGTGAGGCGGAAAAAGGCTTTCAGCGGCATTCGCCGGCGGCCTCCTGCAGCGTCGCCGGTTTGCCCAGGGCATCTTCCACACACAGGCGGATTTGCTCGAAATCGCTCAACCCGTACCAGTAGGCTTTCCACGGCGCTTGCCGGAAGCTGCCATCGGCCTCGGCATCGTAAAAACCGTTGACCGGGTTGTAGCGGCGCGAACGCCAGTACAGCGCCGGAGTTTGCGCGCGCATCAACTCCCACACTGCGCGCCCCAAACCCTCGCCCTGCGCTTCTTCCAGCACCGCGAATTTGTCCAGATAAGGCACCGGGCCGTCGTCGGTCAAAATCAGCGCGGCGCGGTAGTTTTCGCTCACCCACGCCTTCAGCAGCGCGGTGCGCTCGAAATAATCCGCCACCAGCGCGCGGCCAAAAGCCGATTCAATCAAGCGGCGCAGGCGCGTCAAATCAAAGGCCTGCCAGTTGTCCGCACACAGGACTTTTTCCCCGCGCCGCACCAGGGTGCCGGAGCCTTTGTGGGTGAACAGTTCCTTGGCAAGCTCGGCCGGGCGCGTGATGGACACCGACGAAGATGGCGGCAGCACATCCAGCAATGCCTTGATTTGCTCGATCTTCACCCGCATCCCGCCATTGACCCAATCGGCCTGCATCAGGCGCGCGTAATCGGTGGAGAGGTTGATCGAATCAATCACCTGCCCGGCTTCGTTGAGCAGCCCGCCGGTGCCGGTGAGGAACACGATCTTGTCCGGCTGCAACTCGGCCACCAGTGCGTTGGCGGCGTAATCGGCATTGATGTTGAGGATTTGCCCGCCGAGCGTTTCGCCGAGGCTTGCAATCACCGGGATGGAGCCGGCATTGAGACTGGCGCGAATCGAGGCCAACTCCACCCGGCAGACATCGCCCACCAGCCCGTACACCGCCTCGTCCTTCAACTGTGCCTCGAACACGCCGGAAACAATCGAGGTGGCGCGCGCATCGGCCGCTTGCAGGGCTTCGACCAGTGCCAGATTCTGCGCCTGCATCACCCGGCGCACGATGGCAAGCGTATCGGCACGGGTCACGCGCAGGCCATCGACGGTTTGTTTTTCGATGCCGGCGGCGCGGATGGCTTCATCAAGCTGCGGCCCGGCCCCGTGAATGACGATCGGCGTCAGCCCCACATCCTGCAGGAACGCCAGCGACGAGGTCAGCGCCTCAAGGTCATCGCGCAGCACCGCGCCGCCGACCTTCACCACGGCAAAGCGGGCGGCCTCCAGCTGCGAATAACGCTTCAGGTATTGATTGATTTCCTTGGTGCTGGCCATGCTCGAGAGCAAGCGCACGATGGTGAGACGGGTTTGCGGGTCGTGGACGGGAAGGTTCATGCGTGTTCGAAAATCAGGCGCCAAGGGCGCGTTGGATGCTGCGGGCGTAGGTTTCAAGCTGAGTCAGTTCCACCCATTCTTCGGTCGTGTGTGCCTGGGCGATGTCGCCCGGGCCATAGACGATGGCGTTGAGCCCGGCGGCAGAAAACAGCGCCGCCTCGGTCCAGAAATCCACCGCATCGCCGATGGCAAACCCCAGCCGCGCGGCCAGCGCTTCGGCCGCGCGACGGCGGTTTTCGGCGTCACTGACATTGCCGGCCGGCAGTGAGGGGCCACGGAAAGTTTCTTCGTAATCGGCATCGGCATGGGCAAACGCTTTGAACTGCGCATGCAGTTCATCCATGTCCTGCGACGGCAGCGGGCGGAAGCCGAAGCGCACTTCAGCCAAGGGCGCGATCACGTTGGCCTTGATGCCGCCTTCCACCTTGCCGATATTGAAGCGCAAGCCTTGCAGGCCGCCGAAGGCCTGCGCCCGGTGCGCCTCGACATGCTCCAGTGCCCGCACGCCCCAGCGCATCGCCTGATGCAGGGCGCTGGCCTCCATCGCCTGTGCCGCCGAGGCATGGCCGGCGGTGCCGTGAAACTGCATCCTGACCGCACTGATGCCGCGATGCGCCAGCACCGCCCGGCAGCCGGTCGGCTCGGCCACCACCACGTCACTGAAGCCGTGCGCGCGCTGCAAGAACGCCGCAATGCAGCGCGCATCGTTGGCTTCTTCGTCACTGGAAAACAGCAGCGCCATGTCGGCATCGCAAGTCTGCGCCACGCTGAGCAGCCCGGCCGCCGCGCCCTTGATGTCGCAGGCTCCCAGGCCGATCGCGCGGCCATCCTCGATGCGCAGGCGATGCGGATCGGCCTGCCAGCCGACGGCATCGGGCACGGTATCCAGATGCACATTGAACAGCACCTCCGGCGTGCCGCGTACGGCATACAGCGACACCGCACCGGCACCGTGATCGGTGATTTCAACGCGAAAATCCGGCAGCTGCGCGGCGATATAGGAAAAAATGCCGCCCTCCGCGGCGATGGCACGCGGCGGGTTGCGGGTATCGAATGCCACCAGTGCGGCAAGGTGATCGAGAAGATTGTTCATGGTTTCATTGCTCATGGCGGCGCCTTGGCGCCAGCTTGTCACCTGCGGCGAGCGTGAGGTTTGCCGCGGCAAAGCCCCGCCCTCGCCCCTTCTGCGGCAAGCGGCAGAAGGGGGAAGCAAGCGCGGGCAAATCACGCTCCGGGGTTTTTGTTGCCTCAAGTCCCGGCCCCGCCATTAACCTCTGCCCACAGCGTGCTGCTCATGCCGAACAGCTTGATGAAGCCTTCGGCTTCCTCCACGCCCCAGTCGGCCGATTGGGCATAGGTCGCGCCTTTGGCATGCAGGATGTGCGGCGATTGCACCGCCACGGCATCGACCCGGCCGCCACTCGTTTCCAGCACCACTTCGCCATTGACCTTGCGCTGGCTCGTGGCGAGGAAGGCTTCCAGATCGGCCTTCAGCGGATCGTGATAGAAGCCCTCGTACACCAGCTCCACCCACTTGCGCGCCACCTCCGGCTTGAAGCGGTTTTGCTGCTTGGAAAGCACCGCCTCCTCCAGCGCCCGGTGCGCGGTGAGCAGTGCCACCAGCCCCGGTGCCTCATACACGATGCGCCCTTTCAGGCCGATGGTGGTATCGCCGGTATAAAGGCCACGGCCGACGCCATAGGCGGCAAACAGGGCATTGAGCCGTGCCAGCAGCTGCGCCCCTGGCAAGGCCTCGCCATCGAGCGTCACCGCCTCGCCTTCGACAAAGCCAATCCGCACGCGCAAGGGGGCCTCGGGCCATTCACTGCGCGGTTTGCACCAGCCGCGCGCTTCGGCCCCCGGTGCCTGCCACTGGTCGATTTCGCCGCCGGAGAGCGTCACCCCGAGCAGGTTTTCGTTGATGGTGTATTGCTGCTGCTTGCTGCGCACGGCAAAGCCGCGTGCCTCGAGATAGTGCTGCTCGTAGGCGCGGGTTTGCGTGTGCTGCTTCTGGATTTCGCGAATCGGCGCGATGATTTGATACTCGCCACTGGCCTTCACCGCCAAGTCGAAGCGCACCTGATCATTGCCCATGCCGGTGCAGCCGTGAGCGATGGCACGGGTGCCGAGCTCACGCGCCCGTGCCAGCGTGGCATCGACGATCAAATAACGGTCGGACACCAACAACGGGTACTGGCCCTGATATGCCTCGCCCGCCCACACGAACGGCTTGACAAAACCGGCCCAAATCGCCGGGCCGCCATCAACGGTGCGATGCGAGGCCACCCCCAGCTCCTGGGCACGGGCTTCGATATAGGCGCGCTCTTGCGCATCCACGCCGCCGGTATCGGCAAACACGGTATGCACCTGCCAACCGGCTTCTTTGAGATACGGCACGCAAAACGAGGTATCAAGGCCACCGGAGAAGGCCAGGACGATGTTTTTGCTGGATTCGGACATGAAATATTTCCTCGAAAAAGAAATCGTAAGCGCGCCTTATGCAGCGGCCTTGAGCAACGCCGCCATCACCGCCTTTTGCACATGCAGGCGGTTTTCCGCTTCATGGATGGCGATGCACTGCGGCGAATCCATCACCGCATCGGTGGCTTTGATATTGCGGCGCAGCGGCAGGCAGTGGCTGAACACGCCGTTGCGGGTCAGTGCCATTTTTTCTTCATCGACGATGAAGTGGCGGTAACCATCGCGCATCGGCTTTTCCTTTTCCCAATCGCCGAAAAACGGCAAGGCCCCCCAGCTCTTGGCATACACCACGTCGGCATCGCGGTAGGCCGTTTCGATGTCGTGGCTGATGCTGAGCGAGCCGCCGCTTTCGGCCACGTTCTGCGCCGCCCACGCCATGTAGCGCGAATCGAGCAGATAGTGCTCGTTCGGGCACAGCAAGGTCACGTCCATGCCCATGCGTGTGGCGATGGTGAGCGCCGAGTTCGCCACCGCCGTGTTCAGCGCCTTCGGGTGATAGGTCCAGGTCAGCACGTATTTCTTGCCGCGCAAATCCTGCGTGCCGAAGTGCTCCTGCAAGGCCAGCACATGCGCCAGCTCCTGACAGGGATGGGTGATGGTTTCCATGTTGATGACCGGCACCGGCGAATAGCGGGCAAATGCCGCCAGCACCTTGTCCTGCCGATCTTCCTGCCAATCGACGAACTTCGGAAACGCGCGCACGCCGATCAAATCCACATAGCGCCCCAGCACCTGCGCCACCTCGGCGATGTGCTACTCTGCCTCGCCGTCCATCACCTTGCCCAGATCGAACTCGATCGGCCAGGCATCCTTGCCCGGTTGCAGCACGATGGCATGCCCGCCCAACTGGAACGCCCCCAGCTCGAAGCTGGTGCGGGTGCGCATCGACGGATTGAAAAACAGCAGTGCAATGCTGCGCCCGCGCAGCGCATCCCCCAGCCGATGCTGCTTGTAATGCGCCGCCTCGCGCAACAGCGCATCCAGCTCGGCACGGCTCAAATCCTGGGTATTCAAAAAATGCTTCATGGCAACGGCTCGAAAGAGAAGGAGAAAACAAAAAAACCCGGCACCAGGCCGGGTTTTTCAATGCGTACACACGCAGCAAACCGGCCCGGTCATGAAGACGGGCGGCGCGCACGCGAGGTCATGCCCGCGGCCATCCAGGCAGAGGATTGATGGGCAGCGGCGGACAGGGAGATGTTCATGGGCGCGGATACTGACACGAGTCCATCGCCTGCGCAAGCGACCCCGGGCTTGCCCATTGCCTTCAGGCGCGGGATGATTCCATCCAGTGTCCCATTGCTTGCCATGTAAATGATCGAGTTCGGCCATATCACCCATACCGGTTTGCGCCGGAAGTCCAACGAAGATACCTATGCCGCCGACGCATCACTTGGCCTTTGGCTGGTTGCCGATGGCATGGGCGGGCATGCACTAGGCGAGATCGCCAGCGCCATGGCGCGCGATACCATCACCCGGGAAATCCGCGATGGCACACCACTGATTACCGCCATCCGAATTGCCGCCGAAACCGTCAGTCTCCATAACCAGCAACATGGCGATCATGCCTATCCCATGGGCACCACTGTAATTGCCATGCAGACCCGCGATCAGGCGTTCGAGCTGGCTTGGGTCGGTGACAGCCGCGCCTATCTCTGGCACGAAGGCCGCCTCAGCCAAATCTCCTGCGACCATAGCCGCGTCCAGCAGCTGGTCGATAACGGCTTGCTGAGTGCCGAAGAGGCGCGCCGGCACCCACAGCGCAACATCATCACCCAGGCGCTCGGTGTCACCCCTGCCTCCCAGCTGCAGGTCGCCTCGACAAGCGGCCAGTTTCGCCCCGGCAACCAAGTGCTACTCTGCAGCGACGGCCTGACCGAGCATGTCGATGATGCACACATTGCCCAGCTGCTCGCCCAACCGCAACTGACGGCACAGGAGTGCTGCGACACTCTCGTGGCGGCCGCCCTTGACGGCGGCGGAAGCGACAACATCACCGTCCTGCTGTTGCGCCAACACCCCTGAGCGGCTCTTGCAAAGCATCGGCCCCGCCCGCATTTGCCAGGGAGCGGCTTACACTTGGCCGCCCTCAACCTCATTCAGAAAGTATCGCCATCATGTCCAGTGTCACCGTTCAACACCATCGTCTCATCATCCTCGGCTCCGGCCCGGCCGGCTGGACGGCTGCCGTGTATGCCGCCCGTGCCAATCTCAAGCCCGTGGTCATCACCGGCATGGCCATCGGCGGGCAGCTGATGACCACCACCGAAGTGGACAACTGGCCGGGCGATGCGCATGGCCTGATGGGGCCGGCACTGATGGAGCGGATGCAGGCACATGCCGAACGCTTCGACACCCAGGTGGTGATTGACCAAATCCACACCGCCGATCTTTCCGCCCGCCCCTTCCGCCTGATCGGCGATGCCGGCGAGTACAGCTGCGATGCGCTCATCATCGCCACCGGTGCTACCGCCAAATACCTTGGCCTCGAAAGTGAGGAAGCCTTCAAGGGGCGCGGTGTTTCCGCCTGCGCCACCTGCGACGGCTTCTTCTACAAGGACAAGGAGGTGGCCGTCATCGGCGGTGGCAATACTGCGGTGGAAGAAGCCCTGTATCTGTCGAATCTGGCCGAGAAGGTCTATCTGGTGCATCGCCGCGATACCCTGCGGGCGGAAAAAATCATGCAGGACAAGCTG
>JBHADJ010000034.1:0-4171 GCA_041855065.1 Lysobacter sp.
AGCCACCCCCGAGTCGCTTCGGTGGGTTCCTGCTGCTGGCGGCATGACTTCACCGCTCACTTCACAGGCGCAACGGGCGTGCCCCGCCCTGAGTATGTTGATCGCGCCGACCAGATCGGCGTTTTCCTCGAAACCACATGCAACACACGCGAACCGGGCTTGTGTCTGGCGGTTGTCCGCCGACACATGGCCGCAGGCCGGACAGGTGCGGCTGGTGTTCTGCGGCGCTACCGCCACCAACCAGCCACCCTGCCATGCCAGCTTGTAATCCAGTTGGCGACGGAACTCGAACCAGCCTTGGTCGAGGATGGACTTGTTCAGGCCGGACTTGGCCCGAACGTTTTTCCCCGGCTTTTCAGTGCTGCCTGCCGCCGACCTGGACATGTTCCGTACCTGCAAGTCCTCGATGCACACCATCGCGTGGTTTTGGCTGATGGCTGTCGTGGCCTTGTGCAGGAAGTCGCGGCGGGCATTGCCGATGCGGGCATGAATGCGCTGGACTCGGGTTTTCGCCTTCTTCCAGTTGTTGCTGAACCTGGTCTTGCGGCTCATCGCCTGTTGCGCCTTGCGCAAGGCAGTCTCATGCCGCTTGAAACTGTTGAGCGACGCGTAGAACGTGCCGTCCGAGAGCGTGGCGAATCGGGCAATGCCCATGTCGATACCAACTGCGCCGCCTTGCGGGATGGGCTGCTCAACCTCACGCTCGGTCTGGATGCTCACGAACCACTTGCCGCATGACCCGCTCACGGTGACGTTCTTCACCATGCCCAGTACATCCCGGCTGTTGCGGTAGCGCAGCCAGCCGAGCTTGGGCAGGAAGATGCGGCTATTGCTCTGATCGAGCTTGATCTGCTTCGGGTCGGGATAGCGGAAGCTGTCGGACTGGCCTTTCTTCTTGAAACGCGGAAAGTCGGCACGCTTGGCGAAGAAGTTGCTGTAGGCCCGCTCCAGGTCCTTGAGCGTCTGTTGCAGCGGATGCACTGGCGCATCGGCCAGCCACTGGGTATCGGCGCTGTTGCGCCACTCGGTGAGCAGCTTGCACAACCCGGCGTAACCCAGCTTTTTCTCGCCTTGCTCGTAACGCACTTTCTGCAACGCCAGTGCCTTGTTGTAGACGAACCGGCACGAGCCAGCGAAGCGACGCATTTGCCGCTCCTGCTGGCCGACTGGCATCAGTTCGTACTTGAAGGCTTGAAGTCGTTGCATGGCTCAATCATACAGTCGCCGTCTCCAACCTCGTGAACAGCCTGAAAGGCGTATCCAGCCGCTTGCTGCGCAAGGAGCGACCAGACATCCAGAAGCGCTACTGGAAAGGCGTGCTGTGGTCGCCGTCCTACTTCGCATCAAGCTGTGGCGGTGCGCCGATCTCCATCGTACGCCAGTACATCGAACAGCAGCAGACGCCACACTGAAAACCGAAGACAAGCACGGCTACGCCGTCCGCGCTATCCTTCCCCGCCCTGAACGGCGGGGCTTGCCGCGCACCGGGTCAGGGCGACGCCTGCAGCAGCCCCAGTTCCGTCAGCACCTCACGTGCACTGCGGAAGGCTTCGACCGCCGCCGGTGCCCCCGCATAGACCGCACTGTGCAGCAGCACCTCGCGGATTTCCTCGACGCTGGCGCCATTGTTGATCGCGCCACGCACATGACCCTTCAGCTCGTGGCTGCGGCCCAGCGCCGCCAGCATCGCGCAGGTGCACAGGCTGCGGGTCTTCAGATCGATGCCCTCGCGCTGCCAAGTGCTGCCCCAGGCATGCTCGTTGATCCACGCCTGCAGCGGCGCCGAGAAGGCATCGGCCGACTTCATCGCCCGTTCGACGAATGCCTCGCCCATCACCTGGGTGCGCCGTGACATGCCGGCAT
The DNA here is from genome assembly GCA_041855065.1 of Lysobacter sp. GTDB lineage: Bacteria > Pseudomonadota > Gammaproteobacteria > Xanthomonadales > Xanthomonadaceae > Solilutibacter. The sequence continues at coordinate 1,864 of JBHADJ010000034.1, forward strand.
CGTGGTCCTGCTGACTCATCGTGTCTCCTTTCAGGTTGAAATATGTGCGTTGCCCCGTCCAGGATACACCCCAGCCAGGACGCCCTCCGACCCGAACGCCTCCGGGCAGGAACGCGCTCTCACAAGAAACGCGCTCCGGCAAGAAGGACTATTGCACCACCGCCTTCAGATGGCCATAGCCCTCGGCCTCCATCCGCTCCAGCGGGATGAAGCGCAGGCTCGCCCCATTGATGCAATAGCGCAGCCCGCCCTGCTCCTTCGGGCCATCGGGGAACACATGGCCCAGATGCGAATCGGCGGCGCGGCTGCGCACCTCGATCCGGTGCATGTTGTAGCTGTTGTCATCATGCTCGGTGACGGCAGCCCGCTCGATCGGTTGGGTGAAGCTGGGCCAGCCGCAGCCGGAGTCGTACTTGTCCTTCGAGCTGAACAGCGGTTCGCCACTGACCACATCGACATAGATGCCCGGTGCGAACAGATGATCGTACTCGTGGGTGAAAGCCCGCTCGGTGCCGCTTTGCTGGGTGACGCGGTACTGTTCGGGCGTCAGCCGCTGCTTCAGTTCGGCATCCGAGGGCTTGCGATAGCCAGCCGGATCGAAGCCCCGTGCCGTGGCCGCCGTACCAGCCCCCGCGCCGCTCCCGCCTGCCATCGCCCCGGCAGCCGCAGCGCCGGCCGCCTTGCCCGGCAGCGGCTCGTCGGCCTTGCGGATATCGATATGGCAGTAACCATTCGGATTCTTGCGCAGATAGTCCTGATGGTATTCCTCGGCCTCATGAAAATGCGCCAGCGGCAGGTTCTCCACCACCAGAGGACGGCTGTACTTCTTCTGCTCTGCATCGAGCGCCGTCTGGATCTGCGCCTTGTCGGCCGGATCGGTGTAATAGACCCCGGTCCGGTACTGGGTGCCGCGATCATTGCCCTGCTTGTTCAGACTGGTGGGATCGATCACCCGGAAGTAATACTGCAGCATGTCATCCAGGCTCAGGCGCGCGCCGTCATAGCGCACCCGCACCGTTTCCGCATGGCCGGTGTTGCGGTAGACCACATCCTCGTAGCTGGGGCGACGGTCGGAGCTGCCATTGGCATAGCCCGACACCGCGTCGATCACGCCCGGAATCCGCTCGAAATACGCCTCCAGCCCCCAGAAGCAGCCGCCGGCAAGATAGATAGTTTTGATATTCATGGGATCAACCATAGTCTGGGACGAAGAATTACGTGGTGTGGCAGACGCCGCTGCGGCAGCAGCCTGTCCACCGCCGGACGAGGCCGTGGCGCGATCGCCTGCCGACGCCGACGGCAGCGCCACCGCCTTCGGCGCACTGGCCACCGCATCCGAAGAACCCCGCACAACCGCACCAGAACCCGCCGTCTCGGCCGTCGGGTTCTGGGCAAAAGCCAGCGCACTGGCCTCGCTCAGGTAGCCGGTGGAGACGCGCACCAGCCGTCCCTGCGCATCCAGCAAGGCAAAGGAAGGATAACCCCGGATCTGCAGGGCCTGCGCGATCGCCCCACCCTCATCCATCAGCACCGGCATCGCCTTGAACGTCAAGCCCCGGAACCAGTGCTGAAAATCCGCCAGCGCTTTCTCCCGCCGAAAATCCGGCGACACCACCGTCACCAGATTGGCCGACGCGAAACGCGGGTCCTGCGCCCAGGCATCGGTCTGCTCCAGGCTGGCCAGACAGAGCGGGCACCAGCTCGCCCAGAACTTGACAAGGGTAGGACGGCCGGGCTTCAGCACCGTGGCAACCGGCTTGCCGTTCGCTTCCGGCAGCTTCGCCAGCGCCGGCAGCACCGCCACTGGCTCAGCCGCTGCCGGTGAGGCGCTGGCCGTGGCGCCCGACGCCTGCGGCGGCACCAGTACCCAGGCCAGCACCATCGCCAGCACCAGCAGAATCAGAATGATGTTCTTGGGGGTCAGGAATCGCTTCATGAAGGTCTCCGAAAAACGGGGCGATGCAGCCCTGTGCCGCAGCATGCCCGGCAAGCCTGTTCGATGACCTTGGTCGTTGCAGACCCCCAAAATATGACAGGTCTCGAAGCAGCAGGCGCGAGCAGCTCACTCTATCACGCCTCGCAAGCGGCCGGCCGCTGGCAAGCCCCCCCCTCAGCCCCCATCAGGCGGCCTGCCGGTCGGCCTCCGAGGTAAAGGCGTCGGCATGGAAATCTGCCAGGGACAGTCCGCACTGCGCCGTGAAATCCCGTCGTGCCGACTCCACCACCACCGGCGCGCCGCAGACATAGACCTCATACCCCGACAGATCGGGCAGATCGGCCATCACCGCCTGATGCACAAAGCCGGTGC
>JBHADJ010000035.1:0-21335 GCA_041855065.1 Lysobacter sp.
CATGGCCGGCAAGGGCATTCTCAACCGGGCACATGCCTACAAGGCAGCGGTGGACAAGAACCGTGCCGAGGGCGAGGACGATGATGCCGGCATCAATGCCGGGCTGTTCATGTACCCGGTGCTGATGGCGGCGAACATCCTCATCTTCAATGCCGATCGGGTGCCGGTCGGGCGCGATCAGGTGCAGCACATCGAGATGGCGCGCGACTTCGGCCAGCGTTTCAACCACGTCTATGGCGGCGATTACTTCGTGCTGCCCGAGGCGGTGATTGACGAGCAGGTGGCGACGCTGCCGGGGCTGGATGGACGCAAGATGTCCAAGAGCTACGACAACACCATTCCGATGTTCTGCCGTCCGGAGGAATTGAAGAAGCACGTGATGTCGATCGTGACCGATTCGCGTGCGCCGGGGGAGGCCAAATCCACCGAAGGCTCGGCCTTGTTCCAGATTTATCAGGCCTTTGCCAGCGCCGAGGAAACCGCGGCAATGCGGCAGGCGTTTGCCGACGGCATCGGCTGGGGTGAGGCCAAGGCGCGGCTGCATCAGCGCATGGAGGCGGAAATCGCCCCGCTGCGGGAGAAATACGATGCCCTGATGGCACGCCCCGAGCAGATTGAAGCCATCCTGCAGCGCGGTGCCGAGCGCCTGCGCGAGCGCTATGCCCGCCCGCTGCTTGCCCGCGTGCGCGAGGCGGTGGGGCTGCGTCATCTTGCCCGGATGCCAGAGGCCTATGCCGCGCCTGCGGAAAAGGCTGTCGCGCTGCCGGTGTTCAAGCAGTACCGCGAAGCTGACGGGTTGTTCTATTTCAAGTTGAGCCAGGGCGAGAGCGTGCTGCTGCAAAGCCGAGGCTTTGCCCAGCCGCGCGAAGCCGGGCAGTGCGTGGCGGCACTGAAGGCCGGTAATCTGGCCGGATTGGGCACGGATTATCACTTGCTGCCCGAGTTGACGCCGGCACAGTTGGGCGAAGTGCTGACGCAGTTGGCCGGCAAGGGCGAGTAAGCATTTTCCGAATCCGGCAGCGGCAAGTGCATGCACGTGTTCGCGGCCGGATTCGCACAGCATCGGTCATCAATTTCCGATAGTGTGATGGGGCTCACTGCTTGCCGGAATGTTGCGTCACAATAGTGTGAGCGGCATCAAGTCTTTTCTCGACCGGGGTTTTTAGCATGTACATGCCCTGCCCATGTTGAGGTTTCTTCGATGAGCGTTCTTCCTGTTTCGCGCCCTGTCGGGGCGGATGCCAAGGCATATGAAGCCTGCCGTCTGACCATTCTCGAGCGATATGCAATTTTGGATAGTGAAAGCGAGGCGGCTTATCAGGATTTGGTGATGCTGGCTCGTCTTGTCACGGGCACCTCGGCGGCGGCATTTTCCCTGATCGACAAGGACAGACAGTGGAACAAGGCATTCAGCGGCTGTGACGGACGTGAATTGCCACGCAACATCGCATTCTGCAATTGGGCGATCCAGTCGCCGGATGTCATCACCGAAATTCCGGATGCACGTGAAGATGCGCGCTTTGCTGATAACCCGTTGGTGGTCGGCGAGGCCGGTATCCGCTTTTATGCCGGTGCGCCGATTCTCAGTCGCGAAGGTTATCCGCTTGGCACGCTTTGTGTCTTCGACAGCGTGCCGTGGAAGCTCAATCTGGCTCAGCATGAAGGATTGCTGGCACTGGCCCGGCAAGCGCAGCAATTGCTTGAGTTGCGTCGCCACGGGCACGAGCGGCGGGTGCAATACGCCGAACAGGCGCAGGCACGACTGAGTTCGGCCAATGCCGGCAGCGCAGGCAATGCCAGTATTCTTGACCGCGTGGCGTTGCTGGAGAGGCTGGAGAGCGTCGATATCCTGGAGCATCTGCAGCAGGACTGTTACAGCCTGGCCGTCATCGGCGTGGACGGGCTTGCCAGAATCAGCAACGACGATCAGGGCGCGCAAAAGGTGCATGCCATCGTGCAGGCGGTGGAGCAGCTGGTGGGACGCTGCTCGCGTCTTGATGACATTACGCTACGTTATGGCGACAAGGTGCTGCTGTTGATGCCGAAAACGCCATTGGCAGGCGGCATTCGTGCCGCCGAACGCATTCGTGCCGCCGTGCAAGCGCGTCTGGAAGGCGTTAGCGTATCAAGCGGCGTAGTCAGCAGCACGCCAAGCATCTATGCGCCCCGCGAACTGCTGGCACAGGCTGAGCGAACATTGAACCGTGCCCGTCAGCAGGGCAACAATCAGATCCTCTCGCAGACGGCCAGTCATGATGCGCGCGCCCATTTGCAGCTTCCGGGATGAGCGCGGCACCTGAGTCAGCCGTATCGTCTGTTCGGAATCATCACACGGCATCCGGACGCCGGACATGGCGTGGCGAGGTGTTGCCTTTTCCGGGTGTTCGTGACGAGGAGGAATTGCTGGCCTTTCGCGGCTTGGGCTTGGGGGCACCCTCCTGCCGACGCGGAGCGGCATTTCTGGCCGTCCGAGCTGGGCGTGCGGAGCGTCCCGGCTGTGCGGCATTGATATGGATGGGTTGGGTCGGTTCGAAGCCGCGGACGGTTTCCATCCGAATGTCGCTCTTGAGCAGGCGCTGGATTTGCCGCAGCAGTGCGCCTTCCTCGGGGGCCACCAGCGAGAGCGCTTCACCCTGTGCACCATTGCGTCCGGTGCGGCCGATGCGGTGCACGTAATCCTCGGCCACCATCGGCAGGTCATGGTTGATGACCAGTGGCAGCTCAGGAATATCGAGGCCACGTGCGGCCACGTCGGTGGCCACAAGGATGCGGACACGCCCGGATTTGAACGCATCCAGGGCTTTCTGGCGGGCGGCCTGACTCTTGTTGCCGTGGATGGCCAGCGCCGGCAGGCCGGCTTTTTCCAGCTGCTCGGCCAGTCGGTTGCAGCCGTGCTTGGTCTTGCCGAATACCAGCACCTGATCGGTATGGCGGGCGGCCAGGATGTCGATCAGGAGATCGCGCTTTCTTGCGCCGTCCACCGGATGCACGCGATGGAGTATGGTGTCGGCGACGGCATTCTGTGCTGCCACTTGGACTTCTTCGGGATTGTTCAGATATTCCAGTGCCAGTGCCTTGATGCGCGGCTCGAACGTGGCCGAGAACAGCAGTGTCTGACGGTTGCTGGGCAGGCGCGCCAGAATGCGCTTCATGGCGGGCAGAAAACCCATGTCCAGCATGCGGTCGGCTTCGTCCAGCACAAGGGTTTCCACCGCATCGAGCTTGGCACTGCCGCGTTCGAGATGATCGATGAGTCGGCCCGGGCAGGCGACCAGAATATCCACGCCACGCGCCAGATTGTCGATTTGCGGCTGCATGCCGACGCCGCCGAATAGCTGAGTGACGTTCAGGCGCAAATGGCGGGCATAGGTCTTCAGGTTGTCGGCAACCTGCACGGCCAGCTCCCGGGTGGGCACCAGTACCAGTGCACGGGGTTTGCGCGGCCCTTTGGCCGGGGTTTTGCCGGCCAATCCTTGCAGCATCGGCAGACCGAAAGCAGCAGTCTTGCCGGTGCCGGTTTGGGCGGCGGCAAGCAGATCGCGTCCGGCCAGTATCTTGGGAATGGCTTGTTGCTGAATCGGAGTGGGCGTGTGGTAGCCGGCTTCGGCGAGCGCGCGCAGCAGAGCGGGCGAAAGCCCGAGGGATTCAAAGTTCATGATGGCTCCGGGGAGTTTGAACCCGAAGCTTCCTGCCGCGCCACGAATTCTGCATGACTGCCTGGGCAGTCGGATGACGGGATGAAAAGTGCGGCATGAGCTTTCGCATCTCGCTGTTTGGCCATGGTACGGGATTGGTCTGGAAAATGCGAACGTCATCACGTTGTCGGTTTCTTGATTACGCTCAAGTCTCATTGCACGTTAAAATGCTGGGTTTCCGATTTTCCAGGGAAAAGTCCTTGCGCCAGTTACCTGTCTCTTCCGTCGCGGCCTCTGCCTTTGGTTTGGCGGCATTTCGCCGGCGACTTGTCGTTCTGCTTGCATGGATGCTTCTTTGTTTCGTCATCGCCGTGCCGACCGCCGGTGCCGCGGACTGGCGCTATGCCATCCGCACTGGGGATACGTTGTGGACCATTGCGCAGCAATACCTGCGCGAGGATGTGCCGGTCGTTCGTCTGCAGCGCTACAACCGTATTGTCAATCCGTACCGCTTGCCGCCCGGTGGCAGTTTGTCGGTGCCGGTGGATTGGCTCAGACACCAGCCGTTCGATGTGCGCATCGAGGCCAGCCGGGGGCAGGCCAGTGCCAGTCGCACGGGCAGCTTCCGGGACGCGATTCCCGCGATTGCCGGTTTGCGCCTGGGGGCCGGTGCCGCATTGCGGACATTGGCCGATGGCAGCCTGACCCTGGCTTTTGCCGACGGCTCCCGCCTGCAGCTGCACGGCAACAGTGAGCTGCATCTGGAGAGGTTGAATGCGTATGGCGATACCGGCATGTTCGATATTCGCCTGAGTCTGCCACGGGGACGGATTTCCAGCCTGGTCGCGCCATTGCGCGGTGAGGCATCGCACTACGTGGTGACGACGCCGGGCATGATGTCGAGCGTGCGCGGGACGGTATTCCGCGTGGCGGCGAATGAGCAGGGCGAGTTCACCGAAGTGCTCAGTGGCGCGGTGGCGGCCAGTGGCGAGGGGCATCAGGTGCGGCTTGATGCCGGGTTTGGCACGGCCAAGGGCGACGATGGCCGACCGATGCCGTCGGTTCGACTGTTGCCGCCGCCGGATCTGGCCCAGTTGCCGTCCCGGGTGCTGCGTGTGCCGGCGCCTCTGGTCTGGGGCGATGTCGCTGGGGCCGCCGCCTATCGCGTTCAGGCCAGTGCACAGCAGGATTTCTCCACCTTGCTGCAGGATGTGCGGGTATCCGTGCCTCGGGCGCCCTTGGACGTCCACCATGAGGGTGAGCTGTTTGTCCGCATCCGGGCGATTGATGGTCATGGCATCGAGGGGCAGGATGCACAGGGACGGCTTGAAATCGCCGCCCAGCCGGCGCCGCCATTCGTGCTGCGACCGCAGGAGGGAAGCACCGTGTACGGCGCCCAGCCGCGTTTGCAATGGACCGATCAGGCCGAGGGCGAGTATCGCTATCGGGTTGAGCTGATCGAGTCGGGTGGCGATTTTGCCCGGCCGCGCCTTGCGTTGCAGGATATCCGCGGAACGGATGTCAGGTTGGCCGAGGCATTGCCGCCGGGCGATTACCAGTGGCGGATTGCCACGAGCGATGCGACGGGCAAACAGGGCGCGTGGAGCGAGCCGATGCGTTTTTCTCTGGCACCGGCGCAAAGCCAGAGCACGACTGCGGAGTCGGGTGAGGCTGGGCTCAGTGTGCGTTGGGAAAAGGGACTGGACGGGCAGCGCTATCGATTCCAGCTATCTTCGCGGGCGGATTTTGCCAGGCCACGGGTGGACAGCGTACTGGACGAGAACCATGTCCAACTTGCCGATATCCGCTATGGCACCTGGTATCTGCGCGTTGCCGCGATCGACGAGGACGGCTATCAGCATCCGTATGGCCCAGTGCAAACCGTGAAGCTGGGTTGTTTGCCCTGTCGCATTCTGGGAGGAAGCGGAGCGGCTTCGGTTCTGTTGTTCCTGATGTTGTGAGCATGATGGCAGTGATTGCAGGCGGACTTGATGGTGCGCGAGGCGGCCTTTGCTGGGTAGCCGGAGGTGCGTGGTGAAAACGCGTGCGGCTCTTGATCCGTTTCGACGGCGGTGGTTGCAGCGCGGATTGATTGGACTGCTGGCTGCGCTGGGCGTTTGGCTGCTGACACCACGCCATGTCAACAGTGCACTGGACAGCTGGGTCTATGATCAATTGCTGGTTGGCAGCCGTCAGCAGGTGAGCGACCACATCACGTTGGTCGTGGTGGACAACAAGAGCCTGGAGGCGCTCGGGCGTTGGCCGTGGTCACGTGGGACGCATGCCAAACTTCTGCAGACTCTGCATCAGGCACAGCCTCGCGCCATCGGTATGGATATCCTGCTGGCGGAGGCCGCATTGGATGATGCCGAGGGAGATGCCGAGTTGGCGCGGACGATTGTCGAAGCCGCGCCGGTGGTATTGCCCGTGGCGGCGGAAACCTCGTCGGTATCCGGGCTTCTGACCGAAGTGCGACCGCTGCCGCTGTTTGCCGATGCTGCAGCCGAGTTGGGGCATGCCGAAGTGGTGGCGGATCACAACAATATTCCGCGGTATGCGTATCTGGAGGCGGGGATTGCCGCGCATCTGCGTCCGGCGCTGGCATTGGCGCTGCGCAATCAGGGCAGTGATGTTCGCCTCCCCACGCCGGGGTTGCGCAATCCGGAGGTTGGCAAGGCCAGCTCGCCATTGCTCTGGGTGCGCGACTATCAGGTGATGGTTCCGTATGCCGATCGTCTGGCATTTCGGCAGGTCTCGTATGTCGATGTGCTGGAAGGGCGCGCGGGGGCCGAACAATTCCGCGGACAATGGGTGCTGATTGGTGTGACTGCCAGTGGTCTGGCGCCCAATTTTTCGATTCCCGAAGGCGGAGGCTACAAATCGCTCACGGGTGTTGAGTACCATGCCCAAGTGCTGAATGCGCTGCTCCAGCACACTCTGATTACCCAGATGCCGTTTAGTTATAGGGTATTGACAGGCGTGCTACTGGTGGGGCTGACCCTGCTTGCCACGCTGGCATTGCGGCGCAAGGGGGTGACTTGGCTTGCCTACGGGATCGGGCTGGTGGCGTGTCCGTTGCTCAGCTTTGTGCTGCTCCATGCCGGGCGACTGTGGGTCAGTCCGGTGGCGGCGTTCGTCACGATCGTGGCCTGCCTGTTGTTCAGTCTGTTCTGGCATTTGCGACGTTCGCAGAAACATGCCAGTTCCGATGCGTTGACCGATCTTGCCAATCGACGCATGTTCGAGCAAACACTGGAACGCGAGGCGGAAAATGCCGAGCGTTCCGGGCAGCCGCTGTCCTTGTTGCTGGTGGATATCGATCATTTCAAGCAGTACAACGACAATTACGGCCATCAGGCCGGGGATGTGTTGTTGCAAACGGTATCCAGGACACTGGCGCTGTGGGCGCGCCGTCCGCGTGATCTGGCCTGCCGTTACGGGGGAGACGAGCTGGCGCTGATTTTGCCGGGCAGCCCGGTTGAACATGCGCAGCATGTGGCCGAGTCGATTATCCAGAGCGTTCGCTTGCAGGCGATCGAGCATGCTCATTCGCCTGCGGCCGAATATGCCAGTTTGAGTATTGGGGTGGCCACTTTCAGCCCTGGCAAGGCCGGTACTCGTCCCTCCAACCTGCTTGCTCATGCCGACGCCGCGCTGTATCAGGCCAAGCGCGCGGGGCGCAATCGAGCGCGGGTATGGAGTCCGGACAGTCGGGCACTGTGAGACGGGCGAAGAGGTGACTGGATGGCAGGCTTCAGTTGCCTGCTGCCAGTACCTGCCGGAGGAACGGCAGTGTCAAGCGTCGTTTGGCGGCCAGCGCGGCTTTATCGAGTTGTTCGAAAATGCCGGTCAGGCGCGTCAAGTCGCGGCTTTCATGCCTGAGCAGCCAATCGATGGCAGCATCGTCGAACTGCACGCCACGGCGCTCGGCACGCTGTTGCAGGATCAGGGCACGGGTCGCGTCATCCGGCAGGGCAAGAGAGAGGCGGCTGCACTGCTCCAGACGCGAAAGCAGATCCGGCAATGACAAGCCCAGTCCGTCCGGAGCATTGCGTGCCGTATACAGGACGCGGGCGCGGGCATCATGGGCGGCATTGTGGAAGTGGAACAGGGCGATTTCCTCGTCGCGCTGCCCGGCGATGGCATCGAGTCCATCGATGGCATAGAAGGCGTTGGGTTGCGGTGAGGGCAGGGCGCCGCTGCCAAGATGCCCGGCCATGGCGGTGACGGGCAGGTAATGGGCGTGCAGGCCGCGCGTTTCGGCCTCGGCACAGCAGCCAAGTGCCAGATGGGTTTTGCCCACACCGCTTGCGCCTTGCAGGTAGATCCAGTCGCCTCCGTTCAGCAATTGCTCGAGCCGGGCGATGCCGGTGGACGGCGGGGTGACGAACGTATCAAGGCGCTGGTCAGGCGGATAACGCAGTGCCAACGGCAATTGTTGAGGCGTTTTCACTGTGCTTCGGTTTGGTCGTGGTCGGTGCCGTGCAGGTAGAGTGCACTCTGCCGATAGCGTTCCACGGCAAAGTGCAGCAGCACGTTGACGATGGCGGCCACCGGCAAGGCCAGCAGCATGCCGAGGAAGCCGAACAGCACGCCACCGGCCATCACGGCGAAAATCACGGCCATCGGATGCAGGCCGATGCGCTCGCCGACCAGCTTCGGGGTCAGCAGATAGCTTTCCACCAATTGCGCCACGGTAAAGACCACGCCAACACCGAGCAACATCGACCAGCCGCCCCCCTGTACCAGTGCGGCAACTCCCCCCATCAGCACCACTGAGGCCGGGCCAAGATAGGGGACGAAGCTGAGCAGCCCGCCGATCAGGCCGATCAGGATGCCGACCTTGACGCCGACCAGCCACAGGCCGAGACCATACATCACGCCGAGCGCTGCCATCACCATCAGCTGGCCGCGCAGGAAGCCCCCCAGCACCTCATCCGATTCGCGTGCCAAGCGAGTGACGGTAGGCAGATGGCTACGCGGTACCAGCGCGGCGATGCGTTCGACGAAGCGATCCCAATCGCGCAGGAAGAAAAATGCCAGTACCGGAATCAGAACCAGATTGGTCAACCACAGCGCCATGCTCATGCCGGAGCGGGAAACGAAGCCGAGCACGCTGGTGGCAATGTCGCTGACACGCTGCCAGTGGGTTTGCAGCATGCTCCAGAGATGTTCGCTATCGAACCAGGCGACCAGATCGAAGTCGAAGTTGTGTTGAACCCACGGCGCAAGACGCCCCATGAACCAGCCGGTAAACCATGCCTGGTATTCCGGCCAAGACTCTACCAGGGTCATGATCTGACGGGCAATGACCGGAATCAGCACAAGCAGCAAGGCCAGAATCAACACGATCATGCCGATGAACACGATGCCGACCGCAACATTGCGCGAATAGCCGCGCGCCTCCAGCCGATCCACCAGCGGATCCCCCAGCCAGCCGAGGATGGCGGCAGCGGCAAACGGGGTGAGAATCGAGGACAGCAGGCTGACCACCCACAGCAGCCCCAAACCCAGTGCAATCCATTGCACCCGCTGGAAGAAGATGGCAATGGCAGCAAGCGATTCCTGTTTGGAGAGGGGTGTCATTGACATGGCCTCAGCGGATCTGGAAGGTGTTTTCGGTCTCGGCCGGGGTCAGCATGCCATCGCGCTCAAGCGCACGACGGAAGCCGCCCATACCCGACTTCAGGTGCAGCAGCACAGTCAAGCTATCGCCATTGGCGGCAATCGGGGTGACTTGGCCGACTTGCGGATGTGCCTCCAGCCAGCTCATCAGTGCCAGATACTGCTCGGCGTTGATAAGGCCGGTGATGGTGATCTGGAAATCGCCGGGAGGGCTGGGAGGTGGGCCGGCCGGCCGGGCATAGCGGCGGATCAGCGCGTCGGCGGCCATGTCGGCTCCTCCTGCCATGGCGCGACGGGCATCGGCATCACTGGTGGAGGTGCGGCCAAGGACGCGGCCGTTGTCCACGAAAGTCCAGTCGGCACGCCAGCCGTTGCCGGCACGATAGAGCTTGCCGAGCAATTGCATCGCGGGCGCGTAGGCACGTGAGATGCGGGCGATGGCGGCGGTGTCGCCCCGCCAGATGGCTGCCGCCGCCGCTTGCTCGGCCGCATTGCCAGCCGGCAGGCCAAGGCTGTAACCGCGCGCACGTGCACGATCCAGGATGCTGCGAGCGGCATTGTTCTGTTGCAGGCCGACCAGACGCGGGCCGCTGCCATCATCGATGGCCAGCCACAACACTGGACGCGGGCGTGGCTCGGGCCAGATGGAAAGTCCGGCCATGCCGGCCAGCTGGTTGACCTTGGCAGGGTTGAAACGCACCACCATCACGCTGCTGAAGCGCGGGGTGCCGCCGGCATCACGACTTTCATCTTGCCGGAACGAGTAGTGATCGGCATAGTCGCGGGCACGGCGCAGCTCTTCGGCAACCCCCGGGCGATTGCCGATGTTGGCGCGTCGTCCGCCAAGCCGCTCCAGCACCTGGGTCAGTGCCCGCGAAAGCCCGGCATTGACGTCGGCATCACTTTGCGAGCGCACGCTGACTTCCGCCTCGTAGGCGCCACTGGCGCGAGCCCGTCCGGTTTCATTGCGCTGCGCGAATGCCGGCAAGGTCAGCAATGCCACGAGCAGGACGGCAATCCATCGAATGGCTGGAGACATGGAGTTTCCCGGAGATGAGATCAGAGCGTGAATGTTGCCGCAGCCAGCGCGGCGCGTCCATCACCTGTGCCGCAATCCGGGAGATTGGTAAGATTGTCGCCCCTTGTCCTGTGGCGGAATTGCCGTGACCCGAACCCCTTTGACTTATCGTGATGCCGGTGTGGACATTGATGCCGGCAATGAGCTGGTGGAGCGCATCAAGCCGCTGGTGAAGAAAAGTTTTCGCCCGGAAGTGATGGGGGGACTGGGCGGGTTCGGCGCGATGTTCGACTTGTCCGCCAAATACCGCGAACCGGTGCTGGTGTCCGGCACCGACGGGGTGGGAACCAAATTGAAGCTGGCGCAACAGCTGGGCAGGCATGACACCATCGGCATCGATTTGGTGGCGATGTGCGTCAACGACGTGCTGGTGCAGGGGGCCGAACCGCTGTTCTTCCTGGACTACTTCGCCACCGGCAAGCTGGATATCGATACCACGGCGGCCGTGGTGGGCGGTATCGCGGAGGGCTGTCGCGAAGCCGGATGCGCCCTGATTGGCGGGGAAACGGCGGAAATGCCGGACATGTACGCGCCGGGCGAGTATGACTTGGCCGGCTTCTGCGTGGCCGGGGTGGAGAAAAGCGAAATCCGCGACGGCAGCCGGGTCGGTGCCGGCGATGTGTTGCTCGGCATTGCCTCCAGCGGTCCGCACTCCAATGGCTACTCGCTGATTCGCAAAATTCTGGCGCGCAGCGAAACGCCGATGGGGTATGACCTTGGCGGTCAAACCCTCGAAGATGCGCTGATGGCGCCCACCCGCCTGTACGTCAAGCCGGTGCTGGCATTGCTCGGCGGTGCACACGGGGCGGCCATTCACGCGATGGCGCACATCACCGGCGGCGGCATTACCGAGAACATCATCCGCGTCATTCCTGACGGTCTGGGGCTGGATATTCAGGCCAGCGCCATCGAGCTGCCGGTCGTATTCCAGTGGCTTCAGCGCGAGGGGGCGGTGCCGATGGCGGAAATGTGGCGCACCTTCAACTGTGGTATCGGTTTCGTGTTCGTGGTCAAGGCCGACGCTGCCGATGCCGTGCAGGCCGAACTGGCAAAGATGGCGCTCGAGCCACGTCGCATTGGCGAAGTGGTGCCGGTGAACGATGGCGAGCGGGTACGGATTGCCTGATGGATCGTCATCTCCCTTCCGCCCCGAAACCGCGCATGGCAGTGCTGGTTTCCGGCCGTGGCAGCAATCTTCAAGCGCTGCTGGATGCCATCGCGCGTGGCGAGTTGGCCGGTGAAATCGTTGGCGTGTTTTCCGATCAGCCCGAGTGCGCCGCCTTGCAGAAAGTCGCCGAGCCGCTGCGCTGGGGAATGCGCATCAAGGATGCAGGGGGGCGTGAAGCGTTCGATGCACGGCTGGCCGATGCACTGGATGCCTGTCGGCCGGACTGGGTGGTGTGCGCCGGCTACATGCGAATTCTCGGCGCCGCCTTCGTGCAGCGTTTTGCCGGGCGTCTGATCAATATCCATCCTTCACTGTTGCCCAAATACAAGGGACTGCATACCCATCAGCGCGCACTCGACGCCGGCGATGACGAGCATGGGGTGAGTGTGCATTGGGTAAGTGCGGAACTTGATTCAGGTGAGCTGATCGCCCAGCGCCGTATCCCGATATTGCCCGGTGATACGCCGGAGACCTTGGCTGCCCGCCTTTTACCGGAGGAACACCGGTTGTTGGTCGAGGTAATGCAGGCGGCCACGAGTGGACGACTGCGGGCGCCGGATGCCGTTGCTCAGGCCTGATTTAGTTGTTGCCGACTACATTGGCCGCTCATTTCGCAAGGGGTCAGCCATGCTCCGCAAGTCAGCCCTGTCATTTGCCCTGACCTTGGGTTTGTATCTGGTCGGCGGATGTGCCCTGGCACAGGATGTGCAAGTCAACGAGGTGGCTCCCGAGCCGCCGTTTTCCAAGGTCACCGAACTTGCACCCTTCATCGGACGCTACAGCGTGACGCGCAATGGTCAGCCGGCCGGACAGGCGAACATGCGGCTGGTCAATACCCAAGGCAATCGCTGGCGAGTGGATCTGGATATCCAGGGCACCCAGGGCGTTGCCGCCCTGGCTGGTGTGCATATCCAGCAAAGCACGGTGTTTGAAGTGGCCGGCACGCAATACCGCCCGCTTTCGCAAAGCACCACGCGCAAAGCATTGCTGCGCAGTCGGCGGACCGTCGGGCGCTATGACTGGCAGAGCCGAACGGCCAGTTGGCAGGGCGATGTCAAGGAGTCGCGGCGTGGGCGCACCATCGCCCTGCAGGATGGTGACATGAGCGGCTTGCTCATCAATCTGGCTTTGGTGCGGGATGCGCGTCCCGGGGCGCAGTTGAGCTATCGTTTCGTCGATGATGGCCGTTTGCGCCGCTATGACTACCGTGCGGCGGAAACACCGGAGAATCTCGTCATCCAGGATCTCTCATATGATGCCTTGCGGCTTGACCGCAGCGATGGCGGGCAGAATCGCAATACCGTCTGGGTGGCTTCCGGCTCGCCGCTGCCGGTTCGCATCGTGATCGAGGATGATGAAACGCTCGATCTTCAACTTGTTCAATATCGTGGGAACTGATATGCGCTCCATCTTCAAACCGGCTCTGCTTGCCAGCCTGCTGCTGGCATTGCCTGCCGCACAGGGCACGGAGCTGTCCGCGTTTCGTGGCAGCTACCGTACCAGCTACAACGGCATTCCGGCGGAGGCCAGCGTCAGTCTGGCGCCGGCTGGCAGCGGGCGCTGGAATTACAGCCTGGGCATTCAGAGTGCACTTGGGCAGATTCAGCGCAGCGCGGTGGTGGATGCCAGCGGCGAGCGTCTGCGCCCGGTTTCCAATCGCGAAACGGTCAGCGTGGTGGCGCGCTCGCGCAGAGCCAAGCAGGGTAGCTATGATTGGGCAAGTCGGCAGGCACGCTGGAGTGGCGATGTCAAACCCGAACGCGCCGGCCCGATTGCCCTGCAGGCTGGCGATGTGGATGGCATGACGCTCAATCTGGCCATCGTGCAGGATGCCTTGGCCGGTCGCCCGATGCGCTATCGGATGGTGGAGAACGGCAAGGTGTCCCAGCTCAACTTCAGCATTGCCGGGCGGGAAGCCATGACCGTGGCGGGACGCAACTTGCAGACCGTTCGCGTCAGCAGCAGCGACGGTGATACCACGCGCACGCTGTGGGTGGCCGAGGGCATTCCCGTGCCGGTACGCATCCTGCAGCGGGATGAAGACACCATCGACCTGCGTCTGCAACGCATCAACTGATCCGACACTCATGAATCACCCATCCATTGACCTTGCCATCATCGGCGGTACCGGCGTGTACGCGTTGGCGCAGCTGGACGAGGTGCATAGCCATCAGCCGCAAACCGTGTACGGTGCGCCTTCTGGTCCGATCCGGATCGGCCAGTGGCAGGGGAAGCGGGTGGCATTCCTGGCACGCCACGGAGAAGGGCACTCGATCCCGCCGCATCGCATCAACTACCGTGCCAATCTGGCGGCGCTCAAGGCGCTCGGCGCTCGTCAAGTGTTGGCGCTCAATACGGTCGGTGGCATCACCGAAGCCTGTGCACCGCGCGCCCTGGTGGTGCCGGATCAGCTGATCGACTACACATGGGGACGGATTTCGACCCTGTGCGAGGAGCCGGGCAGCGACGTGCTGCATGTGGACTTTGGCGAGCCATATGCCGGTGCCTTGCGCACGCGATTGCTGGCGGCCGGACAGCGTGCCGGCGTGGCACTGGTGGTCGGCGGCTGCTATGGCGCAACACAGGGGCCGCGTCTGGAGACGCGCGCCGAAATCGCCAGGATGCGTCGTGATGGCTGTGATCTGGTCGGCATGACCGGCATGCCGGAGGCCGGGCTGGCTCGCGAGTTGGAACTGGACTATGCCTGTCTTGCCATCGTTGCCAACTGGGCGGCCGGTGCCGGGCCGGATGTGGATGAGGTCATCACGCTGGAGGATGTGCTGGCCAATGTGGCGGCCGCCATGCAGGATGTGCCGAAATTGCTGTCGGCCTTGTTGGCAGAGCCGGGCTGATCGCCGCTCAGGCATCAGTCCCGTTTCTTCAGATATTTCTCGTCGTCGAAGCTGGCGCACCACTGCGGCCGGTAGGCGACGATCAGTGCCATTGTGCCCCCCGTGAAAAATGCCTCGCCAAAGGAGAGCGGCAAGCCGGCAATCAGATAGGGCATCGGATCGGCACCGAGCAGGGCGGTGATGGCGGCCTTGCAGATGATGCAGGAAGCCATCGACAGGGCGGCGGCAAAAAATGCGTTGACCATCACGTAGATGAAGATATGGGCTGGCAGCAGGCGCTCTGCCAGCGTGCCGATGGCGAACGTGACCGATATCGGCAGGGCGCCGTTGACGAGAAAATCCCAGCCCCAGCCATGCCAGCTCGAATCGAGCATGGCGCGCGTACCACTGACCAGCGCCAGGGCCAGCAAGGCAAAGCGTGGGCCAAACATCAGTGTGGCGATGGCGGCACCGAGGAAATGCAGGCTTACCCCGTCCAATGCATGGGTATTGATGCCACGCATGAGGATCATGAGCGCAGTGAAGATGGCCAGAGTGCGTTGTGCCTCGCCATCGCCTTGCACTTTGTGCCAGGGCAGGCGACGTACCGCCCACACCAGTACCAGCAGGGCAAGCCCGCTGCCGAGCCATTGCCAGTCCTCGGGCATCTGGGGAGGGGGTGTTTTCATCGGGGGCAGGCCGGCGGCATGAAAGATGCGGCATTCTCGCATGCAGTGCGCTTTGCAGCGGGGCTTGCGTGGATTTATGTCGCACTGCGCAACGGATTTTCAATCCGGCTTCGTTATCATTCGCGGCTTGTCAGAACCAAGGATGCCCTGCATGAGGCTTGCTGCACAGTTCGAGATTGAGTATTTGCAATATCTTGGCCCGGACGGCGTCTTGACCGGTCCGTTGCCCCCGGCGATCGAAGATCCGGCACAACTGGTACCGCTGTTCAAACAGATGCTGTTCCTGCGCACCTTTGATGGCAAGGCCGTGGCTTTGCAGCGCACCGGCAAACTGGGCACTTATCCGCCGGTGCTCGGTCACGAGGCCACTCAGGTGGGTATCGGCGCAGCCATGCAGACCGAAGACGTGTTTGCCCCCAGCTATCGTGAATGCGGCACCCAGATGGTACGTGGCGTCAAGCCGCGCGAGATTTTCCTGTACTGGGGGGGCGACGAGCGCGGCAACGATTTTGAAGTGCCGCGCAACGACTACCCGTGGTGCGTGCCGATTTCCACCCAGATGCTGATGGCGGCTGGGGCATCGATGGCGTTCAAACTGCGCGGCGAGAAGCGCGTGGCGGTGGCCTGCTGCGGTGATGGCGGTACCTCCAAGACCGACTTCTATGCCGCGCTCAATGCCGGTGGTGCGTACAAGCTGCCGCTGATTTTGTGCGTGATCAACAATGGCTGGGCGATTTCCGTCCCGCGCGATGCCCAGACAGGTGCCGAAACGCTGGCGCAGAAGGGCTTGGCCGGTGGACTGTACTGCCTGCAAGCCGATGGCAATGACATCATCGCGGTGATGGAAGCCATGCGGCGCGCTCATGCGCGTGCGATCAACGGCGAAGGTGCCAGCGTGATCGAGTTCATGACCTATCGCCTGCACGACCACACCACCGCCGATGATGCCCGTCGCTATCGCGGCGAGGAGGAAGTCAAGGATGCCTGGACGCGCGAGCCGTTCATCCGGCTGCGCAAATACCTGACCGATCTCGGTCTGTGGGATGAGGCGCAGGAAAAAGCCTGGGTGGAAGAGTGCACGGCGCGGATCGACGAGGAAATCAACGCCTATCTGGAAACCCCGGTGCAACCGGTCGAAGCGATGTTCGACTACCTGTATGCCGACATGCCGGTTGACCTGCAACGCCAACGTGAAGCTGCCATCGCCAAGGAGAAGCGCGCATGAGCCAAACTGCCCCGATTACCTTGATTGAAGCCATCACCCAGGCCATGGCTTATGAAATGCGGCATGACGAAAGCGTCGTGGTGCTGGGCGAGGATGTGGGTGTCAATGGCGGCGTATTCCGTGCCACCTCCGGCTTGCAGCAGATTTTCGGTCCCGAGCGCGTGCTGGATACCCCGCTGGACGAGACCATGATCGCCGGCCTGACGGTCGGCATGGCCTCGCAGGGCATGAAGCCGGTGGCCGAAGCGCAATTCGATGGTTTTGTCTATCCGATGGTGGACTTCATCGTCTGTCACGCGGCGCGCATGCGCTACCGTACTCGCGGTCGCCTGACCTGCCCGATGGTGCTGCGCGTGCCGTGGGGCGGCGGCATCCGTGCGCCCGAGCATCACAGCGAGGCCAACGAGGCCATCTTCACCAACGTGCCCGGTTTGCGCGTGGTGATGCCGTCCAGTCCGCAGCGTGCCTACGGCTTGTTGCTGGCGGCCATCCGCGATCCCGATCCGGTGATCTACATGGAGCCAAAGCGCATCTATCGCCAGTTCAAGGAAGTGGTGCCCGACGACGGCGAAGCACTGCCGTTGGACGTGTGTTTCGTGCTGCGTGATGGCAGCGACGTGACGCTGGTGAGCTGGGGCGCGCAGGTGAAGGAAACCCTCGAAGCGGCAGAAAAACTTGCCGCCGAAGGCATCAGTGCCGAAGTCATCGACGTTGCCACGCTGACACCGCTGGACTTTGACACCATCGCCGAATCGGTGGCCAAGACCGGGCGCTGCGTGATCGTCCATGAGGCGGCCAAAACGGCCGGCTTCGGGGCCGAAATCGCGGCGCGGGTAGCCGAAGAATGTCTGTTTGATCTGCTGGCGCCGGTCGAGCGCGTCACCGGTTATGACACCCACATTCCGCTGTTCCGGCTGGAGATGAAGTTCATGGTGAATACCGACAGCATTGTCGCTGCCGCCAAACACACCATGGCTTACCGCTGAGCCTCATGTCCGCACGTCGCGCCGCCGGCATGGACGAGCGGCGTGGCTGCAACGACGCCCCGGCCTGTCGGCAGGCCGGGCTCTCATCCCACGCGGCGCACAAGGATCTTCTCCCGCGCGTCATCCCGATATCGACTGAAGGAACTTCCGCATGAGCAAGAAAGTTTTTCACCTGCCTGACCTGGGCGAGGGGCTGCCCGATGCCACCATCGTGGAATGGCATGTCAAAGAGGGCGATACCATCGGCCTTGACGAGAATCTGGTCTCGATGGAAACCGCCAAAGCAGTGGTGGACGTCCCTTCGCCAGTCAGCGGCAAGGTGCTGAAGCTGGCCGGCAAAGCGGGCGACGTGATCGTCACCGGCCACTGGTTGGCCGAGTTCGAGATGGACATGAGTCGTCCGCAACGTGCCGAAGGTCAGGATACCGGTCACCATCATCATGTCGGTGCCGCACAGGAGAGCGCCCCGCAAGCGGCTCCGGCTCCGGTGGCTAGCGAAACGGGCGCGGCACGGCCGGATGCCGGTACCGTGGTCGGTGCCATGCAGGTCGGTGATGCGGTGGTGAGCGAGACGGCGCTAGCGGTGGGTGGCGTCAAGGCCGTGCCGGCAGTGCGTGCCATGGCACGCAAGCTGGGCGTGGATCTTTTCCGCGTGCGTGCCACCGGCCCGGACGGGGTGGTGACGATGCAGGATGTGAAGGCCGCCGCTGCCAACCCGGCGTTGCTGGCAGCTGCGGCGGCACCGGCCATGTCTGCTGCACCTGCCGTGGCTGCCGCAGCACCGCCGCAGGCACAACGCAGTACCCTGTCGCAGGCAGGCAAGCCGGTACGCACCCAACCGCCCGGCGTGGCCGTGACCGGCCAGCCGGAACAGCTCAAGGGCGTGCGCCGCAACATGGCGCGGGTCATGGCCGAGGCTCATGCCAATGTGGTGCCGACCACGCTGGTGGACGATGCCGACTTGCACGCATGGATCGGCAAACAGGACATCACCGCCCGTCTGATCCGTGCCATCGTTGCGGCCTGCAAGGCCGTACCGGCACTCAATGCCTGGTTCGATGGTGAAAATCTCACCCGCACCCTGCATCCGCATGTGGACATCGGCATCGCCGTGGATACCGAGGACGGCTTGTTCGTGCCGGCACTGCGCAATGCCGACATGCTCGATGCGCAGGGCGTGCGGGCGGCCATCCAGCGCCTGCGCGGGCAGGTGGAAAGCCGCACCATCCCGGCCAGTGAGCTGACCGGCTATACCATCTCGCTCAGCAATTTCGGCATGTTCGCCGGTCGCTATGCCACCCCGGTGGTGGTGCCGCCGTGCGTGGCCATCGTCGGTGCCGGCAAGCTGTGTCATGACGTGGTGGCAGTGATGGGCGGCATCGAAGTGCATCGTCGCATGCCGATCTCGCTCACCTTCGATCATCGTGCTGCCACCGGCGGCGAAGCGGCGCGCTTCATGAAGGCGCTGTTGGACGATCTGGCGTTGCCGAACTGAGTCGGCAAAATGCCTTCGGGCAATTTCGACACCCTGCTCGCCATTGTGGCGGGCAGGGTGTTTTCATGTGAGGCGATGTCGAGCCCGGTGACGAGGATGCGGAATCCTGTGTCCCCGGCTTATTCGGCCGCGTGATAGAGATGGTGCTGGCGGATGTAATGCGCTACCTGATGCGGTAGCCAGTCCTGCCAGCTTTCGCCATTGGCGATGCGCTGGCGCAACAGGCTGGAGGCTTCCGGACGCAATGCAACGGGCAGCCGGTACAGACCGCCGCCCGGAGATTGGCGCAGATGTTCGGCGCTGCATGCATGCCGATGTACAAAGGCGGCGATATCCGGATGCAGATGTTGGGTATCCAGCGGGCTGCCGGGGCGCTCGGCAACAAGGATGTGTGCCAGTTCGGTGATCTGTCGCCAGGCGCGCCAATGATGCAGATTATGCAGGCTGTCCGCGCCCATCAGCAGTGCCAGCGGCATTTTGGTGCCGATTTCCCGGCGCAATTCCAGCAGGGTGTCGATTGTCCATGACGGCCCGGGTCGGTGCAGCTCGCGGCTATCCACATGCAGGCCGGGCACCGAGGCGATGGCAAGTTGCAACATGGCGAGCCGGTGCAGGGCGCTGGCGGCGGTATCGGCTTTGTGGGGAGGGTCGGCGGCAGGCATCAGCCAGACGTCGGCCCGCAAGGTGTCGCGTGCGGCCTTGGCAATGGCCAGGTGGGCATTGTGCACCGGGTCGAAACTGCCGCCGTACTGGATGCGCAAATCGCTCATGCAGCCAGCAGTGGCACTGCCTTGCGTTCGGCAACGGCAACCAGCAATCGCTCCAGCGCCAGCCAGGCATCTCCGGGGAGGCGTCCCTTGGCGATGCGATCCACTCGCCCGGCGGCAGCCAGAAAATGACTCCAGCGTTCGGATGGGTGGCGTCTCAGCGCGCGCAGATAAAGCGCCTGCTTGGATTCCCATATGCGCTGGGCGCGAAACTCGGCATTGAGATTGCCATGCCGGGCTTGCACATGGGCGAGCTTCTCGGTGATGGCAAGCTCGCGTACCACCATGCCGAGCAGGGCCGGGATGGCTTCGCCTTCGGCGCGCAGGCCGAGCAGTACCCGGCTGACTTGAGCCGGGTGGCCGTTCAATGCGGCTTCGGTGAGGCGAAACACATCGAAGCGGGCAGTATCGGCCACCAGCGCCTGCATGGTGGGGGCATCCAATAGCTGGCCGGTAGCCAGAAGGGCCAGCTTGTCCACTTCCTGTGCAGCGGCAAGCAGATTGCCTTCCACACGCAGAGCCAGCTGTGCCACCGCATCACGGCTGGCCTTGAGACCACGGCTGTGCAGGCGCCTTTCCAGCCAGTCTTCCATCTCGTGCGGCTTGATGGCCCAGGCAATCGCGACATGACCGAGATTGGCAATGGCCTCGCTCCATTTGCCCGCGTGAGCGCGGCTCCAGTCATCGGCCACGATGAGCAGGGTGATGCCTTCGGGCGGGGCGGCACAGAACTCGCCGATCAGGGCGGCACCGTCCTTGCCGGGCTTGCCGCTTGGCAGGCGAATCTCGATCAGTCGCTGTGTGCTGAAAAGACCCAGGCTTGCAAAGGCCGCCTGCACGGTTTGCCATTTGAAATCGCGGCCGTCCACATCGAAGACTTCGCGTTCGCTGCAGCCATTTTGACGAGCATGGGCGCGGATGGCGTCACTGGCCTCAAGAACACGCAATGGCTCGACACCGGCGACCAGATAGACCGGACGCAGGGGCTCTTTCGGCAGTTGAGCGATCAGCCTTTCGGTGGAGAGTTCGGCCATCTCAGCGTTGCCGCAAGGCGGCGTCGATGCGGCGCAGCACGGCGGCGTCCATGTCGCGGCGCAGTTCCTTTTCCAGAAGTTCGCGTTCACTGTTGCGACCGACGGCATCGGTCGGCGAAGCGAGGAAGTCGCGGGAAAGCTCGACGACCTGGCGCGGAATGACCTCCTTGCCGGCGGCATCGTACAGCATGAACACGACCGCATAGCGCAGGCTGTATTCCTGCGCGCGTCCCAGCTCGTCCAGCGCGATCGGGGTTTCGCCCCAGTGTTCGGAGAGAATTTCCAGCGTGGCGATCTTTTCGCCGGGGGCGACTTGTTCGGGCACGATGGCGCCGCTGCGCTGCAATGCGCGAGTCAGCGTTTCACCCAGCGGGCTGTAGGGGCTGGGTGTAACCACGCGAATGGCCTCAAGTCCGATCGGCAGCTCCACAGGCTTGCGCAAATGGAAGCCGCAACCGGCGAGGGTGAGGGCAAGCAGGGGGGCGAGGAGTTTTTTCATGAGGCAAAGTCTGGACGAAGTCGCTGGCGTGGGCAATGGCAGGGCTGAACCGCGCCCTGCCGTTGGCTCAGATCACGATATTGACGATGCGACCGGGCACGACGATGACTTTTTTCGGTGTCTGCCCGTCGATGAAGGCGGCCACCGTCGGCTCGGCCAAGGCCTGTGCTTCGATCGCTTCGCGCCCGGCATCGGCGGCCACTTCGATCTGCCCGCGCAATTTGCCATTGACCTGCACTGCCAGCGTCAAGGCATCGCGCACCAGCGCGGCGGCATCGGCCTTGGGGAAGGGGATGTCGTCGA
>JBHADJ010000036.1:0-22060 GCA_041855065.1 Lysobacter sp.
TGCAGGTTGGTCAGACTGACGTTGCCGCGCTGACGCGGTAGGCACTGAGCAATTTGCTCGAACTGCGATTTGCTGATCTCCATGCGACAACTATCGCCGTCAAATCAGATTCGCGCAATTAGTGTTAACAGGCCCTAGCCGTAATAGCCGCTTTGTAGCCTCTCTTGATAGATGGCCTCGGCTTTTGCCAGGCGCTCGGCATGTGGCAGGGGCGGATGCTCGTGCCCCAGCATGTTGTAAATCATCTTTTTGCGCAGCCGGATAGCCTCGGCTTGTTCTGCAGGGGTCTTGCGTGCCCAGCGCGCCCGGTCTGCGGCTTTCATCTCTGCCCGGCGCTTTTCCTGCAAGGCGCTCATGTGCTGCGAAGCCGCCAGAAAGCCTTTCGGCTTTTGGGTGGGTGCGCTGTCGTCCTCCGAAAACTTGGAGAAGGTGTAGTTTCTGTAAGTTTCGCTTTCCCCAAAGATGCAGGTGTACAGCGAACTGAAAATATTGCCGACTGCCAAGGTGAAGCCAATGATGCAGATAAAAAATACGGCCAGGACGGCGATGCCAAGGATAAAGATAATCATGGTGCCAGTATGCCATTGTGCAAGGCCGGTTCAGAGGGATGCACCAGCCTCGCGCGAGGGGGGGGGAACCCCGGCCAAGTGGCCGGGGCTGTCTGAGGGGGCTTACACTTGCACGCGGGCTTTGCCGGGGCGTTTTTTGCGCTTGGGCAACGGCACCGGCGCATACAGCGCATCGAAGCCTGTCTCTGCCGGCGCAGCGGCAAACACCTCGTCGAACGAAGGCACCGGCGTGGCAGCTCGGCGGCGATGACATCCCAGCCTGCGCCGATGGGCTTGTGCACCAGTAGCGCCTTTCAGCTCGACAGGTTCCATTCGAGGGGGTTGGCGATGGCGCCAAAGGCGCGGGCGATCTCCCGCGAGCGCGTGGTTGAGGGTGAGTGTCAAGGGTTGAAGGCGTGTAATCGTTCGATTACTATTGCCGCATGTTCAGTGAACGCTTCCAGCTTCCCATCCGCTTGAGCCGCCATGCCCAGATCCGCATGGTAGAGCGCGGTGTCGATGCGGCCACGGTGCTTGATCTGGTGGAAACCGGCACGCTCAAGTTCAAGGACGAGCGCCGCTTTTGGGCGTTCAAACGCTACGAAGGCCGTGAGGACAACCTGATTTGCGTGGCGGCCGCGCTGGAAGATGTGTTGTTCGTCAAGACGTTGATGCACCATTTCACCCCGGAGGATTGAACGATGCGAACCTCTTACGATGCCGAAGACGACATCCTTGTGCTGCGGATGAGCGACAAGCCCATCGTGCGGGAAACCTCGCAGGACTGGAACACCTGTATCAGCTATGCCGCTGATGGCACAGTGGTGGAAGTGGTGGTGCTGGAGGCCAGCCAGCAGGGCGCGTGGCCGTTGCAAGAGGCGGCTTGAGCGATGACCGTGAAAGATAGCCCGGCAGATATTGCCGGGCATTTGTCGCAGGTGATGCAACACCATGACCCGGCCAAGCTGGCGGCGGCGTTGGGCGCCATTGCCAAAGCGCATGGCATGACCCGTGTGGCCGAAGAATCCGGCTTGACCCGCGAAGCGCTCTACAAGGCGCTGCGACCCGGTGCGCAGCCGCGTTTTGAAACGGTGCAGCGGGTGATGCTTGCCTTGGGCGTGGAACTGCGGGTGGTGCCTTCCAAGGCGCCAGGGTCGGACGCCGGGTGGTGAAAGACGAGGCCGGGGATTACCCGGCCTCGCTGCGTTCACACCATTGCATGCGGGACATGCACCTCGTCCTCATCGGGGAATGGAGCCTTGCCGTTCAGCACTCGATGACGTTGACCGCCAGCCCGCCGCGGCTGGTCTCCTTGTACTTGTCCTGCATGTCGCGGCCGGTATCGCGCATGGTCTTGATCACCTTGTCGAGCGATACCTTGTGCTTGCCGTCGCCGCGCATCGCCATGCGCGCGGCGTTGATGGCTTTCACCGCGCCCATGGCATTGCGCTCGATGCAGGGAATCTGCACCAGCCCGCCAATCGGGTCGCAGGTGAGGCCCAGGTTGTGTTCCATGCCGATTTCGGCGGCGTTTTCCACCTGCGAAGGGCTGCCGCCGAGGGCGGCGACAAGGCCGGCCGCCGCCATCGAGCAGGCCACGCCGACTTCGCCCTGGCAGCCGACTTCGGCGCCGGAAATACTGGCGTTTTCCTTGTACAGGATGCCGACGGCCGCCGCGGTGAGCAGGAAATCGAACACGCCCTGCTCGTTCGCGCCGGGGATGAAGCGGTCGTAATAGTGCAGCACTGCCGGGATGATGCCGGCCGCGCCATTGGTGGGCGCGGTCACCACGCGACCGCCGGCGGCGTTTTCCTCGTTGACCGCGAGTGCGTAGAGATTGACCCAGTCCAGAATCGTCAGCGGGTCGCGCATCCCGGCCTCGGGGCGGTTCGACAGCTCGGCATACAGCGAGGGCGCACGACGCGAGACATGCAGGCCGCCGGGCAGGGTGCCCGATTCGCGAATGCCGCGCGCCACGCAGGACTGCATCGCCGCCCAGATTTCGCGCAGGCCGGCGAGGATGTCTTCGTCACTGCGCCAGGCGCGTTCGTTTTCCAGCATAATGCGGGCGATCGGCAGCCCAGTTTCGCGGCAGCGCGCCAGCAGTTCGTCGCCGCTGCCGAAGGGGTGCGCCACGTCGGTGGTATCGGCGACGATGCGGTCTTCGGCAGCCTCGTCGGCATTTACTACGAAGCCGCCGCCGACCGAGTAATAGTCACGGCTTGCCAGCTCCCGGCCTTCGCTGTCGAAGGCGATGAAGCGCATGCCGTTGGTATGGAACGGCAGCTTTTGCCGCTTGTTCATGATGAGATCGGTCTTCTCGTTGAAGGCGATTTCATGCGCGCCGCACAGGCGGATCTTTTTCTCGCCGCGGATGCGCTCGAGCGCGGCCGGGATGATGTCCGGGTCGATCTGGTTCGGACGGTGACCTTCCAGCCCCATCAGCACTGCCTTGTCGGTGCCGTGACCGCGTCCGGTCAGCGCCAGCGAGCCGAACACCTCGGCACGCAGCCGTGTCACCTGCGGCAGCAAACCGGGGGCTTGCAGATGGTGGGTGACAAAACGGGCCGCCGCGCGCATCGGCCCGACGGTATGCGAGGAGCTGGGGCCAATGCCGATTTTGTAGAGATCGAAAACGCTGACGGCCATGTCGTACCCGGAGTGAGGAGAGGCGGCTATTCTATAGCCGCCCGCGGGCGGGCCAAGCCCGTGCCGCCACCTCCGTGATGCCCATGCCCCTCATCCTCTACCAACGTGACGACTGCCATCTGTGCGACGAAGCCCTGGCGGTGCTGGCCGCCGCACGTCTGCCCGAGTTCGAGAGCGTGTTTGTCGAAGACGACACTGCACTCGAAGCCCGCTACGGCCTGCGCGTGCCGGTATTGCACGATGCGGCCAGCGGCACGGAGCTGGACTGGCCATTCGACGTTGCACAGGTGCGCGCCTGGCTTGGCGAGGGATTGAGCGAAAGCCGGGCGGCCCCTGTCGATGCTGCCTGATTGCCGCTTCAGCCTTGTTCCGCTTCGGACTCGGGCTTGCCGCGTGCCTTGAGCTTCTTCATGAATTGCCCGAAGTGCGGCCGGATTTCGGCTGTGAGCGGATTCTCGCGCTCGTGCAGCAGCACTTCACCAAAGAGCTTCAGGCCAAGGGCAAAGCTCGCCGCGGTGTCCGGGTCGAACTCGCCGCGCTCGCGCATCGCCTGGATGATGCGAAAAAGATCATCGTGATTGACCGTTTCAAAGCTGAGCGGTGGATGGGTGCCCTCATCTCCCTTGGGGGTGGCAAGATGGGTCAGGGTGATTCGATAGCGATGCCCTTTCATGGATTGTCTCGGGTTGTGTGACTCGTGGGGTCGGCTTTGTGGCAGCATCATTTCGAGATGAGCCGCTGACACGAATCATTCTGGAAAGCGTCGGGGAAGTGGAATATCGTCGAATGATTCATGTCAGCGTTGTTCAGCAGTTGTTTTGGTCGGAATCGTGCCGGCACAAGACCCTGCGGAATGGTTCGCTTTGGTGGTGCCATCGGTGTGCAGCAGGCAGAGTGTTGCATCGTTTTGCACATATCCGGTGCGTGCGGGGCAGTGATGGCAAAAATGTGCCGGACAAGGCTTCCAATTGCGGATACAGGCGTTAGTGTAGAGGCCATCAAGCCAAGTATCAGGAAGCCTCGTGGCCGGATCATCATCACTTGCCGATGTGTTGCAATTACCCGCTGTCAGCGGGCTTTCCGAGGCTGCCCGGATGCAGCTGCAAGCGCTGCTGCCCGAACAGCCGCAATCGGTGGAGTGGGCAAGGCTGGCAGATACGTTGGCGCTGCTTGCCCGGCTGAACGCCGATGGCACGATGCTGGAAGCGGCCATCATCGATGCGGCGGGCAGTGTCGTGGGCGATGCGGTGCCAACACCGGCACAGCAATTGTTGCTGGATGGTTTGGCTGCCGAGGCGCAAGTGTGCGCCCTGCATGCCGAACAGACTCAGGGGCGTGATCCCGAAGGATTGCGGCGCTTGTTGCTGGCGATGAGCCAGGATTTGCGAGTGGTGCCGATTCTGCTTTCCCGGCATTTGGCACGTCTGCGGCGAGCGGTGAATGCCGATAGCCCCGATGTTCTGGAATTGGCGCGTCTAACCCGCGACATCCATGCGCCGCTGGCCAATCGACTGGGGATCTGGCAACTCAAATGGGAGCTGGAGGATCTGTTCTTCCAGGTGCTGGAGCCGGAAGCCTATCGGCGGATTGCCCGACTTCTGGATGAAGGTCGGCCTGGGCGCGAGCGATACATCGCCCAAGTGCAACGCGAGTTGGGCAAGGCGTTGGCACAGCACGGATTGGTGGCTGACATTGCCGGCCGTCCGAAGCATCTTTACAGCATCTGGCGCAAGATGCAGAAGAAGAACCTGCCGTTCGAAGGGTTGTACGACTTGCGCGCCGTGCGTGTGCTGGTGGAGGAAACCGCCGAGTGCTATGCCGTGCTCGGCCTGGTTCATGCCTTGTGGATGCCGGTACCGGGAGAGTTTGATGACTACATTGCTCGCCCCAAAGCCAATGACTATCGATCCTTGCATACCTGCGTGGTCGGCCCGGAAGGCAAGGTGGTCGAGGTACAGATCCGTACACGGGAGATGCATGCTCATGCCGAGCTTGGCGTGGCGGCACACTGGCGCTACAAGGAGGGTGGCTCGGGCGATGCGGCATTGGAGCGCAAGGTGGCGTGGATGCGGCGTCTGCTGGATGCGGCCAAGGAAGAGAGTGAAGCGAATGCTGCCTTGCAGGCAGATTTGGATCAGGAGCTGGTGGAGGATCGCGTGTATGCACTGACGCCGAAAGGCGAAGTGATTGACTTGCCAGCCGGTGCGACGCCACTGGATTTTGCCTATCGGGTGCATACCGATATTGGCCACCGCTGCCGGGGGGCCAAGGTGGATGGACGCATCGTACCGCTGGATCATGCGCTGAAAACCGGCGAGCGAGTGGAGATCATGACTGCCAAGACGGCCGAACCGCGCAGGGACTGGTTGCTGCCGGGCAGTCGCTTTCTGGTCAGTGCCCGTTCGCGCGAGAAGGTGCGGTCGTGGTTTCGCAAGCTCGATCGTGAGCGCAATCAACAGGCCGGGCGAGAAATTCTGGAACGCGAACTCAAACGAATGGGGCTGGCAGATGCCGATTTGGGCGGGATTCTGACGCGTTTCCATGTGGGCACTCCGGAAGAGCTATGGGTGCAGGTGGCACTGGGCGAGGTCGGCCCCAATCAGGTGGTTCGCGCGCTGGGTGAAGTGCGCAAGGCAGGTGAGAGCGAGGCGGAGGGCGAGGCATCCCTGCCGGTACGTCTGGCCACGTCTGCCGGGGAGCGTGCTGCCGTGCGAACCGTGGCCAAGCCGGGTGTTTCGGTTGCCGGTGTGGATAATCTTCTGGTGCATGTGGCTGGTTGCTGTCAGCCGGTACCGGGCGAACCGGTGGCTGGCTATCTGACTCGCACGCATGGCTTGTCGATGCATCGAACCAATTGCGCATCGTTGGCACGCATGGTGGCGAGCGATCCGGATCGACTGATGCCGATCAGTTGGGAAGATGCCGGCTTGCGGCAGGAGGTGAAAATCGCTGTGACTGCGATTGATCGGAAATGGCTGCTGCGGGACATCAGCAACCTGCTTGCCCAGGAAAATGTACCGATCAATGGCATTCATGGCGGGGCGCATGGGCGCGATGGCCGCGCCCGTCTGGGCATTCAGGTGCAGGTGCGGGATTTCGACCAACTCTCGCATCTGATGGGCAAGCTGATGGCTTTGCCGGGGGTGGAGGACGTTCGGCGTGCTTGACTGAACGAAACTGAACGACCCGGATGGGATGGCGAGGGGCGGTGATAAAATCCGTGCCAGTCAGCCCTGTTCACCCGCGTGCCGAAGTCATCCGTTCCTTTGCGAATCGTCCTTGTCGGTGCAAGCAGCCAGCTTGGCCATGCCGTGTTGCCTTTTTTGCAGGGGCAGCAGGTGACGGGCATCAGTCGCAAACCTCGTCCGTACAGAGCCGGAATGCATTTTGTCCAGGCCGATCTCGAGCTGGGCTGGCCGGGCGAGTTGGCCAAGGCCGATATCGTGCTCAGCTTCGGCTCCATGCAGGCACTGGCCACTGCACTTGCCGGGGTGTCCGAAGCTCCGGCGGCGCGTCTGGTGGCAACCAGCTCGATGAGTGTGGAAAGCAAGCGAGATGCGAGCTTTGCCGAAGATCGGGCTTTGGCAGCGTCCCTGGCGCAGGCAGAAAAGGCGCTGATTGCCCAGTGCGAAAGGCTGGGCATGGGCTGGACGCTGTTGCGGCCGACCATGATTTACGGGCTTGGCCGCGACCAAAACCTTACTCCCATTGCGCGGCGTGCCGTGCGCACCCGATTGTTTCCTTGGCCGCTTGGTCGAGGCCTGCGCCAGCCGGTACATGCCGAAGATGTGGCGCAAGCCGCGTGGCGGGCGGCACAAAGCCCGCAGGCGGCTGGAAAGATTTATCCGCTGGGCGGTGGTGAAGTGCTGACGGCAAGCAGGATGTTCGCTCGGGTTTGGCAACATTTGCCGCGCCGGGCACTGCCTGTTCCCTTGCCGGGCTGGTTGTTGCGGGCACTGGCAGGTTGGCGCCCCGGTTTGCGAGGGGCACTTTCCCGTCTTGAGCAGAACCTCGTGGCGGACAACCGGGCAATACAGACCGAGCTTGGCATCGCACCGCGTCCGTTCATCGCCGACGTGGCTGCTTGGCTGGAGCGTGATGATGACTGAACTGTGCGCTGCGGTGGTTCTGTGCACTTACAACGGCGAGCGTTTTTTGCCGCAGCAGCTCGACAGTCTGCGCCGGCAGACACGCCAGCCCGAGTGCTATGTGCTTTCAGATGATGCATCGGACGATGCCAGTTTTGCCTTGTTGCAGGATTTTGCCGCCGACCGAATGGCGGCGGGTTGTCGGGTGATCCTGCATCGCAATGTTGAGAATCTCGGGTATGTCCGTCATTTCTCGGCTGCCTTGCAGCGTGCCGAAGCGGATGTGCTGTTTCCGTGCGATCAGGATGATGTCTGGCATCCGGAGAAAATCGCCCGCATGTTGCCGCACTTCGTGGCGCGTCCGGCGCTGTGGGTTTTGCATGCCGATGCCCGATTGGTGGATGCAGCAGGCATGCCGCTTGGTCGGCAACTGTTTGCCGAGCTGGAGGTGGCGCGTGCCGAACTGGCAGCGATGCATGGCGGTGATGCGTTTCATGTGCTCCTGCGCCGCAATATCGTGACCGGTGCCGTCATGGCCTTGCGACGCGATCTGCTGGCACGGGCACTGCCGGTCGGTGATGGCTGGGCCCATGATGAATGGCTGGCCATGCTGGCCTGCCTGCATGGCGAGGTCGACACGCTGGAGGAAATATTGATCGATTATCGCCAGCATGACAGCAACCAGATCGGTGTGCAGGCGCGCAGCCCGTTGCAGCGTCATCTGGGAATCGGGGTTGGCCGCCGCGCCTTCCTTGATCGCTTGAGTGCCAGACAGGCGGTGCTGCATGCACATTTGTGTGCGGCGTCCGACGTGCCGGCAGAGCGATTGGCCGAGATTGCTGCCCGGCTGCGTCATGCCCGTCTGCGAGCCGGTCTTTCGGCGCATTTCCTCACCCGGATGCGGCAAGTGCTGGGGGAGTGGCAGCGTGGTGGCTATGCCCGCTATGGCAGCGGATTGCGCTCGGCATTGAGTGACTGCCTGAGGTTGGATTGATGGGAATGCCTGTACAGACTCATGCGGTCATCGTGACCTGGAACCCCGTGCTCAGCGTTTTGTTCGAGCAACTTGAGCGATTGGAGAAGCAGGTCGAGGGCGGCATCATCGTCGACAACGGTTCGCCGCCCTATGTGCAGGCACGCTTGCAGACCATGGCGCACCGTTTCGGCTTTGATGTCTGGTGCAATCAGCAAAATACCGGGGTGGCGGCCGCGCTCAATCAGGGAATCGCCCATGCACGCGAAGCAGGCGCGAGTCATGTGCTGCTGCTTGATCAAGACAGCTTGCCGGCGCCGGACATGCTGTCCGAATTGCACAAGGCACTGGATGAGCTGTCCCGCGAGACGCGGGTGGGGGCGGTGGGGCCCGCTTTCGAGGACCTGCGCAGCGGCGCAAAGGCGCCTTTCGTGCGAATCGGGTTCCCTCTCAATCACAAGCATCTGGCGGCGCCCGGCGAGCGGGTTCGCTGCGATTTCCTCATCACCTCCGGTTGCCTGATTCCGCTTCCGGTGCTTGACGCCGTGGGCGACATGGATGCGGGATTGTTCATCGACAACGTGGATCTGGAGTGGAGCTTCCGCGCGGCTGGCAAGGGCTATGCCCTGTATGGCGTGGGGGATGCGCAAATGGGGCACAGCATTGGGGATGGCATCCGGCGCATGTTGCTGAAATCGAGTTTCGTGCATGCCCCGGTTCGGCAGTACTACATGATGCGCAACCGGATTTTGCTGTACCGCCGTGCGGCCACCCCGAGAACATGGATTGCTCAGGACATCCCTCGGGCGATACTCAAGCTGGTGCGGTTCTCCCTGTTCATTGCACCGCGCCGAAGCAATGCGCATGCCATGCTGAAAGGCATCCGTGACGGCGTGCGAGGACGCACGGGGGCGATTAGTTGAAATCTTGCCGTGTGCTGGCCGATTGCAAAGATCGCAAGTCTTCCGGAACTTCCAGCTGCGGATGCGTACGCAACAGGCGCCGCAACCGTTTGCGTGCTTGTCGCAGCCGCCCTTGTTGCTTGAGTTGGCGGATTTCTTCCAGTGCTTGATTGATCTCGGGGGCGAGATCTGCCGGCGGGCTGTGAGGTGTGGCGCTGTCAGCACTCGGAGCGGTGTCTCTGGATTGCAACGTGCGGCGGCTGACGGCAGGTTTATTGCTCGGCGATTCGGCGGCCTGGCGGTTGATGGCCCGATCGGGAGCCTTGCCGGAGATAGGCGGCACCGCTCTGGGCGCAGCTGCCGGCGGTGCAGGCGGTGGTGGGGCAGACGGTGGTGCCGGCATGGCGGGTGCCTGCGCGGCAAAGGCATGATCCTTCTGTGCGCCTTGGCTTTCGGCGAGCGCTGGCGGCGAGGACTGCATCGCTGCGATAGTGACATTTTCCATGGCGGCTTCGGCGCTGGCGGCCAGGCGGTCTGTATCGGGCTCGGCCATCGGGGATGGCGGGGGGAGTGCGGTGCCGGCTGCCGATTGTCTTGCCGGGGTGGCAGGGGGTGGTGGCTTGCCACGTGCCAGTGCGGGGCTAGCGGCAGGCACGGCGGCCTCCGACCCGGATTCGGGGCGGGCAATGGGGGCGGGTGCGGCCGTGGCATCGGCTGTCGCCTGTGCCACGACGGGGGCGGGGGTTGCGGCTGGAGCCGGGGTTGCTGCGGCCGGCGCGGTTTCGAGCGTCGCGTGGGCGGCGATGTTGGCATTGTCCGGTGCGGCCGGGTTCAGTACCGGATGCACGCGCCAGATGACGCCGGCAACAAGGCCGAACGAGGCGGCCATGCCGAGCCACAATGGCCAGCGTCGCGGCCGTGCCGGAATGGCGGGTGCAGGTGAAGGCGCGAGTTCATCCTGTGCTGGCTGTGCGTGGCGGGCCAGGGCGAGAATGCGGGCATCCAGTGCGGCCGATGGCTCGCCGCGCGGAGCGATGCGTGCCAGCTGCTCGGCCAGCCGGGCTTCTTCGGACGT
This sequence comes from Lysobacter sp., assembly GCA_041855065.1. Classification (GTDB taxonomy): domain Bacteria; phylum Pseudomonadota; class Gammaproteobacteria; order Xanthomonadales; family Xanthomonadaceae; genus Solilutibacter. Next base: position 10,236 of record JBHADJ010000036.1, read on the forward strand.
GAAGTCGGGCAAGGGGCGATGGCTCATGGCACAAGCCTCGCACGCAGTTTGTCCATGGCATAGCGCAGGCGCGATTTCACCGTTTCCCGGCCGCAGCCGGTGACTTGGCCGATTTCCTCCAGCGTCATTTCCTGCTCCAGCCGCAACAGCAGGACGGTGCGTTGTTCATCGGGCAATTCATCCAGTGCCAATTGCAGGCGGCGACGTTCTTCGAATTCGGAAAGCTGGTGTTCGGGCGTATTGCGGTGCGCGAGCCGGGCGATGCGCGCTTCGGCATCTTCCGGGGCTGCCGGGCGGTGTTTTTGCGCGCGCCAATGGTCGTTCAGGCGGTTGTGGGCGATGCGGTACAGCCAGCCATGGAAAGGGGCGTCCGGACGCCATTGCGCGCGCGCGCTGACGACTTTTTGCCAGATGTCCTGAAACAGCTCATCGGCCAAGGCTTCGTTGCGCAAGTGTCGCAGCAAAAAGCGATACAGGGTGATGCGGTGGCGGCCATACAGGGTGGCGAAGGCAGCCTCGTCCCCGGCGGCGTAGGCCAGCATCAGCGCGCTGTCGTCGGGTTCAAGGGATGTGCCGGCCTGCTCCATGCGCACAAGGGTAGCCGCTGCCACCCCGGCAGGAAAGGGGTGTGTCATGCCGGGGTGGAGCGGGGTGGCCATGGCTCAGCGATGCTCCACCAAGTGCTCGGCTTTTTCGATGAGGGTGCGCAATTCGGCAACATCGCTTTCGGTTTCCGGATCGGATCCGGGTGTGGCGATCAGGCGGCGAATGTCGGCAAAGCGCATGCCGATCCGCTCGCCACCGCGCAGTGCATCGGCAAAGGCGGCAGCGGCGGCGGCGAGGCGAAAGGCCGGGTCCGGGTGCCGTTCGATGCGGTTGGCCACCGGAATTTCCAGCAGATGGCTTTGCGTCTGGCCGGGCAGGGTGTAACGCAGTTTGATGTGGGCAAGTTCGCCCCCTGTTGCGGCTCGGGCCGCTGGCGCCGTGCGATAACGCAGGGCGGGCAGTTGCGTGCCGGACTCGCCGACGCGGCTGATTTCGTACAGAGCGGTGACTTGATGGCCGGCACCGACTTCGCCGGCATCCACGCGCTCGTTGTCGAAGTCCTCGTCGCGCAGCAGGCGGTTTTCATAGCCGATCAGACGATATTCGGCGACCACGGCCGGATTGAATTCGATCTGGATCTTCACGTCCCGGGCGACCGTCATCAAGGTGGCGCGCAGATTTTGCCCCAGCACGCGTCGGGCTTCGCGGTCGCTGTCGAGATAGCTGTAGTTGCCGTCGCCGACATTGGCAAGGCGTTCGGCCAGATGGTCGTTGTAATTGCCCTGGCCAACACCGAGCACCGAGAGCGCCACGCCGTGGCGGCGCTGGTCGGCCACCAGTGTTTCCAGTGCATTCTGGTTGACCACGCCGACATTGAAGTCGCCATCGGTTGCCAGCAGGATGCGGTTTACCCCGTCCGCAATGAAACTCTTGCGCGCCTGGGCATAGGCCAGCTCGATGCCGGCACTGCCGTGGGTGCTGCCGGCAGGTTGCAGATTGGCCAACGCATCGTAGATGGCTCTTGACTGGTTGCCGGGGGTGGGCGGCAATACCAGCCCGGCCGAACCGGCATAGGTGACGATGCTGATGCGGTCTTCGTGGCGCAGTTGCGGCAGCATTTGGCAGATGGCCTTTTTCACCCGCGGCAGCTTGTCGGGGCTGTCCATCGAGCCGGAGGTGTCGATCAGGAATACCAGATTGGCCGCAGGCATCCGTGCCGGAACATAGCTGGCAAGGCTCACGCGCAGCAGCTGCCGCTGCGCATTCCACGGGCTTTGTGCCAAGGTGCTGTCAATGCGCAGCGGCTCGTTCAGGCTTCGTGCTGCCCGGTAGCGGTAATCGAAGTAATTGATGAACTCCTCGCTGCGCACCGCATCGGCAGGCGGGCGAGTATTGGCGTTCAGCATCCGCCGAACATTGCTGTAGCTGCCGGTATCGACATCAATGGCAAAGGTGGAGAGTGGAGTATCGCTGGCGCGCTTGATCGGGTTGTCCTGATAGTGCGCATAGTTTTCCCGATTGACCGGCGTGGGTGGCAGTGGCAACGCGGCTTCGACAGTCGCATGGGCGACAGGCGGCGCCGCTGGAGCCGGAGGCGGTGGTGACGCCAATTTCGATGATGTCACGGAGATGGAACGCAACATCTGCGGCATGCTGTAAGCATGCGAGTGCACCCGATCGCGAGGCGCGCTGCGTGCCAGTGCATCGCAATCGAGCGAGGCAGGCAGAGGAGCCGTGAGCGCTTGTGCGGGCAACGGCAAGGCCAGCGACAGGGTGAGGGTGGCAAGCAGTGGGCGTGGGAACATGAGTTTGACTCCGATTGCATGAGGCAAGCGGACAAACGCATGAAACCGCGCAGCGGGGTTGCGCCGATTGCTCGGCGATTTTCAATGCCCCCGCTGCGCTGGGCTGTCCCGGCTTACAGTGCGTAGCCGAACTGCGTCTTGAATTCCTCGGCGAACTCGGCGTAGGTGAACTTCTGGTTCTGGGTGCCGTGGTGGCCGACCTTCAGTGCGCCCATCAGGTTGCCGATGCGGCCAATGGTTTCCCAGTCCATGCCTTTTTCAAGACCGAACAGCAGGCCGGCGCGGAAGGCATCGCCACAGCCGGTCGGGTCAACCACGGCGCGCTCGCGCGCCGGCGGGATGTGCAGGCTGCCTTCGGTGGTGTGGATTTCCGCCCCGTGCGGGCCGCGGGTGGTGATGTAGGCCTTGACCCGAGCAGCAATGGCCTCGTGCGACCAGCCGGTGCGCTCTTGCAGCAGGTTGGATTCGTAGTCGTTGGTGATGATGTAGTCGGCAAGCTCGATGAACTCGCGGAACTCCTGCCCGCTGAACAGCGGCATCGCCTGACCCGGATCGAAGATGAAGGGAATGCCGGCTTCGGCAAACTCGCGCGCGTTCTGCAGCATGCCTTCGCGGCCATCGGGCGAGACGATGCCGAGGGTGACGCCCTGGGCGTCGCGCACGTGATTTTCGTGGCTCATCATCATCGCGCCGGGGTGGAAGGCGGTGATCTGGTTGTTGTCGTGGTCGGTGGTGATGAACGCCTGCGGGGTATAGGTGCCGGGCAGCTCGCGCACATGGGTGAGCGGGATGCCGAGGGTCTCGAAGTGCTCCCGGTACGGGCCGAAGTCATCGCCCACCGTCGCCATCGGCAGCGGCTTGCCGCCCAGAAGGTGCAGGTTGTAGGCGATGTTGCCGGCACAGCCACCGAACTCGCGGCGCATCCGCGGCACCAGAAAGGAAACATTCAGGATGTGCACCTTGTCCGGCAGGATGTGGTTCTTGAACTGGTCGGGAAAGACCATGATGGTGTCGTAGGCAAGTGAGCCACAAATCAGCGCGGACATGACGGGAAATTGGAAGAAGGGAAGCATAGGGTAACCAGCAGACACCTTTTAGCCAAGAAAATGCGAACAAACGCACGCCATTGAACGGAATTGCAACACGCGCAGACGCGCTTTTCGCTAGACTTGCCGGTCTTGTTGACCCCTACCTCCAACTTCGGTTCCTGTGATGTTCAAAAAGCTGCGCGGCATGTTCTCCAATGACCTGTCCATTGACCTGGGCACGGCCAACACTCTGATTTACGTTCGCGGCCAGGGCATTGTCCTGAACGAGCCGTCGGTGGTGGCGGTGCGGCAGGATCGCGTCACCGGTGCGCCGCGCTCGGTGGCGGCGGTGGGGATCGAGGCCAAGCAGATGCTGGGGCGCACGCCGGGCAATCTCACCACCATCCGGCCGATGAAGGACGGCGTGATTGCCGACTTCACCTATACCGAGGAAATGCTCAAGCACTTCATCAAGAAGGTGCACAAGAGCCGTTTCTTGAAACCCAGCCCGCGCGTGCTGATCTGCGTGCCGTCCGGCTCCACTCAGGTGGAGCAGCGCGCGATCAAGGAATCGGCGCTGGAAGCCGGCGCGCGCGATGTTTCGCTGATCGAGGAACCGATGGCCGCGGCGATTGGTGCCGGCCTGCCGGTGACCGAGCCGTATGGCTCGATGGTGATCGACATCGGCGGCGGCACCACCGAAGTGGCGGTGATTGCGCTCAACGGCATCGTCTATTCGCAGTCGGTACGTGTCGGCGGCGACCGCTTTGACGAATCCATCATCAACTACGTGCGTCGCCACCACGGCATGCTGATTGGCGAAGCCACCGCCGAGCGCATCAAGCTCGGCATCGGCTGCGCCTATCCGCAGGAAGAAATCAGCGAAATCGAAATCTCCGGCCGGCATCTGGCCGAGGGCGTGCCGAAGGTCATCAAGATCAATTCCAGTGAAGTGCTCGAAGCCCTGCGCGAGCCGCTTGCCACCATCGTTGCCGGGGTCAAGCAGGCACTTGAGCAAACCCCGCCGGAGCTGTCGGCGGACGTGGCCGAGCGCGGCATCGTGCTGACCGGTGGCGGGGCGCTGCTGAAGGATTTTGACCGCCTGTTGTCGGAAGAAACCGGGCTGCACGTAATGGTGGCCGATGATCCGCTCACTTGCGTTGCCCGCGGCGGCGGCAAGGCGCTGGATTTGCTGGACAAGCATGGCAACGAGTTTTTTGCCCACGACTGACCTCTGGCGTTTTGCCTTGTTGCCTGTCAGGCAGGTGTGCTTGCCTGACATCGTGTTTCCGCCTTTCGCGCCCTGAACTCGAACGTGCCGCCTTCTGCCGCCTCCCTCTCTCCGCGACCTCAGGAAATTGCCGGCAGTTTGCGGCTGATCTTCTGGCTCGGGCTGTCCGTGGCCTTGATTCTTCTGGATGCCCGTACCCATGCCTTGCAGGGGATCCGTCAGTATGCTGCGCTGGCTGTGCAACCATTGTGGCGATTGGCGGGCCTGCCTTCGCAGCTTGGTCATGCCATGCGCAGTGATGCGGCGACACGCAGCCAGTTAAGTCGAGACAACGCACTTTTGCATAATGCGCTGCTGATTTCTTCGGCGCGTCTGGCACGGCTGGAGGCCGTGGCTGCCGAGAATGCCCGCCTGCGCGAAATGCTTGGGGTGGTCAGACAGGGCGAGGTGAAGGTACAGCTGGCCCCGATTCTGGATATTGATCTTGACCCGACCCGGCAGCGCCTGGTGCTGGGGGCCGGCAGCCGTGATGGCGTGCTGGTCGGGCAGAGCGTGATTGATGCCGGTGGGTTGCTCGGTCAGGTAATCGAAGTGCAGTCCGGAACGGCCACCGTGTTGCTGTTGACCGACCCTGGCCATGCGGTGCCGGTGGAAGTGGTGCGCAGTGGTGTGCGCCTGGTGGCCTATGGTCAAGGACGTCATATCGCGCTTGGCAACATCCCGCGCAATACCGATATCCAGATAGGGGATGTGGTGCAAACCTCCGGGCTGGGGGGGCGTTTCCCGGCCGGTTTTCCGGTGGGGACAGTGACGGGCTTGCGCCCGGACGAGAGTCGCTCGCTGATGATGGCGGACTTGCAGCCGGCCGCGGCTTTTGACCGAGGGCGTGAAGTGCTGTTGCTGCGTGAGCTCCCGCCGGCACCGGCCCCGCTCGCGCCGCCAATCTCCACCGAGACCGCCGGAGACGTGGCGCCGCCGAATTCGCAAGGAACTCCGGCGGCAATCTCCCCCCCGAGTACGATGACACGGACAGGCAATGCCCTCACCGCGCCTGCCAGCGCACCGGCGCCAAGTGAAGCCGAAAATGCGCGTGCCGCGACATCGGCACAAACGGCACCGGAAGTTGTTGCGCCGCCAGCGGATCAGGCGAGCACAGGTGAGACAGACACGCCAACGCAGGCGCTGCCGCGCACGGAGGATGAGCGATGAGCCGCCGTGCCCCCGGCATCGTGTTGATGGCGGTTTCGGTATTGCTGGCGATATTGGCGATGCTGATACCGATGCCCTTGGCACTTGAGCCGTTGCGCCCATATTGTCTGGCCTTGGTGGTGGCGTACTGGGTGCTGGAGTCGCCCGAGCGTGCCGGGCTGGGCTTTGCCTTCTTTTGCGGCCTGCTGGCCGATCTGGCTTACGGCAGCGTGTTGGGCGAGCAGGCACTGCGGATGGTCATTCTGGCATTCATCCTCGATCGCTTCCGCAACCGTCTGCGAGTGTTCCCGGTGTGGCAGCAGGGCTTGCTGATGGGGGGGCTGTTGCTCAATGACCGGATTGTGGCGTTCGTGCTGCACTGGCTGGCCGGCGTGCCGCAATGGCCATGGCATTACTGGTTGTCTCCGATAAGTGGTGCATTGCTGTGGGGGCCGATATTTCTGGTGCTCGACATGTTGCGCCATCGCCGTCGCAGGTAAGCCATGGCGCGTCAGGTTCGCAATCGGCATCAGGAGAGTGAAGCCTTCCGGCAGCGTGTGTTGGTGGGCTTTGTCATCGTCAGTATCTGTCTGCTCGGACTGATGCTCTGGTATTTTCGATTGCAGGTCGTCGAGCACGAGGATTGGGCGGCGCAATCGGAGGCGAACCGGGTCAAACCGCGCCCGATCGTGCCTGGGCGCGGCATCATCTATGATCGCAAAGGACGGGTGCTGGCCGACAATGTGCCGGCATTCCGGCTGGACGTGGTGCCCAATGAGGCAGGTGATCTGGATGCGATGCTGAAGAATCTTGCCGGCATCATCCCGTTCACGCCCGAGGAGCTGGAAGCATTTGCTGAGGCGCGCAAGGGCAGCCGCCGCTATCGTCCCATCACACTCAAGCTGAGGTTGTCGGAGGAGGAAATCGCCCGTTTTGCGGTGGATCGCTGGCGTTATCCGGGGGTGGAGTTGGTGCCGTACTTCGACCGGGTTTATCCGTATGGCGACTTGTTCGCCCATATCGTCGGCTATGTTGGACGGGTGGATGCCAAGGACCGCGAGCGACTTTCGGAAAGTGCGGCAGCTTTCAGCCATATCGGCAAGACCGGGCTGGAGCGTTATTACGAAGATCGTCTGCGTGGTGGCGTGGGCTACGAGCGTATCGAAACCAGCTCGGATGGCCGCGCCATGCGCACCTTGGGCGTGGTGCCGGCACGCTCCGGCGAAGATTTGTGGTTGTCGATTGATGTCGATTTGCAGCGGGCGATGGTGGCGGCTTTCGGCGAGCTGGAAGGCACGGCGGTGGCGGTGGACCCGCGCAGCGGGGAAATCCTCGCCATGGTCAGCCTGCCGAGCTACAACCCCAATCTGTTCGTCAACGGCATTTCCCATGCCGATTACAAGGCGTTGAACGAAAACCCCTCACGCCCGCAGTTCAATCGTGCCGTGCTGGGCGGGGTGGCGCCCGGCTCCACCATCAAGCCGATGATGGCGCTGGCCGGTCTTGACAGCGGCGTGCGCCGGCCGGAGGACAAAACCCTCTCCACCGGCATGTTCTATCTGCCGGGACAAAAGCGCGGCTATGGCGATGCCTCGCGGCGCGGGCATGGCTGGAGCGATGTGTACAAATCCATCTATGCCTCGGTCAATACCTATTACTACCGGCTGGCGCTGGACATGGGCATCGAGCGCATCGACCACTACATGGACTTGTACGGTTTCGGCAAGCCGACCGGCGTGGACTTGTCCGGCGAAATCGCCGGCATCCTGCCTTCGCCCGAGTGGAAGGCGAAGAACGCCGCCAAGCAGGGGCCGTGGTATCCGGGCGATACCGTCATCACCAGCATCGGCCAGGGTTATTGGAAGGTGACGCCGCTGCAATTGGTGCAGGCGACTGCCGCGCTCGGCAATGGCGGCTGGCTGCGCCGCCCGCATCTGGTGCGCAAGACTCGGCAGGGCTTCGAGCAACCGTGGCGTGCCGTACCCCAGAGTGACGCCCGGCAAATCAGCCAGCATCCGGAAAACCTCGAAGCCATCCGCCAAGGCATGATTCTGACTGTGCATGGTGCCGGCACGGCCACCAACATCCGCGGTGGCTTGGACTACCGCATTGCCAGCAAAACCGGCACGGCGCAGGTCATCAGTCGACGCGGCACGGCCGCGGTGAACCCGCGCAGTCTGCCGATGCATCTGCGTCACCGTGCTCTGTTTGTCGGCTTTGCACCGGCCGAGGATCCGACCATCGCGGTAGCGGTGGCGGTGGAAGGGGGCGGCTATGGCGGCTCCACTGCTGCCCCGATCGCGCGAAAGATTCTGGATGCCTGGGTGCGTGGCCGTTTGCCGAACGGGCTTGAGCCCGAGCCTTATGGTGCCCTGGTGGCACCGGCCGAGCATGAGGCACCGGCGGACGACAAGACGTCTGAGGCTGTGCCTGCCGTATCTTCGATGCCTGCCGAGGCGGAGCTGACGCGATGAATCCCTTGCTGCGCTGGTTTACCGATCTCACCCTGCGCATTGTGCGCACGGTGGATTTGCCGCTGTTGGCCGCGTTGTGCGGCCTGATGCTGGCAAGTCTTGCCGTGCTCTCCAGCGTGGGTGGGGAAAGCCAGCGGCTGGTCATTTCACAAGGGGTGCGCTTTGCCGTGGGCGCGTTGGCAATGTGGGGACTGTCGCGCGTGCGCCTGCACGATCTGAAAGCGGCATCACCCTTTGTCTATGCCTTCTCCCTGCTGCCACTGGTGGCCGTATTGTTTGTCGGTACCGGACGGCACGGCGGGCACTGGCTGAATCTGGGGGTGTTCTATTTCCAGCCATCGGAGCTGTTCAAGCTGTGCCTGCCGATGGTGCTGGCCTGGTATCTCGACAAATCGGTGCTGCCACCTCGACTTGGCAATACCCTGATTGCCGGGGGCCTGATCGTTCTGCCGGTCGGCCTCATCCTGATGCAGCCGGATCTGGGGACGGCGGTTCTGGTGGCAGCCAGTGGCGTATTTGCTCTGTATCTTGCCCGTTTGCACTGGGGCTGGTTCGCGGTTGCCGGTGTGCTGGGCAGCATCGGCTATGCACTGGCACGCTTTGCCCCGATTGAATGGTTTTCCATGCTGCGCCCCTATCAGCAAAGCCGCATCCTGACGTTCCGGGATCCAGCCAACGATCCGCTGGGCGATGGCTGGAACATCATCCAGTCGAAAATTGCCATCGGCTCGGGTGGCTGGTTCGGCAAAGGCTGGGGACAGGGGACTCAATCCCAGCTCAATTACCTGCCCGAATACACCACCGACTTTGCTTTCTCGGTATTGGCTGAAGAGTTCGGCTGGTTTGGCGTCATTCTCGTTCTGGGACTGTACCTGTTCGTGATAGGACGCTGCCTGTGGATTGCCCTGGAGGCGCGTGACACATATTGCCGCTTGATAGCCGGTACCTTGGGTTTTTCCCTGTTTGTCTATGTGCTGGTCAATGGCGGCATGATTTCCGGGTTGTTGCCAGTGGTGGGCGTGCCGATGCCGCTGATTTCCTTTGGCGGAACTTCCGCTGTCGCTCTCTTGGCCGGCATGGGGCTTGTCATGTCTGCCGCTGCCCATTCGCGACGAGTCGGCAAAAAAGGCTGAGGCAGGTCATGCGTTGCGAGCCGGAACAAGGGAAACTCGCGCATGACAGCCCGCGAGCGATCTGCATGCGTCATGCATGCAGCGTGCCGGGCAGGTGCCGGATGCGCATTGCCTGCCATTCGTGCGATGCTTGTCGGCATGTGTTGTCCGATCTTTTCCGGTGGAGCGACCAGACACATCGGCATGGGAGGACAGGTGCGAAATTTCGGGTGTTTTGCAACCATGCAAACAGTCGTTGTGCAGCCGACGGGATGATGCCTGCACACTTTTCGAGGTTGAAATGTCATGGTTCCGATTCCTGCCGACAGCTCCTTGTCTCAGCTCTGGCGTGCGCCGTCGGTGTTGTGGAGCATGCTCGGGGCACAGATGCTGGCTTTCATTCTGGCCTTGGCACCGGGGCTTGTGCTTGATCGTCTGGTCTATCTTGGCTTGATTTCACTGCTGTTGCAGTGGATCGTTTTGCTGACCTTGCTGCTCAGCCGGCTGTTTGCCGGCTGGTTGGCAAGGCTGTCGGCGCCGCAACTGGCCTGGTATCTGGTATTGCTGCTCGGGGTGTCGGCACTCTTGATGTGCGCACTGGTGGCAATGCTCGTGCCGAGCGACTGGAAGCTGATGCATGGCTCGGCCATTTGGTTGACGTTGCTGCAAATCACGTTGCTGGTGCTGATCGTTGGCAGTCTCGGCGCACTGGCTTTCCAGGAGCATTGGCGGTCACGGCAGTTGGCATTGCGGGCCAAGCAGGCCGAGCTGGATGTGTTGCGGGCACGGGTGGATCCGCATTTTCTGTTCAATTCGCTCAATACGGCCACGGCGTTGCTGCATACCGAGCCGGAGGATGCGGAGCGGGTTCTGCTGGATCTGGCCGATTTGTTCCGGGCTGCCTTGACGTTGCGGGGCGAGCACCCCTTGCGTGACGAGGTGGAGTTGACTCGGCGCTATCTGGAAATCGAACGGTTGCGGTTGGATACGCGATTGCAGGTGGAATGGCAATTGCCCGAGCCCTTGCCGGATGTGCGGATTCCCTCACTGGTATTGCAGACACTGGTGGAGAATGCGGTACGGCATGGCGTGGAGCGGATTCCGGCAGGGGGCTGCGTGCGAATCCAGGGGCGGCTTGAGGCGGGGGGGGATTTGCACTTGTACGTGGAAAACCCGTTGCCCGAGGCGTGCGATGCCTCGCCGGGACACAACGTCGGCATTGCGGCAACCTCGGCACGAATCGATGCAATTACCGATGGTCGTGGTGCTTTGCGGGTCAAGCGGGAGGATGGGCTTTTTCAAGCCCATATCCATTTGCCGGGTCCCTGACCGGCGAGGCCGAATCAATTCGACTGGGTTTCGGCAGGCGGCGTCTGGCTGGCTTTTTCAGCCTCGCTGGTCGCTGCGGCCGCAGGCGCATTGTTGCGGCCGGCGATGCGGATACCGCGCGAGCGCATCCATGCGTCAAACTCGTCGGCTGTCATGCGGCGGCCATTCTGGGTCATGTTGAACCGCCAGGGAGTATTGTCGTAGGCAGTGCGGGGCTTGTAGGCAGCCGGGTCGTTGGGATCAAGCGGCGTTGCGAGGGCTTGCAGTGCCGCGGTGCGGCAGGTGCTGATACGCAGCCGCAGAAGGACATGATCGACCGATTGGTTGCGATCGGCCGGCTGTGCCAGGACGCCAGTTGGCACACCCAGATCGCTCATGGCCGAGTACAGCTCCGATGCGAGCGGTGCGCTGATGGTGCCGGCAGTGGGCAAAGTGCGGGTCAGCCCGGTGCAATCGGGAGTGTTGGCTTTGCCGGCAAGCGGCATCAGAAGCAAGGGCAGGGCGAGCAGCAGGCGCGACATGGGAATTCCCGATGAAACCTAGAAAACGATTGACGACTCTAAGACAAAACCCCTGAACTGACAAATCGACCTGCGCAAGGCAGCAGCGTGATCAGGCATTTGTCGTCCCCGGCCCGCGCGCGTGGAGAGTGGGCTTGCTCGGGGATACCGCCGGCATTTGGCCGGCGGTGATTCGAAGGCGGTTGTTCTGTTGCCTTACAACCTTGCCCGTTGTGCGCTGAGCGCTTGATGCTGGGCGCGCCAGTCGGCAAGGCGCTGGCGCTCCTGCTCGACCACCGCGGCCGGGGCGTTGGCGACGAAGGTTTCGCTGGCGAGCTTGTTTTCGGATTTGGCAAGTTCGGCGGCGACGCGCTTGATTTCCTTGTCGAGGCGGGTACGCTCGGCATCCAGATCGACGAGGCCAGCCAGCGGCACGAACAGGTCCAGATCGCCGACGCGGGCGGCAGCAGCGGCCGGGGGCTCGCCTTCGATGCGGCTGATGTTGCCGAGCCGGGCCAGCAGGCGCAGTGCCGGGCTGAAGCGAGCCAGACGATCGGCATCGACATCACCGCGCAGCAGCAGTTCCATCGTTTCGCGCGGCGATACGCCCAA
>JBHADJ010000037.1:0-3559 GCA_041855065.1 Lysobacter sp.
AACGAGGTCGAGCGCCTGTTCCGCCGCCTCAAGGGCTACCGCCGAATCTTCTCCAGGTTTGAGAAGCTCGACGTGATGTTCCTTGCCTTCATCTGCTTTGCTCTCATCGCCGACGGGTTACGGTAGTGTTAACAGGCCCTACCGCAGCGTCACCTTGTCGCCATGCAAATCGCTCGCCCACGACAAAACGGAGGTTGCACCATTTTGGCCACTCGCTTTACGGGGGCAAACGCGGCTTTTTGCCCGCCATATGCCGCTTCAACAAATCGCAACACTCGCCCGTGATGCTTTACGACAACAAAAAAGCCCTGAATAATCAGGGCTTTGCTTTCTTTCCGATGGAGGCCGGAGTCGGAATCGAACCGGCGTACACGGATTTGCAATCCGCTGCATAACCACTCTGCCATCCGGCCATCGGTATTTCTCAAGCAAAAACCCCGGGATACCGGGGCTTGCAAACAACTGGAGCGGGAAACGAGGCTCGAACTCGCGACCTCAACCTTGGCAAGGTTGCGCTCTACCAACTGAGCTATTCCCGCGTTGTTGAGCTGCGCATTTTAGGGCTTTTGGCGCCGCTGTCAACACTTTTTTGCAATCAATCGTGCCGGCCTTCCTGCGCCATCAGCACCGGCCAGGCGGCATGCAGATAGGCAAAGCCCGACCACAGCGTCAACAGCGCCGCACCGGCCAGCAGCCAATCGCCGATCAGGAACACTTCGCGTCCCATCCACAGCCAGTCCGGCGAGGTTTTCGATGGCGAGTACAACAGGCAGGCAATCGCCGTCATCTGCACCACGGTCTTGATCTTGCCCACCATCTGCACCTTGACCGTGGCGCGCTCACCCAGCTCGGCCATCCATTCGCGCAAGGCGGAAACGGCGATTTCGCGCCCGACGATCACCGCCGCCCAGAACGCCATCCACGGTGTGGGGTGCGCCTGCACGATGAGAAACAAGGCGGTCGCCACCATCAGTTTGTCGGCCACCGGGTCGAGGAAGGCGCCGAAGGCCGAGAACAGGTGGTAGCGCCGGGCAATCCAGCCATCCAGCCAGTCGGTCAGTGCTGCCAGCACGAACAGCAGCATGGCGGCCACGCTGGTCCATTTCCACGGCAGATAGAACACGGCGATCAACACCGGAATCATCACGATCCGGGCGAGGGTCAGCCAAGTTGGGAGGGTCAGATAGGCTTTCACGGGAGGGTATTGTCGCCCAAACCATGCAAGGCGGTGTAGATGCGTTCGGCCAAGGCGGCGTTGATGCCTTCGACGCGGGCGATTTCGTCCGCCCCGGCGGCTTTCAGGCCGGCCAGCCCGCCGAAGTGCTTGAGCAAGGCCGCACGGCGACGCGGGCCAATGCCTGGGATGTCCTCGATGCGGCTGGTATTGCGTGCTTTCTGCCGCCGCCCGCGGTGCCCGGTAATGGCGAAACGGTGTGCCTCGTCGCGCACCTGCTGGATCAACTGCAATCCCGGCGAATGCGTGCCGGGGCGGATTTCGCGGCCATCAGGCAAGAGCAGGGTTTCGTGCCCGGCACGGCGCTCCACGCCTTTGGCCACGCCCACGATCGCCACGTCCACCACACCCAATTCTTCCAGCACCTGCCGGGCACGGCCAAGCTGCCCTGCCCCGCCATCAATCAGCAGCACATCCGGCAATACCGCCGCCGGGCTGTTACTTTCGGCTTCCAGCGCACGGCGAAAGCGCCGCTCCAGCGCCTGCTGCATGGCAGCGTAATCATCCCCCGGCACGATGCCGCTGATGTTGTAGCGCCGGTATTGATTGCGCAGTGCACCCTCGCCATCGAACACCACGCAGGAAGCCACGGTCGCCTCGCCCTGGGTATGACTGATGTCGAAGCACTCGATGCGCGCCGGGGGCGAGGCCAGCCCGAGCATGGCCTGCAAATCGGCCAGTCGCGCACTCTGCGCACTGCGGCTGGCCAGCTCCCCGGCGAGCGCCACGGCGGCATTGCGCTTGACCAGCTCCAGATAGCCGGCGCGCTCGCCACGCACCGCATGCTTGATCTGCACCCGCCGCTCGGCACGGCTGCCCAGCGCCTCCTGCAACCATTGCGCATCGGGGATTTCCCGATCCAGCACGATTTCCCGCGGTGCGAGTTGTTCGCCGTAATACTGCGAAACAAAGGCCGACAACACTTCTTCCGCACTGTCGGCACCGTTCAATTTGGGGAAATAACTGCGCGTGCCGAGGTTGCGACCATCGCGGAACGACAGCACCACCACGCAGGCACGCCCGCCTTCCAGCGCACAGGCCAGCACATCCAGCTCGGCGGCATTGCCATCGACGAACTGACGCGCCTGCACGGTGCGAATGGCGGCCAGCAAATCGCGCAGGCGCGCGGCGCGCTCAAAAGCCAGCGACTGGCTTGCAGCCTCCATCGCCCGGGTCAGATCACCGCTCAATTCGTCGCTGCGCCCTTCCAGAAACAGCACTGCCCGCTGCACCGATTCGGCATAGTCGGTGGCGGAAATGCGCGCCACGCACGGCGCACTGCAACGGCCAATCTGGTGTTGCAGGCAGGGACGGCTGCGGTTCTTGAACACGCTGTCCTCGCAATTGCGCAGCTGGAACAGCTTCTGCATCAGATTGAGCGTTTCGCGCACCGCACCGACACTCGGATACGGGCCAAAGTAGCGCCCCGGCTGGCTGCGTGCACCACGCTGGGCTGCAATCCGCGGCCAGTCCTCCCGGCTGATGAACACGTAGGGGTAGCTCTTGTCATCACGCAGCAGCACGTTGTAGCGCGGCTTTTGCGATTTGATCAGCTGGTTTTCCAGAAGCAGGGCTTCGGCCGGCGTGCGGGTGACGGTGATTTCCATCCGCGCAATCTGCGCCACCATGCTGGCCGTGCGCGCGGACAGCGCCTTGGTGAAATAGCTCGCCACCCGTTTTTTCAGCGAGGCGGCCTTGCCCACGTACAGCAGGCTGCCATCGGCCGCATACATGCGATACACCCCCGGCGCGGCGGTCAGGGCGCGGGCATAGGCTTTGCCATCGAAGGGAGGGGTTTCGGACACGGCGGAATTATCGCTGAAAACCAGCAGGACACCGTCCTGCTGCTCAATACGGCGTGCCGTCCTTGTGCGTGAACACCCAGGCACCCTCCACATGCCGGGCGGCGATGTCGTCTTCCGGGTAACTCACGCAATCGCCTGCCGTGCGATCGCCGACTTCGAGATACACCACCGGCGTGCGCGAATCGTTGCGTAATTGATGGGCAAGCCCGCTGCCGGCCTTGAAACCAACGCACATGCCCGCTTCCAGCACACGCTCGCCCTCCCCGGTGACCAGCGTGGCCACGCCTTGCAGGATGAACACGAACTCGTCCTGATGGCTGTGCGCATGCAGCAGGGCTGAAGCCGCGCCCGGCGCCAGCGTGGTCAGATTGACGCCGAAATTGGCAAGCCCGAACCAGTCCCCCAGCGCCCGCTTGCTGCGCCCCTGCATCCGCGTGGCAAACGGCTCCGGGTACAGCGAGCGGGTCTTGCGCTCCGCCACCTGCATGGCGTCAATTGGCTGGGTGGACGGCGATTTCAT
>JBHADJ010000038.1:0-4612 GCA_041855065.1 Lysobacter sp.
CATGGGCAGCATCGTCAACTTTGGCGTGGTCTACAACTGGGCGCGCATCACCCTGGCCGAGCGCGCGCGCGAGCTGGCCAGCCTGCGCGTGCTGGGCTTTACCCAGGGCGAAGTCAGCCGCATCCTGCTGGGCGAAGTGGGTGTGCTGGTGCTGCTATCCATCCCCCTGTCGTGGGCGGCAGGCTGGGCGCTGTCGTGGGTCATGGTGGCGGGCTTGCAGTCAGACCTGTACCGCGTGCCGCTATACATACCGCCGTCCACCTATGCCTTTGCCACCCTCGTCACCCTGTGCTCGTCCATCCTCAGCGGCCTGGCCGTGCTGCGGCAGGTGCGGCGGCTGGACATGATCGAGGCGCTGAAGACCCATGCGTGATTCCCTCCCCGCTCCCCCGGCCATTGCCACCACAGCCATTGCCGAGCCAATGCCATGAAAAAAACCAGCTTGCCCAAGAAACTGCGCTACCCGCTCGCCATCATCGCCCTGTTGGCCGTGCTCGCCTGGCTTGCCTTGCGCGAAAGCCCACAACTGGCACAGGTGGAAAATGCCCGCCGCGGGCCGCTGACGAGGCAATTTTCCGAAGAAGGCAAAACCCGCCTGCGCCAGCGTTACGTCATCACCGCACCCACCGCCGGCCTTCTGCGCCGGATTGAGCTTGAGCCGGGTGATAGCGTCCGCGCCGGGCAAGTACTGGCCTTGATTGAACCTGTCACCAGCGGCCTGCTTGATGCCCGCAGCCGCGCCCAGGCCGAAGCCGAAATCGCCTCTGGGCAAAGTTTGCAAGCCGCCGCACAACAACGGGTCGCTGCCGCACGCGCTGCGCAAACACTGGCGCAAAACAACCTGCAACGCGCCCGCGTGCTGCTTGCCGATCGCACCCTGTCGCAAGCGAGCTTTGATGAGGTGGATGCCCGGGCACGTGCAGCCAGCGCGGAGCTTGCCGCTGCCCGCGCTGATGCCGACAGTGCCGCGCAGCGGGTTTCTGCCACACGCGCAACGCTCGCACAAGAAGGGCGCAGCAATACCCACGGCAAACCGCTGACAATTCCCGCCCCGGTCAGCGGCGTGGTGCTGAAACGGCTGCTGCAAAGCGCCACACCCGTCAGTGCCGGGCAAGCCTTGCTGGAAATCGGCGATGCCACGCAGCTGGAAATCGAAGCCGAGCTGCTCTCCACCGATGCCGTGCAACTGGCCCCGGGCATGGCCGCCAAGATCACCCGCTGGGGCGGCGAAGGCACGCTTGATGCCCGCATCAGCCGGGTGGAGCCGGGCGGCTTCACCAAGATCTCGGCTCTGGGCGTGGAGGAGCAGCGCACTCGCGTCATCCTCGACATCACCAGCCCGCACAGCCAGTGGGCTGCCCTTGGCGATGCCTACCGGGTGGAGCTGGATTTCATCCTTGAGCATCAGGACGATGCCCTGCAAGTGCCGGCCGCAGCCTTGTTCCGCCAGCAAAGCCGCACCCGCGGCGATGCCGACGATGGCTGGGCCTTGTATCGCGTCGTCAATGGCCGTGCCCGGCTCACCCCGGTACGCATCGGCCTGCGCGCGGCCACTGCCGTGCAGATTCTCGAAGGCGTGCAGGCAGGTGATGCGGTGATCCTCCAGCCCGACGAACGCCTGCGCGATGGCAGCCGGGTGGAGGCCAAGTGAGCGCCCATCCTCGCCACGACCACTTCATGCAGGCCGTGCCAGTGCACGGGGCCGGCACCGTGAGGAAGCACGAGCGCATTATTTTGCCTGCCCGTTGCCACGCCCCGCACACGAGCCGCGATGCCCGGCCTTTGCCATCGCCATGCTTGATTCGGGGCGGAGGATTTGCCCGCAGCCGCGCGAAGCTCTAGGCTAGCGAGTTCCTCATCTGCCGGACTTCCCCGTGGCGCTGGATTCCATCCGCATTCGTGGTGCGCGCACGCACAATCTCAAGAACTTCGACCTGACGCTGCCGCGCGAGAAGCTGATCGTCATTACCGGGCTTTCCGGCTCGGGCAAGTCCTCGCTGGCGTTCGACACCTTGTATGCCGAGGGGCAGCGACGCTACGTGGAATCGCTCTCGGCCTATGCACGGCAATTCCTTTCGGTGATGGAAAAGCCCGATGTCGATCACATCGAAGGGCTGTCGCCGGCCATTTCCATCGAGCAGAAATCCACCAGCCACAATCCGCGCTCCACCGTCGGCACGATTACCGAGGTGTACGACTATCTGCGTCTTTTGTATGCACGGGTGGGCACGCCGCGCTGCCCCGACCACCACTTTCCGCTGGAGGCGCAGACCGTCAGCCAGATGGTCGATCAGGTCTTGGCGCTGGAGGAAAGCCCGGCCACTCAGGGCCAGCGCTGGATGCTGCTGGCGCCGGTGGTACGCGATCGCAAGGGCGAGCATGCGCAGGTTTTCGAGCAGCTGCGCGCGCAGGGCTATGTGCGGGTGCGGGTGGATGGCGTGCTGTACGAAATGGATGCGGTACCGCCCCTGGCACTGCGGCAAAAGCACACCATCGAGGCGGTCATCGACCGCTTCAAGGTGCGCGAGGACATCCGCCAGCGTCTTGCCGAGTCGTTTGAAACCGCGCTGAAACTCGGCGAGGGCATGGCACTGGTGCAATCGCTGGACGACGAGTCCGCCGCACCGCATCTGTTCTCTTCGCGCTATTCCTGCCCGGTCTGCGATTACGCCCTGCCCGCGCTGGAGCCGCGCCTGTTTTCCTTCAATGCCCCGATGGGTGCCTGCGAAACCTGCGATGGCCTCGGCGTGGCACAGTTTTTCGACCCCGAGCGGGTGGTGATGCACCCGGAGCTGTCGCTGGCCGCCGGTGCCATCCGTGGCTGGGATCGGCGCACCACCTATTATTTCCAGATGCTGCAATCGCTCGCCCGGCATTACGATTTCAAGGTTGATACGCCGTGGGAGCAATTGCCCGAATACATCCGCCACGCAGTGCTGCACGGCTCGGGCAACGAGGCGGTGGCTTTCAGCTATGTCAACGATGCCGGCAGCCGTACCACGCGCAAGCACCCGTTCGAGGGCATCCTCCCCAATCTGGAGCGCCGCTACCGCGAAACCGAATCCGGCGCGGTACGCGAGGAACTGTCCAAATACATCAGTGAACGCCCTTGCCCGGACTGCGAAGGCGCACGCCTGAACCGCGCCGCCCGCAACGTGTTCGTCGGCGAGCGGCCGATCTATCAGGTCACGCAGGAGCCGATCGATGCGGCACTGGCATTTTTCTCCACGCTGGCACTGCCGGGCTGGCGCGGTGAAATCGCCGCCAAGATCATCAAGGAAATCAACGAACGGCTGGGCTTTCTGGTCGATGTCGGGCTGGACTACCTCACCCTGGAGCGCAAGGCCGACACCCTGTCCGGCGGCGAGGCGCAGCGCATCCGGCTGGCCAGCCAGATCGGCGCCGGGCTGGTCGGGGTGATGTACGTGCTGGACGAGCCCTCCATCGGCCTGCACCAGCGCGACAACGAGCGGCTGCTGAGCACCCTCACCCGCCTGCGCGATTTGGGCAATACCGTGATCGTGGTGGAGCACGACGAGGATGCCATCCGCCTTGCCGACCACATCGTCGATATCGGCCCCGGCGCCGGCGTGCATGGCGGCGAAGTGGTGGCCGAAGGCACGCTCGCCGACATCCTCGCCGCAAAGCGCTCGCTGACCGGCGACTATCTCTCCGGCCGACGCGGCATCGACGTGCCGAAAACCCGGCGCAAGCCGGACAAAAAAGCGATGCTGAAGCTCAAGGGCGCGAACGGCAACAACCTCAAGAACGTCCATCTGGAAATCCCGGTCGGTCTCATGACCGCCATCACCGGCGTCTCCGGCTCGGGCAAATCCACCCTCATCAACGACACCCTGTACGCCTTGGCCGCCAACGAAATCAACGGCGCCTCGCATACCCCGGCCGAATACCGGGAAATCCAGGGACTGGACCTGTTCGACAAGGTGGTGGATATCGACCAATCGCCGATTGGCCGCACCCCGCGCTCCAATCCCGCCACCTATACCGGCCTGTTCACCCCGCTGCGCGAATTGTTCGCGCAGGTGCCCGAAGCGCGTGCCCGTGGCTATGCCCCCGGACGCTTCAGCTTCAACGTGCGCGGCGGGCGCTGCGAAGCCTGTCAGGGCGATGGCCTCATCAAGGTGGAAATGCACTTCCTGCCGGATGTCTACGTGCCCTGCGATGTCTGCGCCGGCAAGCGCTACAACCGCGAAACGCTGGAAATCCTCTACAAGGGCTACAACATCCACGACGTGCTGGAAATGACGGTGGAAGATGCCGCCGCCCTGTTCGAGAACGTCCCCGCCATCGGCCGCAAGCTGCAAACCCTGATCGACGTTGGCCTGGCCTACGTCAAGCTCGGCCAATCCGCCACCACGCTTTCGGGCGGGGAAGCGCAGCGGGTCAAGCTCTCGCGCGAGCTGTCCCGGCGCGACACCGGCCGCACCCTGTACATCCTCGACGAGCCCACCACCGGGCTGCATTTTGCCGATATCCGGCAACTTTTGGCGGTGCTGCACAAACTGCGCGACGAGGGCAATACCATCGTCGTCATCGAACACAATCTCGATGTCATCAAGACCGCCGACTGGATCGTCGATCTCGGCCCCGA
>JBHADJ010000039.1:0-2850 GCA_041855065.1 Lysobacter sp.
AATCAGCCTGACCACCGATGCCGAAGGCCGTGCCGAGTTCCGCGCCGAACGCCCGGCGCTGTGGCTGGCACTGGTGCGTTACCGCACCCCGGCACCGGCGGAAAGCGGCGTTGCCGAATACAGCCATTCCTACACCCTCACCTTCCGCACGCTGGCGCCATGAACTCGATGAAACCGCTGACACTCGCCCTTGCTCTCACTCTTTCCGCCGCTTGCCTGCAAGCCCATGCGCAACATGCGCACGGCACGGCTCCGGCCACCCAGCCGCTGCCCGCTACCTTCAGCGGCCACGGCAACAATGTTGAAGCCTTCATCAAGGCGCATGATCTTGATAATGATGGCGTCTTGATGCGCGCCGAATATGAGAACTTCCGCCGCCAACGCTTTGCCGAAAGCGATTACGACCACAATGGCCATATCGATCTTGGCGAATACGTGCGTGAGTTCGAGGCTCGCCTCGATACCCGCATCCGCGCTGAACTTGCCGAAACCGATGCGCAAACCCGTCGCCGTTTCGAGGCACTGGCCGGCAACGGGCAAAGCCATATCAGCCGCGAGCGCTTCGATGCTGCCGGCGAGCGTGGCTTTGCAGCCTTTGCCGAAGGCAAGCTGCCCGAGGCCCTTCCTGCCGACGCGCCACGCACGATTCTTGCCATGCCCACCAGCCATACCCAAGCCGGGATGCGGGCACTGTATGACACCAATAACGATGGGCAAATCCCGCGCGAGGAATACGATGCCGCGCGCAAGGAACAATTCGAGCGCACCGACAGCAACCGTGATGGGCGCCTGAGCTTTGACGAGTACGCGGCCGAGTTCCGCCACCGCATCGATGCCCGCATCCACGAAATCAAGAGCCGCGAGCTGCGTCAGGCACGCGTGCGCTTCGGCGTTTTGGACAAGAACCGGAACGACCGCCTTGATGCCGAAGAACATCTCGAAACCGGCCTGCAAATGTTCCAGCGCGTTGACCGCAACGGCGATGGCAAGGTGGACAGCGCCGATGTCGCCCTGCCCGCGCCGGCACGCACACCCTGACCCGCTTCCGGGTGCGGCACAGGGACGTGCCGCTTTTGCCGCATAAAAAACCAGCCACGCAAGGCCACGCGCCTGCCGCAGCCAAATCGTTTCAACTTGACTGTGGAGCCCTCCATGCACAACACCCCATTAAAGCGCAGCTTGCTTGCGCTTTCGATTCTTCTTGCCCTCGCCCCGGCCAGCCATGCCGCCGACAATCCCGAGCCCGAAGGCGCCTCGCTCGACAAAATCGTCGTCACCGGCCAGAAAGAGAAAAAAGCCTCGGCCAATCAGAACACCGTCACCGTGGATGCCGAGCAATTGCAGGCCGACATGGCCAACACGCTGGAAGATGCCATCCGCTACATCCCAGGCGTTGAAATCAACGACATGGGGCTGCGCTTTGGTGATAACGGCATCAATATCCGCGGCCTGTCAGGCGATCGCGTTTCGATGCGCATCGACGGCATGGAAATGCCAGAGCAAGTGGAAAGCCTTGCCGCCCAGCTGTACGACTTTTTCCGCGCAGGACGCGGCAGCCCGGACATCGATACGCTCAAGCAAATCGACATCAGCAAAGGCGCGGACAGCATCACCGCCGGCAGTGGCGCACTGGGTGGCTCGATTTCCTTCACCACCAAAGACCCGTATGACTATCTCGCCCGCCAAGGCAACGACAGCTATTTCGGCCTGAAGCTTGGCCACGCCAGCGCCAGCGACGAAAACCACGGCACCTTCACCTTTGCCAATCGCACCGGCAAATTCGAGTCGATGCTGGTTTATACCCGCCGGCAGGGGCACGAAACCGAAAGCTGGTACGGCGATGACAGCCCGGCACAGACCGGCGCAAGCCGCCGCAGCCGCGACCCGCTGGATTTCGACAGCCACAACCTGCTGGCCAAACTGCAATTCCTGCCCACCCCGGCACATCGCATCGGGCTTTTGTACGAGCGCAGCCGTGGCGAGAGCACGCTGGAAAACCTTGGCCGTGTACAGGGTGCCAACACCGCCTATATCGAACGCTGGGGCGACGACGAAACCCGCCGCGACCGTTATGGCCTGTCCTGGGAGTGGCAAGCCCATCTTGCCGCCTTCGATACGCTGGAGGCGCGGATCGATCACCAGAAGAGCGAGAACCTCGCCCTCACCCGCATTCTGGGCCTGTCGGCCAGCTGCAGCTCGCGCACGGTGGCCTGCTGGCGGCTGGACGACCGCTCCGGCGAGCAAATCCAAAGCCAGTTCACGCTGGACTTTGCCAAGCAATGGGGGCAAAACGTGCGCCACCAGCTGATTTACGGGCTTGGCTGGCGCAGCCGCGATCTCGCCCAAGTCGATTACCGCAGCTTCCAGAACGACAGCGGCGAGGTCATCGTCAACCCCTATCTGCAAGGCGGCCGCCTGCCGGATATCGACACCCGGCATTGGAATCTCTATCTGCGCGATCGCATCCGCCTCCTTGACGATCGGCTCGGCCTTACCCTGGGTGCACGTTACGACCACTACCGCTACGAAGCCACCGCCACCCGGAACTTTCCCGATCGCGTCGGCGTGTTGACCCCGGCCACCTTCGCGGCTGCCAGTTGGAGCGCGGGGCTGGATTGGCGGCTCACCCCGCAGCAAACCCTTTGGCTGCAAACAGGACGCGGTTTCCGTGCCCCGAGCGCCAGCGACATGTTCCTCAACCTTTCATCCAGCCTTGCCACCCATGTCGCCACCGGCGAGGAAGTGTATTACTGGAATCAAGCCTCGAACCCGGATTTGCGCGCGGAAAAGAGCCTCAATCTGGAGCTGGGCTGGCGCTGGCAGGGCGAACGGGCACGCTGGGGCGTCTCG
>JBHADJ010000040.1:0-35263 GCA_041855065.1 Lysobacter sp.
GCCTTGAAGCGCAGGCGTTTGGGGGCGGCATCATCGCCCATGCGGCGTTTCTTGTCTTCTTCGTACTCGCGGTAATTGCCCTGGAAGAACTCCACATGCGAGTCGCCTTCGAAGGCGAGGATGTGGGTGGCGATGCGGTCGAGGAACCAGCGATCGTGGCTGATGACGAAGGTATTGCCGGGGAACTCCAGCAGGGCGTCTTCCAGCGCGCGCAGGGTTTCGATGTCCAGATCGTTCGAGGGTTCGTCCAGCAGCAGCACGTTGCCGCCCTGCAACAGGGTCTTGGCCATGTGCAGACGGCCGCGCTCACCGCCGGAGAGCGTGCCGACCAGTTTCTGCTGGTCCTGCCCCTTGAAGTTGAAGCGGCCGATGTAGGCACGCGACTGGATTTCCACACCGTTGATGTTGAGGATGTCGAGGCCGCCGGAGATTTCCTGGAACACGTTGTGGTTGCCTTCGAGTTTGTCGCGGCTCTGGTCCACGTAGGAAAGCTTGACCGTGGGGCCGATGACGATTTCGCCCGAATCGGGCTTTTCCTGCCCGGTAATCATCTTGAACAGGGTGGATTTGCCCGCGCCGTTCGGCCCGATGATGCCGACGATGGCACCGGGCGGGACGATCATCGAGAGGTTGTCGATCAGCAGGCGGTCGCCGAACTTCTTGCTGACGTTCTTGAACTCGATCACCGAGTTGCCGAGGCGCTCGCCCGGCGGGATGAAGATTTCGTTGGTCTCGTTGCGCTTCTGGTATTCCTGCGATTGCAGCTCTTCCAGACGCGCCAGACGCGCCTTGCCTTTGCTGCGCCCACCCTTGGCGTTCTGGCGCGACCATTCCAGTTCTTTCTGGATGGCTTTTTGCCGGGCTTTTTCCTGATTTTCTTCCTGCTTCAGGCGCTCGTCCTTCTGCACCAGCCATTCGGTGTAGTTGCCCTTCCACGGAATGCCGCGGCCACGGTCGAGTTCCAGAATCCACTCGGCGGCGTTGTCGAGGAAGTAGCGATCGTGGGTGACCGCCACCACGGTGCCCGGATAGCGTTGCAGGAATTGCTCCAGCCACTCCACCGATTCGGCGTCGAGATGGTTGGTCGGCTCGTCCAGGAGCAGCATGTCGGGCTTTTGCAGCAAGAGGCGGCACAACGCGACGCGACGCTTCTCGCCACCGGAGAGGTTGCCGATTTTGGCATCCCACGGCGGCAGGCGCAGCGCATCGGCGGCGACTTCCAGTTGCTGCTCCAGCGTGTGCGCATCGCCCGAGGCGAGGATGGCTTCCAGACGCTCCTGCTCTTTGGCGAGTGCATCGAAATCCGCACCTTCTTCGGCGTAGGCCGCATATACCGCTTCCAGCGCGGCCTGGGCTTGCAGCACTTCGCCGACGCCTTCTTCCACCGCCTGACGCACGGTCTTGTCCGGGTCAAGTTGCGGCTCCTGCGGCAGATAGCCGACCTTGATGCCGGGCTGCGGACGGGCTTCGCCCTCGAAGTCGGTATCGACACCGGCCATGATTTTCAGCACGGTGGATTTGCCCGCACCGTTCAGGCCCAGAAGGCCGATCTTGGCACCGGGGAAGAAGGAGAGCGAAATGTCCTTGATGATCTGCCGCTTGGGCGGCACCACCTTGGACACCCGATTCATGGTGTAGATGTATTGCGAAGACATGGCTTGCCTTGAGT
This sequence comes from Lysobacter sp., assembly GCA_041855065.1. Taxonomy (GTDB): domain Bacteria; phylum Pseudomonadota; class Gammaproteobacteria; order Xanthomonadales; family Xanthomonadaceae; genus Solilutibacter. The sequence continues at coordinate 1,670 of JBHADJ010000040.1, forward strand.
CGTTGGGAAGCGCCGCACCGGAGGTCGGGGGCAGGGCGGCAATTATAGGGCGGACTGTCCCGGCAAGGGTTTGACGGTGGTGTGCCCATGCCAATTGCAAGTGAGGGTTGATCTGCAGCAGTGGTACCACAAATTGGATGTGCCGAGACCTGCGTCAGGTACTTGTCTCATCCAGCAAGGCCGCCTGCAATCCTTCCCGGTAGTTGGCGAAGCGTGGTTGCCAGCCGAGCATTTGCCGGGTGCGGCGGTTGTCGAGGTGTTTTTCCCCTTGCCGGTAAAAGCGCCGCAGTGCCGGGGAGAGTGCCGGGTCGTCCAGTGTCTGCGCGGGCGGCAGGGGCAGGCCGGTGAGGGCGGCAGCATGGCGCAGCACCTCGGCAGAGGCGGCGGGTGCCTCGTCGCAGGGCAGATAGACGGCATGGCCGTTTGCCCGTTGCAAGGCGGCCAGCACGCAGCGGGCCAGGTCTTCGACATGCACGCGGTTGAAGCGCACGCCGGGGGCGTCGATCAGGCGCGCGGTACCCGCGCGCAACTGGGTGATGGCATTGCGACCGGGGCCGTAGATGGCCGGCAGTCGGAACAGGGCGCTGGCTGCCCCGGCGGCCGTGGCCAGTGCCTGCCATTGCTGCTCGGCCAATACTCGACGCTTGCCGGTCTCGTCCCCGGGTGCGACGGGTGTGGTTTCGTCAATATCCCCGGCGGCATACACGGCGGTGGAGGAGAGATAACCGAACCAGCGGATATGACCGGCCGCCTGCAAGGCTTCGGCCAATACCCGCGCGGCCGGGTCGCCGGCCGCATCCGGCGGAATGGAGGACAGCACCGCCTGACACTGGCGAATATCGGCGGCAAGGCGCGGGTCAATGTGCTGGCCATCAAAGCCGCGGATCTCGCCCGCGGCCACACGGCGCGTCACCACCACCTGCACCCCGGCCTCGCGCAGATTGCGAGCGATGAACCCGGCGGCATAGCCGTGGCCGAAGATGATGAGGGATTGGGGCAGTGAGGAGGGCGACATGGGCGGATTGTGCAGGATGAAGGTCGCATGCCGACGCGCGGGATGCGGCCTGCCCTCAGCTGCGCATCCCGGTGCCCCGGTGCAACAGGTGCAGGCCGAAGGCGGTCAGGGCGATGACGAAAACGCTCATCAGGGCGAAGGCTTGCCAGACCGGCACGTCGCTGACGCCAAGCAGGCCGTAGCGGAAGGCGTTGACCATGTAGAACACCGGGTTGAAGCGGGTGGCAGCTTCCGCCCAGTCCGGCAGCAGGCTGACCGAGTAGAACACGCCGCCGAGATAGGTCAGCGGGGTGAGGATGAAGGTGGGGATGATGGTGATGTCGTCGAACTTCTTGGCGTACACGGCGTTGACGAAGCCGGCCAGCGAGAAGATGGTGGCCCCAAGGAGCAGGGCGCCGAGGGTCACCAGCGGGTGCGGGATGCGTACCGGCGTGAACAGCATGGCGATGCCCATGACGATCGCCCCCACCATCAGCCCGCGCAGCACCGCGCCGGTGACATAGCCGCTCAGGATGACCCAGTTCGGCATCGGGCTGACCATCAGCTCCTCGATGTGGCGGCCAAACTTGGCACCGAAGAAGCTGGAGCTGATGTTGCCGTAGCTGTTCTGGATGACGCTCATCATCACCAGCCCGGGCACGATGAAGGCCATGTAGTCGAAGCCGCCCATGTCGCCCACGCGCGAGCCGATCAGGCCGCCGAAAATGAGGAAATACAGCGTCATGGTGATGGCGGGCGGCACCAGCGTTTGCGGCCAGATGCGCAGGATGCGCGAGATTTCGCGGCGGATGATGGTGTAGAGGGCAGTCAGATGGGCGCTCATGCCGAATGGCCTTGGCTTGCGGTGTCGGGGGTGGCGATCATGCGCACGAACAGTTCTTCCAGGCGGTTGCTCTGGGTGCGCATCGAACGCACGCGGATGCCGGCCGCATCGAGCACGGCAAAGACGCGGTTCAAATCCATCGCGCGCGGCATTTCCAGCTCCAGTGTCTGTGCATCGCGGGCGTGCAGCGAAGCGCCCTCGATCTGCGGCAGGGCGGCGGGCAAATCGCCCTCCACGTCCAGCACGAAACCTTCCACGTCCAGCCGCGCCAGCATCGATTTCATCGAGCCTTCGGCCACGATGCGGCCCTTGTCGATGATCGCCAGCGTGCGGCACAGCGCCTCGGCTTCCTCCAGATAGTGCGTGGTGAGGATGATGGTGGTGCCTTCGGTATTGATCTTTTTCAGCGTCTGCCACATGCCGCGGCGGATTTCGATATCCACCCCGGCGCTGGGTTCATCCAGAATCAAGAGGCGCGGGCGGGTCATCATGGCGCGGGCGATCATCAGCCGGCGTTTCATGCCACCGGAGAGGGTGCGGCTCATGACATGCGCCTTTTCCCACAGTTGCGCCTCGCGCAGCACTTCCTCGGCGCGCTGCAAGGCCGCGTGCCGGGGGATGCCGTAGAAACCGGCGTAGTTGACGCAGATGTCCAGCGGCTTCTCGAACATGTTGAAGTTGATTTCCTGCGGCACCAGCCCGATTTGGCGCATCGCCGCCCCGCGCTCGGCATCCAGATCGATGCCGAATACCTGCACCGTGCCGGCACTTTTGTTGACCAGCGAGCTGACAATGCCGATCAGGGTGGATTTGCCCGCACCGTTCGGGCCGAGCAGGGCATGGAAATCTCCCGGCACCACGTCGAAAGACACGCCCTTCAGGGCACGGGTGCCGTTGTCATAAGTCTTTTCAAGGCCGCGTACCGAAAGTGCGGCGGAAGGATTTGCAGAAGGCATGGACGTGCCAGTCGGAGTGAAGCGGCTAGTATAAGTGCCCCCTTTGCCATTGCCTGCTCCATGTCTTCCCTGTTTCCGATCCGTCTGGTTTCCCGCCGCCAAATCGCGCCGGGCGTGCTGCATCTTGGTTTCGTGCGCGAAGATGGGCAGCCACTGGAATACACGCCGGGGCAATTCATCCAGATCCACTTCCGTCTTGCCGACGGCAGCCTGGCGCGGCGCAGCTATTCCTGCGCCACCCGCCACGATCACCATATCGAAGTCGGCGAGGCGGTCGAGTTCGTTGCAAGCCAGGTGCCCGGCGGTGCAGCCACGGCACTGTTTCAGGGCATGGCGATTGGTGATGTGCTGGAGGCCAGCGGCCCGCTCGGGCAATTCGTGCTCAAACCCGGTGATGCCAACCGTCGCTACCTGCTGGTCGCCACCGGCACCGGCATCGCCAGCTACCGCTCGATGCTGCCGGAGCTGGAAGCCCAGATGCACGCGCGCGGGCTGGAAGTCGCCCTGCTGCACGGCGCGCGCAGCCCGGAGGAGTTGCTGTTTGCCGAGGAGTTCGTCGATTTTGCCCGCCGCCACGGCGCGCGCTTTCGCTATCTCCCCTGCCTGTCGCGGCAGATGCCGGGCGCCGGCAGCGAACTGGCCACGCTGGCCGAGGTTCATCATGGCTATGTGCAAAGCGCACTGGCGGCACTGGCACCCGATGGCGAAAGCGACATCGCCTATCTGTGCGGCAACCCGCAGATGGTCGATGCCTGCATTGCCGAGCTGAAAACTCTCGGCCTGCCGATGAAGCATATTCGCCGGGAAAAATACATCAGCGGCTGAGCCTTGCCCGGCCGTGTCCGAAGGCGTTCTGCCGAGCCGAGCTGACCCGGCGGTGAAGTGGAGTGTCAAGCACGTTTGACATATTGCCGTGACTGTGGAGTATGTTGTCAAACAAACTTTACAACCCGCTTGGCGGGGATGCGCCCGCCGCAACCGCCCTCTCCTCGGGACAATGACTGCCATGACCCTCCCCGAACACGCCGCGCTGTATCCGCCCCCTGTCCCGTCACCGGGGGAAGGCCAAAAAAACCAGTCACCTTGGCGCTGGCTGGCCATGGTGCTGGGCTGGGGCATGCTGGGCGCCCTGATTGCCGTGCTCGAAAGCCGCGACCTGCTGCCCTCGCCCTATCCGCGCGGTGGCGGCATGTTATTCCTGTTGGGGCTTGTGCTGTCGTTCTGGCCGCATGTATTGCTGCATGAGGCTGGCCATGCCCTGGCTGGGCGGCTGGCGGGGATGCGCCTTTTGGTGGCCATGATTGGCCCGTGGCGGCTGCAAAAAGAAGCCGGACGCTGGCGGGTATCGCGGGCAGCGACGATTGCCGGGCTGGGTGGTTTTGCCGGCATGTTCCCGCCACCGGGGCGGGAGATTTCCCGCCCGGGGATGGCGTTCTTCATGCTGGGCGGCATTCTTGCCAACCTGGCCACGGCGGCCGTGCTGCTCGTTGCCGTCCGTGCCCTGGCATCGCCTGCTGCGCTCGGCCTGTTGCAAGGCGATACGTGGGTGTCACTGTTTCTTGCCGTGGCCAAACTTGGCTTGTTGCAGGGGGCGGCGTGGATGGCGCTGTTTCTGGCCGTCATCAATCTCCTGCCGCTTACCGTGCAGGGCTGGCAAAGTGATGGACGCCAGCTGTGGGGACTCGTGCGCGACGAGGCCAACACCCAGCGGTATCTGCAATTGCAACGCCTCAGCGGCCTCGGCATGGCCGGGGTGCGCCCGCGCGATTGGCCGGCTCATCTTGTCCCCGTTCCCGGCGAACACGCCGCCGACAGCCTGTCCGCGCGCCTGTGCGAAGTACTGTACGCGCAATGGTGGCTCGATGGCGGCACAGCTGACGCGCTGCCCGTGGTGGATTTCTGGCCGCGCCTTGCCGGGCAACATGCCCGGCTGCCCGATGGTTACCGCCAATACATTGCGCTGGCGATGGCCGAATACGCTGCCTGCCACCTGCGCGATGCCAGGCTGTTGCGCGCCTGGCGCGAGCAATGCGAGGGCGGTTTGCTCAATCTGGAGGCCGAACGCGCCGTGCTCGACGCCGAACTTGCCGCACTGGAAGGCCGCCACACCGAACTGCCCGAGCGGTTGGCTCACGCCCATACCCTCCTGCCGCGCAGCAGCAGCCCGGCTTCCCGGAAAGTTCTGGAAGAGCGGCTGCAAGTAGTGAGCAAAGCACGGGAGGGTTAGATCCAGTGGGTCTGCGTCAATGTCGATCAGGGCAGGCCATAACGCCGAGGCTCCAGGTGTGCCGCCAGCCAATGCGAATGGCCGCCATGAGGCGCTGAAACGCAACGCGGCTTGGCGGTTGATGGTAGCAGGCCGCAAAAGATGCAACAGTCATTGTGCCAGTCACCAAGAAGGGCGCGGGCTGTGCGACCAGGCAGGGCGAGCCTGGCAATCGACGGCTGTGACAGGTCACGCCCCCCAAGCACAAGGGGCACTGCACAATCAGCAATCAATGCAGGCTGCCAGACCGTAGATCGGTGCTTGCCTGACAGTACGGGCACCCTGGCTTGCCGATGTGTCAATCAGCCGCGCCAATCGAGATATTCCACCACTTCAAGACCGAACCCGGCGAGGCCCACCTGCTTGCGCGGGGTACCGATGACGCGCAGTTTGCCGTAGCCCAAATCGGCCAGAATCTGGCTGCCGGCACCGTTGCGGCGCCATTCGGCCATCGGTGCGGCAGGTACCGGGTGCGACTCGTTGCGCAGGCGCGCAAGCAGACTGTCCGGGGTTTGTGCATCGGCCAGCAGCAGCAGTACCCCGGCATCGGCTTCGGCCAGCAATTGCAGGGTTTCCTGCGTCAGCGGGCCGAAGTCCTCGCGTTGCCAGTTGAGCGCATCGGCCAGCACGTTCTGCATCTGCACCCGGGCAAGGGTCGGCACATCGGCTCTTGTCTCGCCGCGTTGCAGGGCAAAGTGCAGGCCGTGGCTGATGCGGTCGCGGTAGGTATGCAGGGTGAAGGCACCCTGCGGCGTGTCGATTGCGCGACTGTCCACCCGCTCGATGGTGTGCTCGGTTTCCAGCCGGTAGCGAATCAGCGCCTCGATCGAGCCCATCTTCAGGCCGTGTTCGCGGGCAAACACTTCCAGCTCCGGACGGCGCGCCATCGTGCCATCGGCATTCATGATCTCCACCAGCACCCCGGCAGGCTCAAGCCCGGCCAGCAGGGCCAGATCGCTGGCCGCCTCGGTATGCCCGGTACGGGTCAGCACGCCGCCGGGCTGCGCCATCAGCGGAAAAATATGGCCGGGCTGGGACAAATCCCGAGGCTGTGCATCCGGGCGCACTGCCGTGCGGATGGTGTGGGCGCGGTCGTAGGCGCTGATGCCGGTGGTCACGCCCTCGGCCGCCTCGATGGACACGGTGAAATTGGTGTGGTGCTGCGAGGTGTTGTCGCGCACCATCGGCGGCAGGCCGAGCTGACGGCAACGCTCGCGCGTCAGCGACAAGCACACCAGCCCGCGCGCATGGGTAATCATGAAATTGATGTCGGCCGGCTTGACCAGCTCCGCCGCCATGATGAGATCGCCCTCGTTCTCGCGATCCTCGTCATCGACGATCACCACCATGCGGCCGGCACGGATTTCTTCAAGCAATTCGGGAATGGTGGCAAAAGGCATGGCTGAACTCAAAAACGGGGAGTGGTGGTTTTCTGGCTGTCCAGATGACGCTGGATGCGCAGATGGGCACCGGTATCTTCCAACGTCAAGGTGGTGTTGTAGGTTTTCAGTACGGCCTGGCCTTCCTGACCCGGTTGCCCCATCATGCTGCAACCAAGGCCGAGGTTTTCATTCGGATGGGCACACCATTCGAGCGTTACTCCCTCCAGTCCGTTGGAAGGCGCGCCATAGCGTTGCAGTGCCGCTTGGCGCATCTGCTCGGCGTTCTCCTGCGACCAAGCCAGTTCGTATTTCACCGCGCTGACCCGCAGCATGCCCGATTGCGCAGGATCGGGACTGAAAGTGACCATCAACTCGACATTGGGCTGGCGAATGCGAAAGCCCATCGGCTCGTATCGACGGCTCAGCGGATTGTTGAGATTGAATGCTGCCAATGTTGCTGCCGGCACTTGCATGAACTCGCTGGCCGCCTGCCGCGCCTCATTCCAGCCCATGCCGAGTTTGACGCCGGAAACACTCAGCTCGGCCGCATCGACGGCGCGTTGTGCCAGTGCCTGCGGCATGGCCAATAACAGACCAAAGCCAAAGGCGATGTATTGACGGACAGAAGGCATGATGATTCCTCGATTGAAGGGCAACGCTGTACTGGCAAGCCGTCATGATGGGTGGATGCCAAGGTGCAGGCAAGGGGGACGGACAATCGTCGTGCTCAAACGTCCCGGTAAAGCAGCAGCCGCTCGGCGTAGCGCGCCATCAGGTCGATTTCGAGATTCACCGCGCTGCCGATGTCGGTATCGGCAAAGGCGGTATGACTGACGGTATGCGGAATCAGCGCCACCTCGAAAAAATCCTCTCCCACCGCGTCACGCCCCACTTCGTTGACGGTCAGGCTGACGCCATCGACGCAGATCGAACCTTTCTTGGCCACATAGCGTGCCAGTGCCGCAGGCAGGGAGAAGCGCCAGCGCAGGGCGCGGGCATCGGGCTGAATCGACAGCACTTCGCCCACGCCATCGACATGCCCGCTGACCAGATGCCCGCCCAAGCGATCGCTCGGCAACAGGGCACGCTCCAGATTCAATGCCGCCCCGACAGGCAGGCGCCCGAGCGTGGTCAAGGCCAGCGTTTCGGTGGAAACATCCGCCGCAAAGGATTGGACATCAAAGGCCACCACGGTCAGGCACACGCCGTTGACGGCGATACTTTCGCCAAGCGTGACCGCATCAAACGGCAATGTGCCCACTTCCACATGCAGACGCACATCGCCTGCCAGGGGTTCGGTTTTTGCAAGGCGGCCAACGCCTTGGATGAGGCCGGTGAACATCGGCAATCTCCGTGATCGGGGCAGCGATTTTATACGCGAGTACAGCGGCGGGAGACAGGCAGAGCTGGACGCAGTGTTCCATCTTTCGTGCAGCCTGCCCGGGTTTTCATCCGGCTCACCCTGGCAATGGGCGTGTGGCGATTATTCGCACATCCGTGCCGATGCGGGTGACTTCGCGCAGCTGGAAGCCGGGGGCCTCGGCCAGCCGTTCAAGGCCGAGGTCGGCAAACAGGCCGCGCGCATCGCCCCCCAGAATGCACGGAGCCAGGTAAAGCAGCAGCTCGTCGATCAGCCCTTCGCGCAGCAGGGTGCCGGCGAGGGCGCTGCCGGCCTCCACCTGCACCTCATTGATGCCGCGGGTGGCGAGTTCGGCCAGGATGAAGGACACATCCAGCCGTCCGTCCTTGAGCGGTGTCGCCAACCATTCCACGCCGTGCAGGCTCGGCGGCGTCAAGGTGTCGGCATGGCAGTACAGGGTGGGGGCGTCCGCGCTGCGAATGTGACGGGCGGACAGGCTTTCCAGCCGGGTATCGAGCACGCAGCGCAGTGGCGGCAGAAAATCGTGGACTTCGGGCAGACGCACGGTGAAATGCGGATCGTCCGCACGCACGGTGGCCGCCCCGGTCATCAGGGCGCCGGCGCGCGCACGCCAGTGCTGCACATCGGCGCGGGCTTCGGCACCGGTAATCCATTTCGATTCGCCATTGGCAAGCGCGGTACGGCCATCGAGGCTGGCGCCCTGCTTCAGCCGCAGCCACGGGCGGCCACGCTCGATGCGCGAGAGGTAGCCACGGTTGAGCCAGCGCGCGGCGTTTTCTTCAAGGCCCGATTGCACCGCGATGCCGGCGGCTTGCAGCTTCTCGAAGCCGCGGCCGGCCACCTGCGGGAACGGATCGCGCATTGCCGCCACCACGCGGGCGACGCCGGCGGCAATCAGGGCATCGGCACAGGGGCCGGTGCTGCCGGTGTGCGCACACGGCTCCAGCGTGACATAGGCCGTCGCGCGCCGGGCCGCTTCGCCGGCCTGACGCAGGGCGAAGATTTCCGCATGCGGGCCACCTTTGCGCTGGTGCCAGCCTTCGCCGACTACTTCGCCCTGCCTGACCAGGACGCAGCCCACCATCGGATTGGGGCGGGTGGTGCAGGCGCCGCGCTCGGCCAGTGCCAGCGCACGCTGCATCATGGCGCGGTCGAAATCGGCGCTGTCGTGGCTCATTTGCGCCGGGATTTGACAGGGGGGGCCTCGCCAATCGGCAGCTCCTGCTGGATGCCCGACACCAGCGGGTCGCGTTCGAGCCGATCCAGCTCCTGCCGGAAATCGGCAGTGTCCTCGAACGAGCGGTACACCGAGGCAAAGCGCACGAAGGCGACCTGATCGAGCTTGCGCAACTCCGCCAGCACGAACTCGCCGATGCGGCGGGTGGAAATCTCGCGTTCGGTGGTTTTGCGTGCCTGATGCACTACCGCGCGCACCGCCGCTTCCACCCGCGCTTCGGGCACCGGCCGCTTTTGCAGGGCGCGGTCGAAGCTCTGCCGCAGTTTCAGGCCGTCAAACGGCACCCGGCGGCCATCGGATTTGACCACCGTGGGCAGTTTCAGCTCGATCGTTTCCAGCGTGGAAAAACGCTCGCCGCAGGCTTCGCACTCGCGGCGGCGGCGGATGGTGGCACCGTCTTCGCTCACCCGCGAGTCCACCACCCGGGTATCACTGTGCTGGCAGAAGGGACAGAACATGTCGTGCGCGATTCAAGCTTGAGCGAGCGCGCTGCACGCGCCCGCTCGGGGCAGGGGTTTCAGCCGTACACCGGGAAACGGGCGCACTGGGCTTCCACCTTGGCGCGCACCGCGGCAATCACCGCCTCGTCCTGCGGCGCGTCCAGCACATCGCAAATCCATTCGGCAAGCTCGGCACAATCGGCTTCCTGATAGCCGCGCGTGGTGACCGCGGGCGTGCCGATGCGAAGGCCGGAAGTGACGAACGGCTTGCGCGGATCGTTCGGCACCGAGTTCTTGTTGACCGTGATGTGGGCTCGGCCCAGTGCTTCTTCCGCCTCCTTGCCGCTGGCCTCCTTGCCGATCATGTCCACCAGCATCAGGTGGTTCTCGGTACCACCGGAGACGATCTTGTAGCCGCGGCGGATGATGACCTCGGCCATCGCCTTGGCATTCTTCACCACCTGCTGCTGGTATTGCTTGAACTCGGGCGAGAGCGCCTCCTTGAACGCCACCGCCTTGGCGGCGATGACGTGCATCAGCGGGCCGCCCTGAATGCCGGGGAAGACGATGGATTGCAGCTTCTTCACCAGCTCCTCGTCCGCGCCCCTGGCAAGAATGATGCCGCCGCGCGGCCCGCGCAGGGTCTTGTGCGTGGTGGACGTGACCACATGCGCATGCGGCAGCGGGCTGGGATACACGCCCGCAGCCACCAAACCGGCCACATGTGCCATGTCCACAAACAAATACGCGCCTACCTTGTCGGCGATTTCGCGCATCCGCGCCCAGTCCACCACCTGCGAATAAGCGGAGAAACCTGCCACCAGCATCTTCGGCTTGTGCTCAAGCGCCAGCCGCTCGACTCCGGCGTAATCAATCAAACCATCGTCGTTGACGCCGTACTGCACCGCGTTGAACAGCTTGCCCGACGCATTCACCTTGGCACCGTGGGTCAAGTGGCCGCCATGCGCCAGCGACATGCCGAGGATCGTGTCGCCCGGTTGCAACAGGGCGAAATACACCGCCTGATTGGCCTGCGAGCCGCTGTGCGGCTGCACGTTGGCGTAATCGCAGTCATACAGCGCCTTCAGCCGGTCAATGGCGAGCTGCTCGGCCACATCGACGAACTCGCAGCCACCGTAATAACGCTTGCCCGGGTAGCCCTCGGCATATTTGTTGGTGAGCTGGCTGCCCTGCGCCTCCATCACCGCCGGGCTGCAATAGTTCTCCGAAGCAATCAGCTCCACGTGGTCTTCCTGCCGCCGCACCTCCCCGGCAATGGCACGGGCAAGTTCGGGGTCGAAATCTTCAATGCGGACTTGGCGGGAGAACATGGGGCTGCTCCGGGGATGGCAAGAATGAGGATGTCAATTTTAGCGACTTTCATTGCGTGGACAGACCTGGGGCAAAATAGATTGCCTCTCCTTCCCAGCGAGCCATCATGAGCCAGTCGCCCAGCTTTCCCGCCGACATCTATTCCGAACCGCAGGCGGATGTGAACACGCTGGCCAATCTTGGCCCGCTCACGCGCATGGCGGGCATCTGGCAGGGCAGCCGCGGGCTGGACGTGAAGCCGAAAGCCGAGGGGCCGAAGAAGCAGGCCTATGTCGAGCGCATCGAGCTGCAGCCGATCGACCCGCAGACCAACGGCCCGCAGCTGTTCTATGGCCTGCGCTATCACACCCACATCACCAAGCCGGATCAGGTCAAGACTTACCACGATCAGGTCGGCTACTGGCTGTGGGAGCCGGCGACCCATACTGTCATCCATACCCTTACCATTCCGCGCGGTCAGGTGGTGATGGCCGGGGGGATCGTGGCACCGGATGCCGACGAGTTCGAGCTGGTGGCACGTCTTGGCGATGCGGTTTACGGCATCTGCTCCAACCCTTTCCTGGACCACGCCTTCAAGACCACCGAATTCCGCATCAAGGTGGGTTTCAATGCCGATGGCACATGGTGGTACGACGAGGACACGGTGATGGCGATTACCGGGCTTGCCGAGCCTTTCCATCACACCGACCGCAACCTGCTGCACAAGGTGGCCGAGGCCACACCGAACCCGCTGGCGAGGGCAGCGTAGGGATGAGCCTGCAATCCCCGTTACCGGCTTGGATTAGAATCGTCGCATGATTGCACGCATGTTGCTGGTCTGGTTGCTGATATTGAACCTGGGCGTTCTGGCCTGGTGGGTTCTGCATCGCCCTGCCGCTCCGCAAGCAGTGACGCCGGAGAGCCCGTTGCCGCGCCTCATCATGGCGAACGAAATTGCGGCGGCTCAGGTGCCGTTGTCGGACGTGCCGGCAACCGTGTGCGTCCGTTTTGGGCCATTTGCCGACTCGGCGGCAGCAAACAAGGCGCTGGCACGACTGCAGGGCGAGGGCATCCGTGCCAATCTGGTCAACGAAGGGGCGAGCCATGTGGTCTACATGCCGCCGCTGGCTGACGCCGAGGCGGCATCGGCGATGGTTGCGCGGCTGCGCAACGAGGGTTTTGTCAACATCATCCCGATCACGCAAGGTGCGCAGGCAAACGGCATTGCGCTTGGACAATTTGCCAGCCGTGCTGAAGCCGAACAGCGCAAGGCAAGTCTGCAGGAAAAAGGATTCGATGTGCATGTCGCCTCCCCGGCAGGACAGCGTGATGAAGGTGCCATCTGGGTGGACGTGCGTGCCGGAGACGGGTTTGATGTCGATGCGCAGCGTCGCGCCATCGGGGCCACACGTCAGCGCCGACTGACCTGCTGAAATCCCGGGTCAGGATGCGTGGTGAATTGTTCTGCGCCGGCAAAGTCCCTAGAATAGCCGCCTTGTGCCGCTTTAGCTCAGTTGGTAGAGCAACCGCCTTGTAAGCGGTAGGTCCACAGTTCGAGTCTGTGAAGCGGCACCAGATACGCTGTCATGCGGCGCTCCCCAACGGCGAGCCTTTTCAACCTGCAGCATCGGGAGCTTGAGGGCTCCGGGACAGGGAGTGAGCTTTTGGCCGCTGGATTCGATTCGGATCAGACATTTGGCAATCATCCGCGTGTTTCCGGCGCGAAGCTGCGCGCGCAGCCGGGCGTTTGAACATGTCCAGATGATGAAATGGTGCCTGACTCGAACTATACTAGAGCGCTGTAGTCAGCCATCGTGGTCGATTGGGACATACGCACGTGAGCAAGCCAAAATCCACTGTCAAGAAAGTTACCCAAGGCGTTGTCGTACTGGCGCTGGCCGGGCTGTTTCTTTATGGGGTTTCCGACGAGATCCCCAAATTGTTCCCCAAGGCATTGACGGCCGAGCAAAAGGCGGAGACTGCCGCGCGCATCGCGCCGGTCGGCGCGGTTTACGTGGGGGCAGAAGGTGCGGTGGAAGCCGCAACTGCGGCAGCGGTTGCAGCGGCGGCGGCCAGTGCACAGGTGGCCTATGGCGGCACGCTGGATGGCAAGGTCATCTATGATCGCCTGTGCTCCAGCTGTCATGCGACCGGCTCGGGCGGTGCACCGCTGCTCAACGGCAGTGGCATTGGTGCACGCATGGCACAGAAAGGGCTGGAAGTGCTCACCAAGAACGCTACCGACGGCTTTACCGGCAGTGCGGGCGTGATGCCGGCGCGCGGCGGCAATCCGGGACTGAGCGACGAACAAGTCCAGGCCACGGTCAAGTGGATGGTGGACAACAGCAAGTAAGTCGGCGCGCACAAAATCCCTGCAAGTGAACTGCACCCCAAAGATCGTGGATATTCGTCCGCGTCTTGGGGTGTTTTTCATGGCGAAGCGCAGGCATTGCGATGTGCAACGCTTGCGCGTCCGGCCCGATAACATTGATCCGAGGGCATGGCCTTGACCATGCCGCTGTCGGACACACTGCATGGATGCAGGGGAGGCTGCCCGCGCCAGGCTGTCAGAAGCGCTTGCGCCACATCAGAAACGGTGCTTTTTGCCCAAGCAACTTCGAGCGCACCGAAGAGCGCTGGATTCGCTGCCGTCAAGTCGCATTTGCCGATCAGTCCGGATGCCGGGAGGCAGATGCCCGTACCCGATTGCCGTGAGCTTATTGGCGGTTGTCGCGTAGTGCCGGAGGCGGGGAGAAGCCTGCCGTAGCACGCCAGGGATTGATGTCCAATCCTCCGCGCCGGGTGTAGCGTGCTTCCACCGAGAGCTTGTGCGGGCGGCAATGGGCGAGCACCTCGCAAAAGATGCGTTCCACGCATTGTTCGTGGAATTCGCGGTGATTGCGGAAGCTGATCAGATAGCGGAGCAGCCCGGCAGGGTCGATTTCCGGCCCTTGATAGTGCAGGTGCACGCTGGCCCAGTCGGGCTGGCCGGTCACTGGGCAATTGGATTTGAGCAGATGCGAAACCAGTACCTGCTCCACTTCCTGCCCGTGGCGGCAGGCAAGGTGGTCGGCATTGGGCGGGCCGTAGTCGTCCACATCGATGGCCAGCGTATCGAGCAGCAGCACCGGAAGATCGTCGCCGGGCGGGCAAGCATCGGCCATCGGTGGCAGACCGAATTGCATGTGTACTGGCGCGCCGGCTGCCCGACTCAAGTCGGCTTCGATGCGATCGCGCAGCGCTTCGGGGCTGTCTTCGCGCAGGTGGTTGAGTGAATTGAGATAAAGCTTGAATGACTTGGATTCGATCAGGCAGGGCGAGTCGGCTGCCATCCGGAACGTGGCAGTGGCGATTTGCGGCTTGCCGCGGACATCCAGCCAGCTCAGTTCGTAGGCATGCCAGCGATCGTGGCCGATGAATGGCAGGGCATGTGCATCCACGCCAAGCTCCGCGCGTGCGAGATGGCGCGGAATGGGAAACAGCAGTCCTGCATCATAGTGTTCGGGATAGGCGGTTTCCCGCCCCAGTTGGCTTGTGGCCGGGGAGTTGGTGGGGATTGTCATGTGTGCATTATCGACGAGTCGGGCTGGTGTATTCTGCCGCTCCGAAACAAGGAGCCTTGCATGCCTTCATTTGACATCGTTTCCGAAGTGGATACCCATGAGTTGACCAATGCGGTGGATCAGGCCAACCGCGAACTTGGCAATCGTTTTGATTTCAAGGGGGTCGAGGCCAGTTTCGTGCTGGAAAAAGACACCATTGCGCTGGCCGCACCAAGCGAGTTCCAGTTGCAGCAGATGCGCGACATTCTCGATGCGCGTCTGATTGCCCGCAAGATCGATCCGCGTGCCACCGAGGCCGGTGACATCGAGACCAATGTGGCCGGTGCGCGGCAGAAGATCGTCGTGAAGCAAGGCATTGACCGTGAGCTTGCCAAGAAGATCCAGAACGAAATCAAGGCGGCCAAACTCAAGGTGGAAAGCCAGATCAATGGCGAGAAGCTGCGCGTGACCGGCAAGAAGCGGGATGATCTGCAGACCGTCATCGCGCTTTTGCGTGGCAAGACGTTCGATCTGCCACTGCAGTTTGAAAACTTCCGTGACTGAGCATCGAACCGACCCGGTACGGGTGGAGGCGGATATCCGGCGCTGGCTGGAGCGGGCAGTGATTGGCCTCAATCTGTGTCCGTTTGCCAAGGCTGTCCATGTCCGTGGTCAAGTGCGCATCGTGGTGTGCGAGGCGAGCGATGTTGAGGCGCTGCGTGCAATGTTGAAAGCGGAAATGCTGCACTTGGCCGCAACGCCTGCGGAGCAGGTGGATACCACCTTGCTGGTGCATCCGTGGGTGCTGAATGACTTTCTCGACTACAACGACTTTCTGGATGAAGCCGATGCATTGCTGGACACGCTGGCATTGACCGGAACGTTGCAGGTGGCGAGCTTTCATCCGGATTACCGGTTTGCCGGCTGCCCGGCGGACGACCCGGGCAACAATACCAACCGGGCGCCGTATCCAGTTCTGCATCTGTTGCGCGAGGCCAGCATCGATCGGGCGGTGGCGGCTTTTCCGAGCCCGGATGCCATCATCGAGCGCAACATCGCGACCATGCTGCGCTTGGGTGAGGCTGGCTACCGTGCTTTGTTGAGCGAGGATGAGCCGCCCACGTCAGCGCGTTCCGGCAAATAGACGGGCAATGTCGGTGGCGCTAAGCAGACGCCACTGGCCTTCGGGCAATGCATCAAGTGCCAGTCCGCCGATGCGTTCGCGATGCAGCGAGGTGACATGGTTGCCGCAGGCGGCAAACATCCGGCGTACTTGATGGTAGCGACCTTCGTGCAGGGTCAGGCGCGCCCGGCGCGCACCAAGCACTTCGAGTTGTGCTGGCAACAGCGGTGTTTTTTCACCCTCCAGCATCAATTGGCCACTGGCAAAGCGCACCGCTTCACTGCCATCCAGATCGTTTGCCAACTCGGCGCAATACACCTTGGGCAGATGCGATTTCGGACTGATGATGCGGTGCAGAAGTTGGCCGTCATCCGTCATCAGCAATAGCCCGGTGGTGTCGCGATCCAGCCGGCCAACGGTGGAGAGCATCGGGCTGCGCAAGCGGAAACGGCGGGGCAGAAGATCGTAAACCAACCGCCCAACATCCTTGCTGGAGCAGGTAACGCCGGTTGGCTTGTGCAGCATCAGCAGCATGCCGGGTGCCGGGTCGAGCGGCTCGCCATCCACGCGGATATCGGCATGCGGGCGGATGTCATCACCAAACAAGCGCTCCCCGGCCGTATCGCTGACACGCCCGTCAGCCAGGAGTGCCAGCACCTCGCGACGGCTGCCGTAGCCGAGATTGGCGAGATAGCGCAGAAGTTTGACTTTGCCGCTCATCGCCGCACTCCGTGCGCTTCCAGTACCTTGTAGCCATGGGCATTGGCGCGAGTGCGTACATGCTCGAAGTGCTGCATCAGTGCGTTTTCGTAAGGCAGATGGGCATTGGCCACCAGCAACAGTTGGCCTGTCGGGGAGAGGTTCTGCGCGGCAACGGTGATGAAGCGGATGCCGATTTCGGGGAGTGCGGACTTGCCGGTGGCGTGAAAGGGCGGATTGCTGAAAATGAAGTCGAATTTGGCGCCAGCCGGCAGCCCCTGGCCGACATCGTGCCAGTGAAAATCCAGCAGGGTATCGGTATCGGTCGGAAGGTTGCGGCGTGCCAGCGAAAGGGCGCGCGCATCGGCTTCAAACAGCGAAAGGGCGCGCAGTGCCGGATTGCGCGCCAGCATGACGGCGGAAAGGAAGCCCCAGCCGGCACCGAGATCGGCCGCTCGGCCGGTCAGCCCGACGGGCAGGTGCTCGGCCAGGAGTGCCGAGCCGGGATCCACGCGGTTCCATGCAAATATACCGGGGCGGGTCAGAAAGTGGCCGGAAGGTACGTGCGTATCACTGCAAGAGCGGGTATCCCCGCCCGCCTGCCAATGTGCCTGCAAGGCAATGTCTGCTCGATCGCTGTCTTTGCGTGCCCAGAACACTCGGCAATGGTGCTTGCTCAATTGCCCATCGACGTGGCCAAGCAGTTTTCTGAAATCGCTCTCGATCGACTTGGCGCCCTCGTCATTGGCAGCGGCTGCCAACAGCCAGCCACCGGGACGGCAGTGTGCCAGTGCGGTCGCCATTTGGGCGCGGGCATCTTCACGTTGTCGGGGTGGCAGCAGCAGGACTTGGGAAAAGTGTTCAACGTGCTCGGGGATGTCGGCCAATGCCGGGATGCCAATGGCCTCCAGTTCCGCCGCCCATGGACGAAACGGCTGCACGGCCACCAGATTGGCAAGATCGATTGCTTGCAATGCCGTGCCGGCACGCGCACCGAGAAACAGGCTGGCGCCCGGTGCGATGGCGAGCAGCTGCTGCTGCAGGGGACGCAGCAGCGCCGCCAGCGTGGTGTCGCGATCACTCATGATTCAGGGGATCAGCGTGACCTGGGTGCCGCGTGCCACGGCATTGGACAGTTGCAGCACCGACCAGTTGGTCATGCGGATACAGCCATTGGAATGTGTCTTGCTGATGCTGCCGGGCTCGGGGGTGCCATGGATGCCGTAATGCGGCTTGGATAGCCCCATCCACATCACGCCTACCGGGCTGTTCGGGCCGGGTGGCAAGGTGACGCGCGGCCCGGGGGCTGCGCCTTTGAACAACGCCGGGTTGTAGTTGTAATGCGGATTGCGTGCCACGCTGCGCAATTCCCATTCGCCGATCGGCAAAGGATCGCGCACGCTGCCGGTGCTGACCGGGAACTGTGCATACACGCGTCCTTCGGCATTAATCAGCATCAGCAGTTTGGCCGATTCGGATACCACGATGCGGCTGGCCTCGGGGATAGGGGCGATATCCAGCACATTGGGCACGATGATTTGCGTGCCGGCCACGGACAGATCGCGGCCGGGATTCAGGCGCATCAGAGTATCCGGACGGATATGGAACTTTTCTCCCAGTGCCTCGGCCACGTTGGCATAGGAAAGCGCCGGCAGGCGAGCCTTGTCGTACATGCTGCCCCCTACGCGACGGAACGGGCCACGGACATCGGCTGCGGTAATGGTGTAGTGCACCAGTGCCGGACCGTGACGCTCCAGGGCTTCCCAGGTGGCATCATCCAGCAGGCCGGTGATGGGCAGGCCGGACAGTCGCTGGAACCCTCCGATGGCACGGCTGGTATTGGTGCCGGGACGGCCATCGATTTCGCCGGGCGATACCCAGGCGCGATCCATCAAGACCTGCGCTCGCAACAGCCCCATGAAGCCGGTGCGGTCGCTGCTCAGGTCAGCTCGAGTCGGGCTCTCGGGGGGGGCGAGCGGTTCGGCCGGCAAGGGAGATGGATTGGCATGTTCGGGCAGCTCGCGCTCGTCGGTTTCCGGCACCAGTGCCTCGGGTGGCGTGGTGCCATCAGTTTGTGCGGCTTCGACATCGACAGGCGGCGTTTCGCTCCCTGTTTCGGTTTCCTCGGGTGGTGTTGATGTGACGCTCTCGCGCCAGGGGATGTTGGTTTGTGCCCCGGCCGAGGTGGCGAGGCCAACCAACAGGGAGGAAATCAGGAAAAACACAGAAGTCTTGCGCATGGAAATTCTCGGAAAATATTGGCGCAGCCGCGCCTGTCCAACCGGGCATGATGCCAGAGCATGGGGATTGGGCCGTGCAGCGTGGCAGGTTATCCTTTGCTCCCCATTCATCTGCCACAGGCTCCCCACCATGACCGATACCCCCCCGGATCGCCTCAGCAACGACCCGCGCAGCAAATTCTACGACGAAGCACTGCTTGCGCGCGGAATCGGCATTCGCTTCAACGGCGAGGAACGTCATAACGTCGAGGAATACTGCATCAGCGAAGGCTGGGTGCGGGTGGCGGCCGGGCGGGCGCTGGATCGTCGTGGCCAGCCGATGACGCTGAAGATCAAAGGCAAGGTGGAAGCCTACTTCCGCAGCTGAGCAGTACTTGCCGCGCCATCGACGGGGCGTGTGTCCCCGTCAACGGCATTTTTTGTGTCAGGGTGCGAATGCTTCAGATATTTCGGCGCGGCGGTGCAAGGAGATTGCCCAGCATCAAGCCTGCCAGCAGGGCAAGCAGGATGTTGAGCACGCTGACAAACGCCGACTGCCCCTGTGCCAGACTTTGCTCCTGCATGAGTGTCATCAGGCCACGGAAACTGACGCTGCCAGGCACCAGCAGAATGATGCCGGGCAGACGAATCAGTGCTCCGGGGCGATTGCGCCAGCGGGCATAAAGATTGCCGGCCATGGTGATGACCAGTGCGCTGACGAAAACCCCGGCAACATTGCCGAAGGCATCGCCGACATGCCGGGAGATCAAGAATCCCGAGGCAGCGGCCAGCATCACGATGAGATAGTCGCGCCGTGCGGCGCGGAACACCACGGCGAAAGACAGGCAGGCCACTGCAAGCCCGGTCCACTCCACCCAATCCGGCTGAGGCCTGGAAGCGGCTACGCGAGGCTGGATACCGGCCAGCTCGGCAACGTGCAGAACCAGCATGGTGCCGATGGTGAGCTTGAGAATGATGCTGAGGGCCCCGGCCAGCCGTGCCGTGCCGGAAACCAGATGCTGACTGGTCAACTCGCTGACGGCATTGGTCAGCTCCATCCCCGGCAGCAACACGATGACGGCCGCAATGATGACGGTATTGAGATTGAGAGGGCCAACGAAACTGGCAACGCCTACCGCCAGCATCGCGGCCAGCATCGCGGCCAGCACCTCCATCGGTTCTCGCAGGCTTGGATGGCGGCCTACTGCATATACCAGCAGGCCGACGCCAAGCCCGCCGCAGCTGGCGGTGAAAATGTCGAGCCAAGGCAGTCGCAACAAGCAGCCCACACCAAAAGCGACCATGGCAAAGGCGAGGATCTGCAACAGATTCCAACGCCAGGTGGGCACTCTGTCCAGCGTTTCCAGTGCGCGTTGTCCCTCGGCCAGCCCCATCCGGCCTGCCAGAACATCCTCGGCAATCTGATCGGCCATCGCCAGTCGCGACAGATCCACGTCGCCAAGCGGCAGTCGAATCACGCGGGTTACATCGCTGCTTTCTGGGCAGTTCAAATCCCGCAGGGTCAGAATCATTCCGGTTGGATTGACCCAAGGCTCGCACTTCATGCCAAGTCGTGAGGCCATGCCAAGCAGCGCACCCTCAAGACGCTGGGCGGTGGTGCCATGGATATGCAGACATTCGGCCACCTTGACCAGAAACTCGACGCGCCGCGGCCATGGCGCTTGGGAAAGAGAGCGGGCAGACATGGACAAAGGATGACATGAATGCCGAATTTTCCATACTCCCGAAGCAGTCCCCGGTACCGGGAAAACCGATATCATTGGCAGAATGTCAGTCAATGTCGCAAATTTTCCCCGTGCCGAATTCGATGATGCAAGCGGGATATTGTCGCTGCACGGCGCATGGACGTTGCTGCATTCGACAGCGCTCGAACGCATCTTGGCAGAGCAGCCGACAAGCATCACGCAAGTGGATGCACGCAAAGTAAGCGAGCTGGATTCGCTGGGCGTATTGCAGCTGTACCGTTTTGCCAGTGACAGGCAAATGCAGGCAGAACAGTTCGTGTTCGATTCGGCGCATCAGGCATTGATTTCGGCCATTTCCGACGTGGTACATGAGCGTCCGCGATCGCGACGGGATCTGGGCTTTGCCAACGCATTGGCAAGGCTCGGGGAAGCCGTTACCGGCCATGGTCGGGAAGTGCGTGCCTTGGTGAGCTTTTTTGGCGAAGTGCTGATCAAGCTGCTGCGCCTTTGGCGCGAGCCGCGCCGCCTGCGTTTGACCAGCACGGTTCATCACATGGAACAAGTGGGGCTGGATGCCATGCCGCTGGTATTGCTGCTGACCTATCTGGTGGGGGCCGTACTGGCATTCTTGGGTGCCAACATCCTGCAAAGCTTTGGTGCCACCATCTTCGTGGTGGACTTGGTGAACATCGCATTCCTGCGCGAGTTTGCCGTATTGCTGACGTCCATTCTGATGGCCGGACGCACGGCAAGTGCCTTCACTGCACAAATCGGCGCCATGGTGAGTCGCGAGGAAGTCGATGCCATTCGCACACTGGGGTTAGATCCAATTGATCTCTTGGTGATTCCACGGGTGTTGGCCTTGCTGCTCATGCTGCCCTTGTTGACCTTTCTTGCCATGGTGGCAGGCTTGCTGGGAGGCATGACCGTGGGGGCTTTCGCACTGGATATTCCGCCACCTGCCTATCTGGCACGCATGCATGAAGGTCTGGACATCGGGGACTTCCTGGTGGGGCTGCTCAAGGCACCATTGTTTGCTCTGGTGATCGGTCTTATTGGTTGTTTGCAGGGCCTGCAGGTAACCGGCACGGCACAGTCGGTCGGCGAGCGCACGACCACCAGCGTGGTGCTGGCGATTTCACTGGTCATCGTATTGGACGCGTTCGCGGCCATCTGGCTGATGGAGATGGGCTGGTGATGGCGCAGGCGGACAAACAGGCACCGGTCATTCAGGTGCGCGGGCTGGTCAATCGTTTCGGCAGCCAGGTCGTCCACGAGGGACTGGATTTGGACATCCACCCCGGTGAAATCGTCGGCATCGTGGGTGGCTCGGGGACCGGGAAATCCGTGCTGATGCGCAGCATCATCGGCCTGCGGACGCCGGATGCCGGGAAGGTGCAAGTGCTGGGAGTGGATGCACTCTCCCCGAATGAGGAGGACCGCTTGGCAATTCGTCGGCAAACCGGCGTGTTGTTCCAGGATGGTGCATTGTTTTCCTCGTTGAGCGTCGGCGAGAACGTGGAAGTGCCGCTCAAGGAACACTGCCCGCAATTGCCCGACGAGCTGCGCTACGAGCTGTCATTGCTCAAGGTGAAGCTTTCGGGATTGCCCGCCGATGCCATCGACAAACTGCCGGGGCAACTTTCCGGCGGCATGCGCAAGCGTGCGGGGCTTGCGCGTGCACTGGCGCTGGATCCGCCGCTGCTGTTCCTGGATGAACCAACTGCCGGACTGGATCCGATTGGCGCGGCAGCGTTTGACGAGCTGGTACGCAGCCTGCGTGATGCACTCGGACTTGCGGTTTTTCTCATCACCCATGATCTTGACACGCTCTATACCATTTGCGACAAGGTGGCGGTTCTGGCGGACAGAAAGGTCATCATCAACGCCCCGCTGGCGGAGGTGGAAGCCTTCGATCATCCGTGGGTGCAGAAGTACTTCCACGGGCCGCGGGCGCGTGCCGCGCGTGATATGGCCGCTCGCCGCGTTGTTTGAGGACTCACCATGGAAACCCGGGCCAATTACATTTTGATAGGCAGCTTCACTCTGCTGGTCTCAGCCTTCCTGCTGGGCTTTGCATTGTGGGCGGCCAAGTTCTCGTCCGACGCCAGCTGGCATCGTTATCAGGTTACTTTCAATGAGCCGATTACCGGTCTGACCGAGGGCAGTGCGGTGCAGTACAGCGGGATTTCCGTGGGCACCATCGAGAGCCTGAATCTTGATTCGAACGACCCGCGCCGCGTGCATGCGATATTGCGCATCCGTCGTGAAACGCCGATCAAGGTGGATACGCGCGCCAAATTCTCGCAACCGGGCTTGACCAGCAATCCGATCATCCAGCTCTCCGGCGGAAGCCCTGAAGCCGCCTCGCTGATCCCGGACAGTCGAGAAGATATTCCAGTCATTCAAACCGAGCCATCGGCGCTGCAAAACATCTCGGATACCGCCACGCGCCTGGTGGATCGGTTGGACAAAGCCTTCAGCGAAGAAAACATCGCACACATCTCTGCCATCATCGAAGGCCTGCGCAAGACCACCGATACGGTGGCCGGGCAGGATGAGGAAATTCGTCAGCTGATCGTCAATGCGCGCGGTGCCAGTGGCGACCTGCGCAAGACGTTGCAAACAAGCGAAGCTGCCATGGCACGACTGGATCGGGATGTGCTGGCACGTCTTCCGGCGACGCTGGAGAAGCTGGATCGCGCCATTGCAGCACTGGAAGCCACCGGTCAGAATGCCAATGCGCTGGTCAGTGAAAACCGCGCGCCTTTGCAGCGCTTCACGCAGGATGGCTTGCAGCAAGTGGCACCGACACTGGAAGAGCTGCGCAGCCTGATGCGCGAATTGCGCCAAATGAGCAGTCAGCTTGGCAACAATCCGGCGGGCTACCTGCTGGGACATGAGCAACCCAAGGAATTCACTCCGAAATGAACCGTACCGCTTCTCTATTCGCACGGCTTCTGGTTGGCGTTCTGGCTCTGGGCGGCCTTTCTGCGTGCAGCGTGTTGCCGAAACGTTCGGATCTCACTCTCTTCGATCCGCAGCCGACACTGCAGGCCGATGCCGAGTGGCCGAGCAGTGATACGCAGCTCGGGATCCAGCGCCCATTGGCCAATCGCCTGATTGATGGCACCCGCATTCTGGTGCGTCCAACTTCCGATCAGATTCAGGTCTATCAGGGTGCTGCCTGGGTGCAAAGCGCGCCGGACATGTTGCATGCCGCAATGATCCGTTTGCTGGCGGATGGTGGAAAGCTGAAAGGGGTATCGCGACGCAGTGAGGGAGTGGCTGTTGAACACGAGCTGGTGATGGAAATACGTCGCTTCGATGCCGACTACCAGGGCAATACCGACAACGTGCCTCAGGCGGTGATAGAGGTATCGGCGCAGTTGCTGGGGGCGGGGCGCGAGCAAGTATTGGCGCACAAGGTTTTCCGCGTTGCCACACCCGCAGGTGGCACGGCGATTCCGGATGTGGTCGAAGCCTTCGAGCAGTCACTGGCCGAAGTCACCCGCAAGATCGCCGGCTGGAGCCTTGCCGAGATCGCGGAGGCCGAGCGCCGCAAGCACTGAGATTGCATCGGCAAAGCGGCGCCTGCGTGATACCGGGCATGTGTTGCCTTGCGCCTTGAAAGCAGGAAGTCACAGTGGGACATGGCGGCTGCGCCAATGCGCGAGTCGGCTTGCTTATGCGCGGAAGTAGCCAAGCAGGCCACGCACCCGGTGAAGTCTCGCGCGATAGCCGTGGGGGGCGGGAAGAGCGTTGCTTGGCAGGCCACCTTCCTCGACATGGAGTGACGGCACCCGGCTCAAGTGTCAACTATGGCGGGATGTATATTTAATAAAAAACAACGACTTATGCTGTGATTTGAAAGTTGTTTGGAAAATTTTTCGGGCAGGACTTGCTCTTCGTCACAGTTTTTCATAAAATTAACACCCTCCTCTAGTCTGCGTGCAGTTTGCGTGATGAAGGGAGGGCTGCCGATCAGGAGGCAGTGGGGGGTCTTTGAAGCCCGGGGTTGCAGGGGGTGGCTGTTTTGCCGGTAGGGGATAAGCCGTCAAGGATCAGGGGTTCCCGGCCAATGTGTTGCTGCGTCCAAGAGCTCTTTGGCGTTTGATTCTGGATAACCATCGTATGTTGCACAAAACCACATCTACCGGTGACATGCGCTTCTCGCGCCTGTATGTTGCGCTCTCCGTCGGCTTGCTCTCAGCGCCGACGGCGGCGGCGCAGTTCCGTGATGCAGCAGTAGATGCGCCATCCGGTAGTGACCTTGCTTTGCGCGATGCGCGCGAGGTTGACCGAATCCAGGTAAGCGTCGAGCGTGACAGTCTGCCGGCGGACGGGCAAACGCCCGCCAAGTTGCAGATTGAGCTCTTCAATGCGTACGGGCAGCCGTTGAGCGGGGAAACCGTGGTCACCCTGCAGTCTTCCAACGGTCGCTTCCAGTTGCCGGGGGCTTCCAGCGACGAGTTCGGCATGATGCCGGGTGATATCGATGGTGTCACGCCGGGCTTTCAGATCACCGCACACAACGGTCGTGCCGAAGTCTGGCTGTTGGCGCCGGTCGATCCGCAGAAGGTCGAGGTTCAGGTCATTGCCGGTCATTCCGTTGCAAAGGGCGTGATCACCTTTGTGCCCGAGCTGCGTGACATGCTGGCCGTGGGTATCGTGGAAGGCATCATCAGCTTCGATCGCAAGGTGGGTATCGAGCCGGCGCGAGCAGATGACGGTTTCGAGGAACGCATTCAAAGCTGGTCGCGCGAAAGCAGTGATGGCAAGCGTCATGCAGGCTTGCGTACCGCCTTCTTCCTGAAGGGCAAGGTGCGGGGCGAAACCCTGTTGACCATGGCCTATGACAGCGACAAGCCTGATCGCGATCGCTTGTTCCGTGATATCGACCCCGAACGCTGGTATCCGGTTTACGGCGATTCCTCCATTACCGGCTTTGAGGCGCGCAGCAATTCGCGTCTCTACCTGCGTCTGGACAATGGTCGCAACTACCTGATGTATGGTGACATCACCACCGGTGATGGTTTCAGCCAGCGTGCAGGGCAGGGCGAGGTGGCCAGTACCCAGGTGCGCGACCTGGGGCAGTACAACCGTGGCCTCACCGGTGTTCGTGCCCATCTGGAGAACGACAAGGGCTATCTTGACGCATTCGCCTCGGATGACAATCTTCGCCAAGTGGTGGAAGAGTTCCCGGGGCGTGGCCTGTCCGGTCCCTACACGGTCAGCAACAGCACGCATGCCGTTCTTGGTACCGAACGTGTCGAACTGGTGGTGCGGGACAGGTATGCGCCTTCGCGCATCGTTTCGGTCAAGCAGCTGGCGCGTTTCACCGACTACAGCTTCGAGCCGTTCAGTGGGCGAATTCTGTTCAACCTGCCGGTGCCGTCGGTGGATGAATCGCTCAATCCGGTGTCGGTACGAATCACCTATGAAGTTGATCAGGGTGGTGAGAACTTCTGGGTGTACGGTGTCAACGGCCAGTACCGCATGGGGGCGCTGGATATCGGTGGCGGTTATGTCAAGGACGAAAATCCGCTTGCACCGTTCGAAATGGCCAGTGCCAATGCCACGGTGCATCTTGGTGAGCGGACGTGGTTGCGCGGCGAATATGCGCGCACACGCAGTTCGGCCAGCTCCATTGGCGGCAACATCTATACCCTGGTGCCGCAGAGCAACACTGAGGAAGTGGAAGGGGATGCCTGGCGTGCCGAATTCGGTCATGTTGGCAGCCGTCTGAGCCTGTTGGCCTGGTATGGCGAAAGCGAAAACAACTTCAACAATCCCGCATCTTCCTATCTGGGTGGCCGCCGTCAGGGTGGCTTCGACCTGGGTTGGGTGTTGGGCAAGGCCGAAGTGCCGAAATGGAAGTTGTATACCCAGGCGAACTGGGTCGAAGACGAACGCTATGAAGCTGAACGCACCCAAGTTCAAGCCGGTGTGCGCTACCAGCCAGGTGAACGCTTTGCCCTGGAAGTTGGCGGACACTATGTCAGCGAAAAGGGCAACGGCACGATTGGGAACGGTTACTCCACGCCCGCCAGTCTGACTTCGCCGTTTGGCGTCGGGGTGGTGACTCCGGGCTTTGGTGGCGGCTTCTATGGTGGTTCGGTTACCTCGCTCAATCCGCTGACGGGACAGACTCTGTACAACACTGGCACCAGCTGGAGCAGCGGATATGGCAGCTGGGTCGGCAACGGGCTTGCGGGGGTGCCGGTGGAATACACCGCGCTGCGTCTTGCGGCAACCTATCGTCCCACTCAGCGCTGGGATATCAGTGCCGAAGTCGAGCAGGACATCAACCACAAGGAGCATCGCCGTGCGGCAATCGGCACGGGTTTCCAGGTGCACCAGAAGACGCGCCTTTATGGGCGTTATGAGTGGAATACCGGTCTCAGCACGGTTGCCACCAGCGAGGGTGTGACCGATCCGTTGACCGGAGCGACGATTCCCAGTCCGTATGAAACCAATGCCTTTGTGGTGGGCTTGGATACCGAGTACATGGAGGGTGGTACGGTATTCAGCGAATACCGCATGTATGACGCCTTCAGTGCCCGGCAGGCGCAATGGGCCAGCGGTTTGCGCAACCTTTGGCATGTCAATGAAAATCTGAGCTTCCAGACCGGCTTTGAGCGTCTTGAAATTCTCGATGGGCAAGGGCAGTCGGCCACTGCGGCAACAGTTTCGGGGGAATGGCGCCCCGACGATCTCTGGTTGATCAATGGCCGGGTGGAGTGGCGCCGCACCGAAACCAGTGGTTTTGGAGGTTACGGGCTCTCCAGCAACGTCACTACGCCGGTGGCCAGTTGGCTCAACGATGGTTACGACAGCTGGCTCTCCACGGTTACCGTGGCACGCAAGCTGAGTCGCGACTGGACGGTCTTGCTGCGCAATTACTACTTGCTCAACAAGTACAACAGCGATCGCGAAGATAGCTACGAAAACCGCTTCCAGGTCGGGATTGCCTATCGCGATACCGATACCAACCGCTTCAACCTGCTCGGCAAATACGAGTACTGGACTCGCCGTGACACGGTTCTGAATGATGAGTGGAGCAGCGTCGGCAGCACCAGCAACATGCTGGATCTGGCCAATAGCTACGACAAACACATCGTCAGCGTCCATGCCGATTGGCATCCGAGTCGAGTTTGGTGGGTGAATGGCCGAATTGCCGGCAAGCGCCAAACCGATTATTTCGAAAACGGTCAGAGCCGTTACACGGCATGGCTGCTTGGTGGGCGTGTCACGTATGACTTTTCCGAGCGATGGGATTTCAGCGTGATGGGCTATCAAATGTGGAGCCCGGGCAGCAGCAAGCAATTTGCTGCCGGTGCCGAGCTCGGTTATCTCATCACTTCCAACCTCTGGCTGTCGGCAGGCTACAACGTGCGCGGTTTCCGCGATCAGGATCTGACCGCCGGTGAATACACCAACCAAGGTGCCTATTTGCGTTTGCGTTTCAAGTTTGACGAAAACCTGTTTGCACGTCGCAACCCTGCCATCAACCCCGCCCTGCCGCGTTGAGGAACTCATCATGAACCACAACCATAACGCCACCATGTTTTCCAATCTGCTGCTGGGTGTTGCAAGTACGGCTGCCCTGGCTTTCGGTATTTTCGGAGGTAGTGTTGCTGCGCAGGAGTTGCAACCGCAGAACGAGCGTATTACCGATCGCGCCATTCATGCAGATCACGAAACCTATCGTGAAACTCAGGGGCGCATCAAAGCGCTCAACGACAGCGGGGTGCGTGTGGATGACTACCACCTCTCCAAGGCGCAATGCTGGCTGGACACCAGCTTCCACGAATACACCCGCAATGACCGTGGCGGCTATCCGCAGGCAGCGCTGGATGAGTCCGTGCGCATCATTTCTGCGCTGGAAAACCGTCAAAATCCCGGCATGGAAACTCCGCTGGTCAATGATGCACAGCGCCTCCGTGAAGACCTCTGGGCAAAATTCGAAGGCTTGAAGAGCCACCAAGGCTTCTCCTGTGCGGCGCAGGCAGTTGCATGCGGCGAAGTCGAGTTGGTTCACTCGGGCAATGAGATTCATGATGGGGGCTGGCGGCATGCCAAGCCGTATATCCAGATCGCCGAAGATTATCTGGCTCGTGCAGAGCAGCGTGCAGCCGAATGCGTGAAGCCGGCACCGCCGGCACCGCCGCCGCCGCGTCCCCAGCCGACGCTCGAGCGATTCGATATTTCTGCCGACGCGCTGTTCCGTTTTGATCGCGGCGATTTGGCCGGGCTGTTGCCGGCTGGCAAAACTCGACTGGATGAACTGGCTGCGCGCCTTGGTGATGCCTATGTCACGGTCGACAGCATTCGCCTGGTCGGTCATACCGACCGCTTGGGCAGCGAAAGTTACAACCAGAATCTTTCCATGCAGCGTGCCATGACGGTTCGGCAATACCTGCAGTCGCGTGGTGTAACGGCTCCGATTGAAGCCAGTGGTGCAGGGGAGACTCAGCCTACCGGCAACACGGCGCAATGCAAGGGCGAACGTGCCACGCCGGCGCTCACTGCCTGTCTGCAGCCGGATCGTCGGGTCAGCGTGGAAGTGGTAGGCAGCAAGCGCTGATTCAGGCAAAATGATAGTAGGGAGTGCGGCCTGTTTTGATGACAGGCCGTAAATGGGGCAAAAGCCCCGGAAGCAACAAAGCTTAAAGAGATTAGCTTCATGTACGCATTGGTCAAAACCTTCCGTAAACTGGCAAACGCGGTTGCCGAGCAAGGGGCGGTGCTGAAAAAGCACGTGCTCGGCAAAACTGCAGCAAGGCCGGCCGTCACCGCAACCGCCTTGTTGGCGGCTCTTGCCGTGCCTGCAGCCAATGCCAAGGTCAACGAGCTGGTGATGAACGTCGCCTACGACGGCACGGTGGGCTTTGATCCTGCTTCCGGACGTGGTTTCGATACCTCGGCCAACAACGGCATTGTGCGTACCAATGACGAGTTTGCCTATGAAGTCACGGTAAGAAACGACCATACCAGTGCCGACACGGGCGTGACCATCGTCAGCACGCTGCCGACGGTTACCAATGCCAATATCAAGTGGATTGCACTTGACCCGGTGTGCATGTCCGGTTCGAGCATCAGCACGGATGGCAAAACCATGACCTGCGTGCTGCCGGATATGCCCGCTTCCAGTACGCGGGATATTCTTTTCCGTGCTTTTGTGCATGGCGATGGTACTTACCACGGGATCTCGCTGCCGGCACCGGCTACCACGGTAACCTCCAATCAATTGGGTGCCGGCAATACCGTCACCTATGCCACGGCACCGCAGACGCTGACGACCAGTGCTGCGCCGTTCTATGACGCCGTCGTGCAGATGAGCTGGAATGGCAATCCGCAGGCCTATGGCTATACCGATGCCAATGGCCCAAGCAACCAGGATGGTTTTTTTCATCGTCCGATGATTGGCCTGATTGGTCGCAACCCCAATGGCAATGGTCGCAAGGGCGTTGAACAGCTTGATGGGCCGGTGACGTTCACCGTCAATCTTTCCGGTGGATTCTCTGGCGGAGCCGTACTCGACAACTACCACCAGAATCAGTCGGATGCATTGCCAACGGGCAGCTTCCTCAATGGTTGCGGCAACCCGGGCTTCCCAGGTGATCCAAGTGTAGGTGGCGGGCGTCCGAGCAATGAAATGGGCGGCACCATCAACGTGTATGACCGCGTTCTGGACTTGGGTGCCAGCGCTTCGCACGCCAATACCGTCCCCAATGGCGGTACTTGTACCGCGGCCAATGTGGCTGGCAACCAATTGACCATCACTGTCAATGGCATCGACACGACCATGACGCGTCGCCCGACCATTACCGGCAGCACGGCAGCTACCC
This sequence comes from Lysobacter sp., assembly GCA_041855065.1. Classification (GTDB taxonomy): domain Bacteria; phylum Pseudomonadota; class Gammaproteobacteria; order Xanthomonadales; family Xanthomonadaceae; genus Solilutibacter. The sequence continues at coordinate 31,624 of JBHADJ010000040.1, forward strand.
CCATTCCCGAAAGTGACTGGTGGGTCAGCAACAAGGCGGTTGTGCTGTGGACGGATCTGGCCAGCTATACCTCGGGCGCCAAAACGGTAGCTCATACCTTGTCGCTGGCAAATGTCACGGGGACATCCATTTCAGGTGCTTCAATTCCCTCGGTCGGTACGAGTTCCGAGCGCGCGGAGAATAACTCGGTCAGCTATAACCTGGAAGTTACGACCGACGGGACGGCCAGCAAATACTATGTGCCCGACGCCCGTGCAGGCACGCCTTATGCCACCGTGCGCGATCCGGGTCATGCGGGCGACAACATCGTCAACTATATGGCCGCCGGTCAAACGGTGTCTTCGCGTGTTATCTATGGCAATCGCGGTGGCGCGGCACATACCAATGCTTATTTGTGCGAGGTGATCGACCGTACTGCCTTTGATACCGAAGGTGCAACACGACCTGCAAATGCGCCCTTCCAGGCGCGAGTTCGCTATGGCCGAAACGGCGGGGAATACACCACGCCCCCCGTAGCCACGGATCAGGCAGCTACCATCATGTACGGTAGCTTGGGGAGCGGCTACTTCAGCAGCACCGAGACAGCAAGCAGCGAAAACCACACCATCGATTATGGTGCGCACGGTAGCTCAACCTATGGCAACGCCAGCTGTGCCGATCCGAGCATTCAGTGGAGTTCTACACCCACTGCCAATACGATTTTCGTGCGTGCACATTTCCCGCTTGTGCGCGGGGGAACCGACGTCCGTCTGTATGTGGACGGTTTGCTCATGCGTGACAATTGGGCGGCAGATATTGACGTGGTCGGCGGCACTGCTCGTCAAGCTAATCAGCTCATTGCCGAAGGCACGATCATCCGCAACCGCGCCATGATCTGGACGGGTACGGAAACCAGCGTGACCGGTACGGCTCTTCAGCCGCATGATCACCTGCGTTTCGTGCCGCTCAGGACCACTTCCTCGGTCGAGAAGACGGTTGCCAACCCTGCCAATGCCTACGATAGCGGTGTGACGGCCGGCACCGAGGTTACCTACAGCCTCAAGCCGCGTTACTCCACTACCTTCCCGAATCCGGGCAATGTGTATACCTATACGGTGGAAGACATGCTGCCGCCGGGTATGAGCTATGTGGCCGGCAGTGCGACTTCCGGCGGTACGGCTCTGGAGCCCGTAGTTTCCGCGCCGGATGCCAACGGCTATACCAAGCTGACGTGGACGTTCACCAATGTTGCGCCCTACTTGGGTAATCCGGGGGATGCCGGTGCTCTGCGTCCGGAAATCGTTTTCCGCGCCTTGCTTGCTGCCGATGCCACCAACAACAGCATCCTGCGCAATCATGTGGCAGTCAGCGGTTCGCGCGAGGGCGCAACTACCGACTTCTATGCTGACTGTACCTTCACCGTCAGTGGCAGCAGCGCAGGCTATGGCAACTGTGCCAAGTCTTCCAGCGCCGATATTCGTGTCGTGCGTTTGGGCAACATCTCCTTGCTCAAGGAAGCATTGCCGACTGGTGGGCAGATTTTGCCGGGGCGTGACTTCTCCTACAGAGTGTCGTTCTATACGAGCTCGCCTTCGGCCATCTTGGCACCGCACATCCCCGACCTCATCGACATCCTGCCGTTTGTCGGCGATGGTGTGGACAACCCGGCCAACTCCTTCCTGGGGCGCAACCCGGCCACCGTCATGCAAGCCGGTGCCGATGCCTACCGCCTGAAAGGCGACAAGTCCGGTGAAACCGCGGTAACTCTGCATGGGGATACCGGGGCGACCGTGCGCTATACCAACAAGACGCCCGCACAAATCAACAACGACCCGCGTGATGCCAGCAACGCTCTGGCTGGTGGCAGCACCCGTTGGTGTCTTGCCAGCGAGTTCGGCAGCGCCGGATGCCCGAGCAATTATGCGGATGTAACGGCAGTGCGTTTGACGCCGAGCATCAGCACCATTCAGCCGGGCACCAACTACGGCGCCACCCTCAACTTTGCCACCGATGCCAATATCGCCAAGGTAGGCGATTACTTTGCCAATGGTGTGGGTGCGCGCCCGGTCGATCCGACCAGCACACTGCTCTACATCTATCAGCCCGCCAGTGAAATGGTGCGGCTGGTCAATGGTGCCTACAGCATCAGCGGCAAGGTATATGCCGACGCTAACGATGATGGCATCGTCGATGCTGCAGAGCTTGGCATCGCAGGCAACGGGATTCGTCTCTATGGCTGTGTTGCCGGTGGTGATGGCATTCTGCAAACCACCAACATCAATGCCGCGACCACTCCGCCGACTTGTGCCGGCGATGATCAGCTGGTGACCTATTCGGCCATTGATACCGACAGCAATGGCGACTACAGCTTTACCCAGCTGCAAGCGGGTATCTACACCCTTGTCCAGGATCAACAGCCGACTGGCTACAGCAATGGCATCACCACTGCTGGCAGCAGCCACGGTGGTACCGCAACGGACAAGGCCACCACGCCGAGCAGCATCGCCGATATCAACCTGACCGGCGGCACCTTGGCCGCCACGGGTTACAACTTCGGTGAGCTTTTGCCGACGGCTGACTTGTCGGTCGCGAAGACGGTAAGCAAGCAAGCGCCGGCTGTTGGCGAAAACATCGTATTCTCCCTGGAGGCGAAGAACAACGGCGCTGCTGCCGTGGCTTCGGCTGTGGTGACGGATGTGCTGCCGAGCGGTTATACCTTTGTAAGCGCGTCGGATCCAACCGCTTACGATGCGACCACCGGCGCATGGACGGTGGGTGCGCTGGCAAGTGGTGAGGCGAAGACGCTGAGCATCACGGTGACGGTACTTGCCACGGGCGAATACCGGAACGTGGCCACCATCGCAGGCGGTACGAATGACCCGACCGATCCGGTGCCTGGCAACAACAGCAGCGAAGTGACGCCAGTGCCGACCCCTGCGCCGACGATTGACGCGGTGGACGACGACTACACGAGCACGCCTGTGAATGGTGCTTCGGGTGGTCAGACGGCGTCGGTGCTGGTCAACGACGACGCGAATGGTGCAACTGCGACCCCGAGCAACGTGACGCTGAAGCCGGGTACGCCGACGAACTCGAACCTGACGATGAATCCGGATGGCACCATCACGGTGGCTCCGGGCGCGCCTGCGGGTACGTACACGTATCCGTATGAGATCTGCCTGCCGTCCCCGAATGAAGCGGTGTGCGACACGGCGACGGCGACGGTGGTGGTGCGTACGATCGAAGCGATCGACGACAACTACGGCCAGGTGCCGGGTGATGCGGCGACGACGACGCAGAGCGTGCTGGTGGGTCCGGGCACGACGCCTGACCTGGCGGACGGCGTGGCGGCGACGACGACGACGGTGGTGGTGACGCCGCTGACGCTGGACGTGACGCCTGCGACGGGCAGCATCGTGATGAACCCTGACGGCACGGTGAGCGTGGCATCGGGCACGACGCCGGGTGTTTACAACTACAGCTACCGGATCTGTCTGACGGATGCGACGAGCATCTGTGACGAAGCGGTGGCGACGGTGGTGGTTGCCGCGACGCCGACGATCGTTGCGCAGGATGACGACATGGGTCGGCATGCAGTGGGTGGCGTGGTGACGACGCCGTCGGTGCTGGTTGACAACGGCAACGGTGCTGACCAGTCGAA
>JBHADJ010000041.1:0-12691 GCA_041855065.1 Lysobacter sp.
AGTGGAGGCAAGTGGACGGGCTTCCATGATCCAAATACCAGCACAAGCTCAGTCACATTGCTCAATTCGGCGTCTTGTTCAGAGGATCCCTAATGATGCCGGTGGGGATGGCACGTTCGAGCGCATGGCGGAGCGCCTGAAGGACTACCACGGGCCGCATCGGCTTGAGCTGCTGGTTTGCCAGTCACGGAATCTCGGTGTGGCAGGTCATTGCAATGCCGTTTTGCCCCGGGCCAGTGGCGACATTGTGGTCATGATGGCCGGTGATGATATTTCCCGCCCGGATCGCGTGGAGAAGCTGTTGGCGGCCTATGCCGAGAATCCCGGCGCAATGGCGATCGCCAGCGGTTTTCGCACCGTGGATGATCGGGGGCAACCGATTCAGGATGCGCCGATGAGTCTGCCGCCTCGGTTCGGGCTTTCCACCTTGTTGAAGCATCGGCGGCTGGACAGTCTGCTGGGGGCCACGCTGTCCTTTCGTCGTGAAGTGTTTGCTCGATTCGGTGCATTGCACGGCAGCGTGGAAGATAATGCACTGACGCTGCGTGCCAGCCTGCTTGGCGAGTGCCTGATTTTGCCGGATGTACTGGTGGATTACCGGCAGCACGGTGGCAGTGTCAGTCATGGCATTTTTGCGCGTGGCGTGGCGGGAGAGGATGCTGCAGAGCTGGCCAGACAGCGCCTGCGTCGCACTGCGCATTTCATGATGGGAACTGCCGAGGACTTTGCCCATGCCATTGAGTGCCTGCCGGAATTGTCGGCGCGGCGACGTTATCAAGCACATTGCCTGCAGCACCGCTACGCGGCTACTGCCGCGATGCGGGCGGCACTGGCCGATGACGCCTTCGCGCCACGCTGGCGCGCGTTGTGTTTTGCCCTGTCGCGTCCGGGCATGCGCCTCAGGGCGCTGGAGTACGTTGGTAAACTCTGGCGCAGAGCCTAGGTCAGGCAAGTGCCGGGAGCTGGATCACTTGGGGGAGGCATGCCAGAGATTTCCGTCATTGTTCCAAACTACAACCACGCGGCCTATCTGGAGCAGCGCATCGAATCCCTGCTGGCACAAACGTTTCGGGATTTCGAGCTGATCCTCCTGGATGACGCTTCGCAGGATGCCAGCGCGGAAATACTGGCGCGTTACGCGGATCATCCCAAGGTGTCGCGGATAGTTCGCAACCATGTCAACAGTGGCAGCGTTTTCCGGCAGTGGCATGCTGGTATCGGTCTTGCCCAAGGGCGTTATGTGTTGATTGCCGAAAGCGACGACTGGTGCGAGCCTGCTCTTTTGCAAGCGCTGTGGGAAGGGATCCAGAGCGATCCGGATTGCGTGCTCAGCTACTGCCAAAGCATGGCGGTGGAGGAGGGCAGGATAGTGTGGAGCACGTCGGCACCATTTCTTGCCGAATGCCTGGATGGCGTGGAATTCATGCGCCGCTACTGGCACAAGCGGGCGACCATCGTGAATGCCGGGATGGCGCTCTGGCGGCGGGAAGCCTATGCGCGTGCTGGATGCCGATATCTGGACTATCGCAGCAGCGGTGACTGGATGTTCTGGATCTCTCTGGCGGCACTGGGCAAGGTACACATCAGTGGCCGGGTACTCAATTACTTTCGGCGACACCCGGGTTGCATCAGTCTGAATGCGGCACGCAACGGGCTGGCCCTGCTGGAGGACATGGAGATCCTGAATTACATGTATCGGCAAGGATGGACCGATGACGAAGGGTATGCCATTGCCTTCAAGCGTCGCTATCAGCTCTACGTTCTGCATCGGCAGGCGATGAGCGTGCCGATGCGCGAGCAATTGCAACGCCTGTTTGATGCGTCCGCCAGCCCGCGAGTGGGGATGCTGGGTATCCGGCTCAGTGCTCAGCTGCGCAAGCTCAAGCAGATGCGACAGGCCGGTTGAGTATTTGGACGCGGGCGGCATGGCTTTACCGGGGGCAGTCTTGATGCCGCCGGACGCAGTTAGCAGAAGTAGTTGACAAAAGCGGCGGTGATGACAGGACATCACGGCAGGGATTGCCATCCGGCCGAGTATGTGGCCGGCTGTCGGACAGCGCTGAGCGTGGTGCGGTCTTGTCTATTGAAGTTTGCCGTTCTATACTTTTACGGCTAATTCAGCCAGATTTGTTTTGGCTGGGCGTCAGTTCAGGAAGGTTCCGTGTTCAATCCGGTCGATCGCTCCAAGTCGATGGTGAAGCGGGCACTTCTGCGCCAGTTGCTTGCAACGAGTCTTGTGGCCGTCATGGGCGGATTTGTGGCTGCATCCGGCGTGCGTTTTGGTTTTGGCATCATGGTCGGCGGTATCGCCGTGATGCTGGGCAACTTGCTGGCATCGCGCATCGCGTTGGCGAGTGAAGTGGTGCCTGCCAATGTCGTGCTGATGCGTTGGTTTATGAGTGTCATCGTGCGCTGGAGCGTGTTTCTGGCGGTGATGGTGGGTGCGGTTGCGGTGTGGAAATTGCCGCCGCTTGCACTCTTGCTCGGTGTTCTGGTGGCGCTTGTCACCTACATGGTGAGTGTGTCGTTTCAAACTGTCAGGAATAGAACCTAATGGCCTCCGAAAACGGCGGTACTTTGACCCCAACCGATTACATCCAGCACCACTTGCAGAACCTTGTTTCCAGCAAGGAAGACGGCTTCATGGTGCTGCATCTGGATACCGTCATCACGGCGGTGTTGATGGGGTTGTTCATGGTGCTCCTGTTCTGGCTGGCGGTGCGCAAGCCCACCGCCGGGGTGCCGGGCAAGTGGCAGGCTTTCGTCGAGATTTGCCTCGAGTTCGTGCATAACCAGGTCAAGGACACCTACCACGGCAAGTCCAAGATGGTGACGCCGATCGCCATCACCATCTTCTTCTGGATTTTGCTGATGAATCTCCTGAAGATGATTCCGGCCGACTTCTTCGCCGTGCCGCTGTCCTGGGTCGGCATCAACTACTGGAAGCCGGTGCCGACGGCCGATGTCAATGCCACCCTTGGCATGTCCATTACCGTATTCCTCCTGATGATCGTCTTCTCGCTGCGTGCCAAGGGCATCGGCGGCTTCACCAAGGAGTTCCTCACCGCCCCGTTCGGCAAGTGGATGATGCCCTTCAACCTCATCCTCAACATCGTCGAATGGCTGTCCAAGCCGATTTCGCTGGCGATGCGACTGTTCGGCAACATGTTCGGCGGTGAAATCGTGTTCCTGCTGATCTGGGTGCTGGGCGGCGCCGGCATTGCCGGCATGTTCGGCGGTGCAGTGGCCGGCTTCGGCTGGATGCTGTTCCACCTGCTCGTGATCCCGCTGCAGGCCTTCATCTTCATGATGCTGTCGATCGTGTATCTCAGCCTCGTCGAAGACGCACACTGATTCCGTTCCACCCTTCGTTTTTCCCTTCACTTCGTAAACCCCTAGTTTGGAGAACACCATGGAAGCTCTTGCCAACCTCGCCCAAGTCCAGTCCTTCACCGCGCTGGCCGTCGGCATCATGATTGGTCTTGCCGCTCTCGGCGCAGGTCTGGGTCTGGCCCTCATGGCCGGCAAGTTCCTTGAGTCCGCCGCCCGCCAGCCGGAACTCATCCCGGCCCTGCAGGTGCGCATGTTCATCACCGCCGGCCTGATCGACGCCGCGTTCATTATCTCGGTCGCCGTCGGCCTCTTGTTCGCCTTCGCCAACCCGTTCGTTGCCCGTCTTGGCTGATTCCGGTTCGGGCGCGGTGCTTTGAGCATTCGCGCCCCAAGCCTTGCACAGCCCAGGCTGTGCCGACCGAATCCAATGCGAAGCCCCGGACATGAACATTAACCTCACCCTTATCGCGCAAGCGATTGCCTTCGTCGCGTTGATTCTTTTGGTGGCCAAGTTCATCTGGCCGCCGCTGCTCAATGCCATCGAAGAGCGGCAGAAGAAAATTGCCGAAGGTTTGGCTGCGGCCGACAACAGCCAGAAAGCCCTTGCCCAGGCCGAAGAAAAGGCCAACGAGGAGCTGAAGGCTGCACGCACCAAGGCCAACGAAATCATTGAGCAGGCGCACCAGCGTGCCAACCAGATCGTCGAGGCGGCCCGCAACGAAGCCATCGAAGAAGGTGCCCGGCAAAAGGCCCTGATCGAGGCCGACATCGCCGCCAGCACCAACCGCGTGCGCGAAGACCTGCGTCGTCAGGTGTCGGTGCTGGCCGTGGCCGGTGCCGAAAAACTGATCCGTCGCGAAATCGACCCGGCCGCGCACAAGGCGCTGCTGGACGAGCTGGCAGCCGAGATCTGACATGAGCCAGAACGCCACTCTCGCCCGCCCTTATGCCCGCGCCGCGTGGCTGATTGCCCGTGATGCCGGCGATGTCGCCGCATGGTCGCAGGCGCTGGCGCTGGCAGCCCGCATTGCCGCCGATCCCGAGGTGGACCGGTTGCTCGGCGATCCGCGCCTTGCCCGCGAGGATGCCGTCAAGTTGCTGGCAGCCGACGCGCAGCTGCAATCGCTGAACGGCTTTTTGCAACTTCTGGCGGAGAACGGCCGCCTGAAGCTGCTGCCGGAAGTCGCCGGTCTGTTCGAGCAGTATCGGGCCGAAGAACAGAAGATCGTTCGCGCCCGCATCACCTCGGCCACGGAGCTTGAGCCGGTGGACGTGCTGAAGCTGCGCGCCATTCTGCAGCGCCGCTTCGGCCGCGAGGTCGAGGTGGAAACCGCCGTCGATGCCAGCCTCATCGGCGGCGCGGTGATTGACACCGGCGATCTCGTCATCGATGGCAGCATCAAGGGCAAACTGGCGCGGCTCGAAGCGGCGCTGGCCCAGTAAAACCCCGGCTTTGGCCGGAACATCCAACACAGTTGAACCGTGCGTCGCCCTTTTCCGGCGCACGACTCCAAGGAAACCAACATGGCAACCACCACGCTCAACCCGTCTGAAATCAGCGAACTGATCAAGAACCGCATCGAGCAGGTCAAACTCGGCGCCGAAGCCCGCAACGAAGGCACCGTGACCAGCGTCTCCGACGGCATCGTGCGCATCTACGGCCTCGCCGACGCGATGCAGGGCGAAATGATCGAACTGCCGGGCAACACCACCGCACTGGCGCTGAACCTTGAGCGCGACTCGGTGGGTGCTGTGGTGCTGGGTGACTACGAACACCTGCGCGAAGGCGATGTCGCCAAGACCACCGGTCGCATCCTCGAAGTGCCGACCGGCCCGGAACTCCTCGGCCGCGTGGTCAACGCTCTGGGCGAGCCGATCGACGGCAAGGGTCCGATCAATGCCAAGACCTCCGCACCGGTGGAAGCCATCGCCCCGGGCGTGGTGTGGCGCAAATCGGTGAGCCAGCCGGTGCAGACCGGCTACAAGGCGATCGACAGCATGATTCCGATTGGCCGCGGCCAGCGCGAGCTCATCATCGGCGACCGCCAGACCGGCAAGACCGCCATCGCCGTGGACACCATCATCAACCAGAAGTCCTCCGGCATCAAATGCATCTATGTCGCGATCGGTCAGAAGAACTCGACCATCGCCAACATCGTGCGCAAGCTGGAAGAAAACGGCGCCATGGCCTACACCACCGTAGTGGCGGCTTCGGCTTCCGAATCGGCCGCGATGCAGTACATCGCCGCCTACTCCGGCTGCACCATGGGCGAATACTTCCGCGATCGCGGTGAAGATGCCCTCATCATCTACGACGACCTGTCCAAGCAGGCCGTGGCCTACCGCCAGATTTCGCTGCTGCTGAAGCGTCCGCCGGGCCGCGAAGCCTTCCCGGGCGACGTGTTCTACCTGCACAGCCGCCTGCTCGAACGCGCCGCCCGCGTCAACGAAGATTACGTCGAGAAGTTCACCAACGGTGAAGTCAAGGGCAAGACCGGCTCACTGACCGCGCTGCCGATCATCGAAACCCAGGCCGGCGACGTTTCCGCCTTCGTGCCGACCAACGTGATCTCGATTACCGACGGCCAGATCTTCCTTGAAACCGACCTGTTCAACGCCGGCATCCGCCCGGCCGTGAACGCCGGTATCTCGGTGTCGCGTGTCGGTGGCGCCGCCCAGACCAAGATCATGAAGAAGCTCTCCGGCGGCATCCGCATCGCGCTGGCGCAGTACCGCGAACTGGCGGCCTTCGCCCAGTTTGCTTCCGATCTTGACGATGCCACCCGCAAACAGCTTGAGCGCGGCCAGCGCGTGACCGAGCTGATGAAGCAGAAGCAGTACCTGCCGATGTCGGTGGCACAGCAGGCGCTGTCGATCTATGCGGTGGACAAGGGCTACATGGACGACGTGCCGGTGGCCAAGATCGGTGCCTTCGAAGAAGGCCTGCTCGCCCACTTCGCCAACAGCCTTGGCGAGGTGATGAACAAGATCGACAGCACCGGCGACTGGAACGACGAGTTGGAAAACGCCTTCAAGCAGGGCATCGAAGACTTCAAGAAAACCGGCAGCTGGTAAAGCACAAGCCGGAGCCAGAGGCCAGAGGCGGCAACAAACCCCCTTGGCCCTGATGGGTTCCGGCCCATGGCCCTATAGCGAGCAAAGCGAGCGAGAAAATGGCAGGCGGCAGAGAAATCAAATCCAAGATCAAGTCGGTGCAGAACACCCGCAAGGTGACGCGCGCACTGGAAATGGTCTCGGCTTCCAAAATCCGCAAGGCGCAAGACCGCATGAAGGCTTCGCGTCCGTATGCGCGGGCGATGAAGCAGCTCATCGGCCACGTGGCGCAGGCCAATGGCAGTGATTACGTCCATCCGTGGATGGTGGCACGCAAGGACATCAAGCGTGTCGGCTACGTCATCGTCTCCTCCGACCGCGGCCTCGCAGGCGGCCTCAACAACAACCTGTTCCGCAAGTTGCTTGGCGAGTTCCGCCGCTGGAACGAGCAGGGCGTGGAAGTGGACATCGTCACCATTGGCCAGAAAGCGTCGGTGTTCTTCCGCCGCATCAAGGTCAATATCCTGGGCAGCGTCACCCATCTGGGCGATACCCCGCGTGTGGAGCAGCTCATTGGCGTCATCAAGGTGATGCTCGATGCCTACGACAGTGGCAAGGTTGATCGCGTCATCCTCTGCTACAACGACTTCGTCAATACCATGACCCAGCGCGCCGCATTCGATCAGTTGCTGCCGCTGCCGCCGGCGGAAGTGCAAATGGCACGGCACAGCTGGGATTATCTGTACGAGCCGGACGCGCAAACCGTGCTTGAGCACCTGATGACCCGCTATGTCGAATCGCTGGTGTATCAGGCGGTGATGGAGAACGTGGCCTCCGAGCACGCCGCTCGCATGGTGGCGATGAAGGCCGCCAGCGACAATGCCACCAAGCTGATTGGCACCCTGAATCTGGTTTACAACAAAGCCCGTCAGGCCGCCATCACGCAGGAAATTTCGGAAATCGTCGGCGGTGCAGCGGCCGTTTGATGCTGCTGCAAACGCCACCAACAGACTAAAAGACTGAGGAAACTCCCATGAGCCAAGGCAAGATCGTCCAGATCATCGGCGCCGTCGTCGACGTCGAATTCCCGCGCGAGAGCGTGCCGAAGGTGTACGACGCGCTGAAGGTGCAGAACACCGAAATCACGCTGGAAGTCCAGCAGCAGCTGGGTGATGGCGTGGTGCGCGCGATTGCGCTCGGCTCCACCGACGGCCTGAAGCGTGGCCTCGTCGCCGACAATACCGGCCGCGCCATTGCCGTGCCGGTGGGTGAAGCCACCCTCGGCCGCATCATGGACGTGCTCGGCAACCCGATCGACGAAGTCGGCCCGATCAATGCCCGCGAGCACTGGGAAATCCACCGCGCTGCGCCGACCTATGAAGAACAAGCTTCGACCAACGAGCTCCTGGAAACCGGCATCAAGGTGATCGACCTGATGTGCCCGTTCGCCAAGGGCGGCAAGGTCGGCCTGTTCGGCGGCGCCGGCGTCGGCAAGACGGTGAACATGCTCGAACTCATCAACAACATCGCCACCCAGCACAGCGGTCTGTCGGTGTTTGCCGGTGTGGGCGAACGTACCCGTGAAGGCAACGACTTCTACCACGAAATGCAGGATGCCGGCGTGGTCAAGCTGGATAACCTGCCCGAATCGAAGGTGGCGATGGTGTACGGCCAGATGAACGAGCCGCCGGGCAACCGCCTGCGCGTGGCCCTGACCGGCCTCACCATGGCCGAATACTTCCGCGACGAAAAGGACGCCTCCGGCAAGGGTCGTGACGTGCTGTTCTTCGTCGACAACATCTACCGCTACACCCTGGCCGGTACCGAAGTGTCGGCACTGCTCGGCCGCATGCCCTCGGCCGTGGGCTACCAGCCGACGCTGGCCGAAGAAATGGGCGTGCTGCAAGAGCGCATCACCTCGACCAAGACCGGCTCGATCACCTCGATTCAGGCCGTGTACGTGCCCGCGGACGACTTGACCGACCCCTCGCCGGCCACCACCTTCGCCCACTTGGACGCCACCGTGGTGTTGAGCCGCCAGATCGCCTCGCTCGGCATCTACCCGGCGGTGGATCCGCTCGACTCCACCAGCCGCCAGCTCGACCCGAACGTGATCGGCCACGAGCACTACGACACCGCCCGTCGCGTGCAGGCCACCTTGCAGAAGTACAAGGAGCTGAAGGACATCATCGCCATCCTCGGCATGGACGAGCTCTCCGAAGAAGACAAGCTCGCCGTGGCGCGTGCCCGTAAAATCGAACGCTTCTTCAGCCAGCCGTTCCACGTGGCGGAAGTGTTCACCGGCTCGCCGGGCAAGTACGTCTCGCTCAAGGACACCATCCGCGGCTTCAAGATGATCGTCGATGGCGAATGCGACGACATCCCCGAACAGGCGTTCTACATGGTCGGTGGCATCGACGAGGCCATCGAAAAGGCCAAGAAACTGGCTGCCTAAGCCACCCGGTTGATACATCAGGCGCGGGTTTGATACCCGCGTCCTGCTTTCAGGAGTCCTGTCATGGCAAGCACCATCCGTTGCGAAATCGTCAGTGCCGAAGCCGAAATCTACAGCGGCGAAGCCACCCTGGTGGTCGCCACCGGCGAAATGGGCGAACTCGGCATCGCCCCCAAGCACGCCCCGCTGATTACCCGCCTGAAGCCCGGCAAAGTGGTCGTTACCACTTCGGCTGGCGAGCAGCTGGATTTCGCCATTTCCGGTGGCATGCTGGAAGTGCAGCCGAGCCTCGTGACCGTGCTGGCAGACGTGGTGGTGCGTGCAGCCGACATCGACGAGGCCGCCGTGCGCGCAGCCAAGGAAGAAGCCGAGCGCATTCTCGCCAACCGTGGCGAAGCGATGGAAATCGCCGAGGCACAAAAGCGCCTTGCCGAAGTCACCGCACAATTGCAGGCGCTGGAGCGCTTGCGCAAGAACCTCAAGCACTGACTGCCTTTCCGGGCAGCAAAGCGAGAAAAACGGCGGAGCAATCCGCCGTTTTTTGTTGAATGAAGCAGGTCATGCGCGAGCAGAAATAGCCAGGGGCATTCTCGCCCGGTGCCCTGTTTTCCCAGGGGATCCCGAACAAGAGAGAGGCGGTACAGAACGATATTGGGGGTTCTGGGGCACTTGGGGGTGGGACAGAATTGCGGCTCTGTTGATCGCGAATTTCTTTCGGTTGACAAGAAGTTCTGTTTCTATTTTTCGCGATTTATTTTCAATTCATATTGATTTTTTGCATGCTTTTGCACAGTTTCGTTTCGTTTTGGTTAAAAGTGCATCATATTTAACGATATTTGAATCATTGCAAGCACGAAGGCCTCTCTCGTTTGTTAACTTGATGATTTTGTTAAGTTTATGCCCTGCGTTGCGTTCAGCAAATGCGCGGCAAGGTGCGGTCGTGGCTGCTGCACCCCACTCTGCTGCGGCAGTCACGGCGAGACTTCGAACAAGAGGTTTCGTTTTCCCCCGCAAAACAGAGAGGTTTTCCATGAACAATCGCAATTTCCGATTCTCCGCCCTTGCCGCTTCTGCCTTGTTGCTGATGGCGCCCTTTGCCATGGCACAGGAGGCTCCGCCGCCGGAAGCCGCTGCCGATGCTGGTCAGCAACAAGCGACCAGCTGGGAGGCGCTGGATACGGACAAGAACGGGACGATTAACAAGCAGGAAGCAACCCAGAACCCGCATTTGACGCAAATTTTCGATGCGGCAGATGCAGACAAGGATGGCGAATTGACTCAGGATGAATATCGTGCGCATGCTGCCAACAGCACCCCGACACCTCCGGCGCAGACGGACGAAAATTGATTTGCCTCTCGGGCATCATGCATAAGACAGCCGGGCAATGCCCGGCTGTTTTTTTGTCCTCCATCCGTGGGAGGAGTGGGGGAAGTGTAAAGCAAGGTTGACATGTTGAGCTTTTATATTTAATCTCTTTGTCAAGTTTATTTGACATTGGTGGTGTGTCATGTGTATTGCTCAGAAAGCAATCGCCTGCATCGCGTCCGGGAGACACTGATGCGATTGCTCCTGGAAATGAGCCCTGCGCTGCGCCGTTATTACCGCAGGTCGCTGTGGCCGTTGCTGCTTTCGCCCGTGCTGGGCTTTCTCCACGGTCGGCTTGGACAGGACGGGCCGCTCTGGCAGCGCTGGAGCGTGTTGTGGCTGGGGCTTGTGCTGACGTTTTGGCTGATCTGGATTTATCTGCTTTTTCTGCGCGAGTGCGATGAGCTGGAGCGCAAGATCGAACTGCATGCACTGACGGCCGGTGTTTGCGGTTGTTTGTGCATGCTGATCTGTTTGCTGATGCTGCTGGAGCTTGGCCTTGTGGCATTGAGCACGGGCGGGGCGCTGTTGGCGACTGCGCTGGCATTGTTGTTGCCGTGGCTGCTGGTGCGCAGCGGGTTGCACAGGTATTACCGATGAAAAACCGTCTGCGTGAGTTGCGCGAGCGCATGGGCTGGTCGCAGGCCGCGCTGGCCGAGCGTCTGGAAGTTTCCCGGCAGACGGTCAATGCGCTTGAAACCGGCAAGTACGACCCGTCCCTGCCACTGGCATTTCGTATTGCCCGCCTGTTTGGCGAACCAATCGAGAGGATTTTTATAGATGAGGCTTGAAACCCGAATGCGGAGAATCCCGATGAAACCGATCCCGATGACGCTGGCACTGTCGGCACTCCTAGGGCTTGCGGCCTGCAGCGGGGGCGGCGATGCACCGGACGCAAGCGCCGATGAAACCTATGTGCTCGGCAGTCTGCGCTTTACTCCGTGTGCCTTGCCCGGCGCAAGGGGCAGTCAGGCACTGGAAGCGCAATGCACCACCTTGCAGGTGGCGGAGAATCCGGAGGCGCCGGAGGGGCGCAAGATCGAGCTGAAGCTTGCCTGGTTGCCGGCAGACAACGAAAGCGCGGCCTTGCCCGATCCGGTGTTCATGCTGGCAGGCGGGCCGGGGCAGTCGGCCATCGAAACCTTCCCGCAAGTGGCCGCGGCATTTGCCGACGTGCGCAAGCGCCGCCATGTGTTGCTGCTTGATCAGCGCGGCACCGGCAGCTCGCATCTGCTGGCCTGTCCCACGCCTGCCGAAGATGGGGTGCAGACACTGACGGCAGAAGAAACCGCCCAGCAGGCAAGTGCCTGCGCCAAGGCGCTCGGCGAGAAGGCCGACTTGCGCTACTACACCACGCAGGAGGCGGTGCAGGATCTGGACACCGTGCGTCAGGCGATTGGCGCGCAGAAGATCAACCTCATCGGCATTTCCTACGGCACGCGGGTGGCACAGCACTATGCCGCCCGCTATCCGGCGCATACCCGCGCGGTGGTGCTCGACTCGGTGGTGCCGAAGGCGATGCCCTTGGGCGGGATTTTTGCCCGCAATCTGGATGATGCGCTGGCACTGCAGTTTTCCGCCTGTCAGAAGCTGCCGGATTGCCGCGACAAGCTGGGCGATCCGCGCACGCAACTGGATGCCTTGCTGGAGCGCCTGCGCACGGCCCCGGTGAAGGTGCGCTACCGCGATGCCGACACCTTTGCCGAAACCGAAACCTGGCTCAATGCCGACAAGGTGGCCGGGCTGGTGCGCATGTATGCCTACATGCCGCAGGCGGCCGCCTTGCTGCCTGCGCTGATTCACGAGGCGCATCAGGGGCGTTATGAAAACCTGACCGCGCTGGCGCAAATGCTCACCCGGGAAATGGGCGAGACGATGGCGATGGGGATGCAGTTCTCGGTGGTGTGCAGCGAGGATGCCGGCAGTTTCGCTCCGAATGCCGATGATGCCGGCACCGTGCTGGGCCAGCAGATGAGTACGCATCTTGGCGCTGCGTGCAGCGTCTGGCCGCACAAGCGCTTGCCGGCCGATTTCCATGCGCCGCTGACGGGCAAGGTGCCGGTACTGGCGATTTCCGGCCAGTTCGATCCGGTGACACCGCCGCGCTATGGCGAGGAAGTGGTGAAGCACCTCGGCAACGCCCGCCATCTGGTGCTGAACGGGCAGGGCCACAACGTGATTGGAGCCGGCTGCATGCCGAAGCTGTTTGCCCAGTTCCTCGACCATGCCGATCCGGCAGCGCTGGACATCGCTTGCCTGCAAGACCTTGCAGCGGTGCCGCCGTTCACTTCTTTCAATGGGTGGAATCCATGATTGTTGCCGAAAACCTGTACAAATCCTTCCCCGGCAAGGGCAAGGCCGCCCAGCCCGTGGTGGCGGTGAACGATGTCAGCTTCACCGCCCGCGATGGCGAAATCACCGGCCTGCTCGGCCCCAACGGCGCCGGCAAAACCACCACCATGCGCATGCTCTACACCCTGATG
>JBHADJ010000042.1:0-18980 GCA_041855065.1 Lysobacter sp.
TCCCACGGTTATGGCGTCGAGCGCGTGTTCCAGAGCCACAGCGCCGCGATTGAATCGGTGACGGTGAAGCGCCGCGGTGCCGTGCGCGCCGGCAAGCTGTACTACCTGCGTGGTCTGGAAGGCAAGGCTGCCCGCATCCGCGAAGATCTGGCGGCCGTGGCCAAGGCTAAGGCAGAAGCCAAGGCAGCGGCGGCGGCCGAGTAATTCTTCGGCAACCGTGCGCAACAATGGCCGCCTCGTGCGGCCATTGTCGTTTGTGGAGGTGGAAATGGAAAACGCCAATGCCGCCGCGCTGCGGCTCGATATCTGGCTGTGGGCGGCGCGGTTTTTCAAGACCCGCAGCCTTGCCAAGCAGGCCATCGACAATGGCCGGGTGGAAGTGGCCGGCCAGCGTGCCAAGCCGTCGCGCTTGCTTCGGCCGGGCGAGTGCTTGCGCATCAGCCGGGGGGATGAGGTTTTTGTCGTCGAAGTGCTGGCGCTGTCGGATCAGCGCGGCCCGGCCCCGGTGGCACGCGGGCTTTATTGCGAGAGCGAGGATTCAATCAAGGCACGCGAGGCGGCGCGGGCGGCCTCGGCGGCGGCACGTGCCGGTTACCGCCCGCCGGAGAGTCGCCCGGACAAGCGGGCGCGCCGCTTGCTCCGTGCCCTGGGCGATATCGAGGCAATGTAAGTCGAGTCAGGCAGGGAAGCTGAGCCGACGATCGGCATCCAGCAGGCCATGCTGCATCAGCCATTGCCAAGCGTCTTCGGCATCCTGCTCGACATAGGCACGGGCGCTGCCGAGGCGAAAGCTGTAGCCCCAGGTGTCCATGTCGGCCAAGAGGCGGTCGTAGCCCATGCCGGGCAAGGCATCGGCCATCAGGGCCTGCAAGACGCAGACGGCATTTTCTTCTTCGATCGAGTCGGTGGCATCGGTATGCACCTTCGCGCGCTTCTCGGCAGGCAGGACGATGAGATGGCCGGCTTCGTGCAGCATGGAATGTACCGGCGTGTCGCGACGCACATAAACATCGTGGCCGATGATGCCCGCCTCGCTCTCGCCCCAGTAGCTGCCGGGGATGGGGACATCATCTTCGACCAGGTGCAGGTGCAGGCCGTAGCGAGCCAGCAGTGCGGCGGCATCGCTGAACTCGATATCGCGAAGGCGGACGACATCCATCATGCTGGGAGATGAGTGAACCGGCTCCTTGGAGCCGGTTTGGCAAGGTCAGGCAGGGTTTTCCGGCAGCTCGATGGAAATGTCCAGCACGTCGTAGTCGCCGTGCTTTTCCTTGGAAACCTTGATGGCGTTTTCCGGGACGTGGACATAGCGCCGGATGACTTCAAGGATCTCTTGGCGCATACGCGGGATGTAGTCCGGTGCCCCCGCCTGGCTGCGTTGCTCGGCAATGATGACTTGCAGGCGGTTCTTGGCCGTGTTGGCCGTTTCCTTGCGCGGCTTGAGAAAGTCGAAAACGCCCACATCAGCCTCCGAAAATCTTGCTGAAAAAGCCCTTCTTCTCGGCATTCAGAAAACGCATTGGGCGATCTTCGCCCAGAATGCGGGCAACGGCATCTTCGTAGGCACCGGCAGCATCGGTCTCGGTCTCCAGAATCACCGGCTCGCCCTTGTTGGAGGCGTTGAGTACGGCCGGGGATTCGGGAATCACGCCAATGGCCTTGAGGCCGAGCACCTCTTCCACGTCCTTCACCGAGAGCATTTCACCCTTTTCCACGCGTGCCGGGCTGTAACGGGTCAGCAGCAGGAAGGCAGGCAGTTCGAGATCTTTCTCGGCCTTGCGGGTTTTGGAGGCGAGCAGACCCAGGATGCGGTCGGAGTCGCGTACCGAAGAAACTTCCGGGTTGACCACCACGATTGCCTTGTCGGCGAAGTACATGGCGAGGAAGGCGCCTTTTTCAATGCCGGCTGGCGAGTCGCAGATGATGACGTCGAAATGATCTTTTTCCAGATCCTTGAGCACTTTCTCCACGCCTTCCTGCGTCAGTGCATCCTTGTCGCGGGTTTGCGAAGCGGCAAGGACGTAGAGATTCTCGAATCGCTTGTCCTTGATGAGCGCTTGCTTCAGCGAGGCTTCGCCGTTGACCACGTTCACGAAGTCGTACACCACGCGGCGTTCGCAGCCCATAATGAGGTCGAGATTGCGCAGGCCGACGTCGAAGTCGATGACAGCCACTTTCTTGCCGCGCTTGGCAAGGCCGGTGGCAATGCTGGCGCTGGTGGTGGTTTTGCCAACGCCGCCTTTGCCGGAGGTAACTACGATGATTTCAGCCAAGGGTGTTCTCCTGAAGGATCAAAAAGGGAGGATGAGCGCGGGCACTCATTCAATCAGTTGCAGTTTCAGCTCGCCAGCTTCCAGCCAGATTTGCACAGGACGGCCATGCAATTGCCGGGGGACATCATCGGCGACCTTGTAGTGGCCGGCAATGGCAACCAGTTCTGCATGGAAGGCCTGGCAGAAGATGCGTGCATTCTCCATGCCACGCGCACCGGCCAATGCTCGCCCACGCAGGCTGCCATAGACATGGATCGAGCCATCGGAAATGACTTCGGCGCCGGCACCGACGGTACCGACCACGGTCAGGTCACGTTGCTCGGCATACAGCTGCTGGCCGGAACGCACGGCACTTGTGTGCATCAGTCCGGGTTCGCTGGTTGTACTGGGAGCGGCAGCAGGTTGTTGCGGCGGCGGTGGGGTATGAGCGGATTCGCTGCGCTCGTAGTCGGCGCGAAACTTGGCAAGCAGCGGCAGCCCGAGTTTGACGGCGAGTGCATCGTTTTCACTGCTGCCCCAGGCAAGTCCCACTGGCAGAACACCGGTCTCGCGCAGGGCATCGATCAGCCGGGTGGCTTCGGCAGCGTCAGGCAGACGCGGCAAGCCGCCGAAGTCGATGATAACGGGTGCACGGGCAAACAGCTTGGGGGCGCGGGCAACCCGTTGGCGCATTTCGTTGGCCAGTGCGGGGATATCCAGGGTGCGGATGCGCAGATTGGCGATGCCGACCTGGCCAATCTTGAGATCGCCGGCCGCTTCGTAATTGGGCAAATTCACGGTGAAACTCCAGTGGATCTTGGGCGTTCCGCCGCTGTGCGCGGGGCAAGCAGCCATGGAACGTCAGGCAGGGTATTGCCATAAGTTTGACGAATCCAGTCGTGGCTGCGCAAATGTTTGACTTGCATGGATGCGCGCGTGCCGTCAGCCTGCGGTGCCTGGCCGATTTCGGTGAAGCCGACGCTGCCGTGAAAAAGCAGGGCCGGATCGGTGCCGGTCTGCATGAACACCTCGCAGCACAGCTCAGGGTAATGGGCTTCGGCATAGCTCTGCACATCGGCATACAGGGTGCGGCCAACCCCGCCACTGCGACGGCGGCTGGCGATGACAATCCGGTCGATATACAGGAAGGCGGGGTAACGTTCGGCAAACCAGCGGAAATTGGGGCTATCGTGGCCGCTGTCCGAGCCGAAGGCGATGAGGAAGCCGGCCAGATGGTCTTCACGCTCGACCACGCGGAAATATTCGGCATGCTCGAACAGGTGATGCATGCGAGCGGCGGAAATGGGCCAGATGCCGGGGCCAGCGGCGTTGTTGAGGGCAAGGACGGCGTCCAGATCGCTTTCTTGGACATCGCGGATGACGATCGGCATTTGTGACTCCGTTCGGAAAAAACGCACCGTGCCTCGATGGCAGCGGAGCCATTATTGCACGGGGCGGGCGTTTGCACGTGGATGCAGGAGGGGACTTGTTCATCCTGTCCTGGGGTGGCAGTAGCGGACCCTGACAGCGCGCTAACATGCCGGCATGTTTGCTCATCTTTCGCATACCCGATTGCTGCGTTTGGCCGGGCTTTTCACATGGATGGTGGTGGGCGTTCCGTTGTTGTTCGCGACCCTGGTCGGCATCCGTGCCGGGGCGGGGGTGCCACCGCCGATGCTGGCCGGTCATGGCTGGCTGGCCTATCTTGCGTACGGCGTGCTGTATCTGTGGCTTCCGCTTCCACATGCGCGGATGGTGCAGCGCCGCACTCTGAATGGCGTGGTGCTTGCCTTGCTTCTGGTGTGTGCAGCAGCTGTCAGCCATTTCAGCGGCAGCGCGCTTGGCAGCATTCTGATGGTGGTGGTGGCAACCGTGCTGCCTTGGTATTTGCCGCTGTCATTGGGAATTTTGTTGCTGGCCGTGAGTCAGGCGGGCATGGCGCCGTTGTTCGTCTGGGGGCAGGGGGCGGATTGGTTGAGCGCCATCCTGCAATCCATGGTGTATGCCGGATTCAGTGCATTCAGTTTCGTGACCGGGCTGGTGGCCAAGCAGCAGTCCGATGCGCGTGACGAGCAGCGGCGTTTGAATGCCGAGCTGCATGCCACGCGAGCCTTGCTGGCCGAGAGTGTGCGGCTCAACGAGCGCACCCGGATTTCCCGCGAACTGCATGATTTGCTGGGGCATCATCTGACCGCGCTGAGCCTGAATCTGGAAGTGGCCAGCCATCTTGTCAGTGGTGAGGCGGAAATCCATGTTCGACAGGCGCATACACTGGCAAAGCTGCTGTTGACCGATGTGCGCGAGGCTGTCAGCCAGATGCGTGAGGCCGCCACGACACTGTCCATCACCGATGCGTTGAAGCCTTTGGCCGAGAATGTGCCGGGGCTGGATGTGCATATGCAGATTCCGGATGCCTTGCAGGTGATGGATGCGGGGCGGGCGCATGTTCTGCTGCGTGCCGTGCAGGAGGTCATTACCAATACGGTGCGACATGCGCGGGCGACGCGGTTGGACATTCGTCTATGGCAGGACGGGCCGCTGCTGCATTTGGAGGCGCATGATGATGGTGTGGGCAGTGCCAGATTGCAGCCTGGCAACGGTCTGCGAGGATTGGACGAGCGACTGAGGGAGTATCAAGGCCGACTGGCGATTCGGAGCGTGCCGGGGCAGGGCTTTTGCTTGAACATTGATTTGCCGTTGGCAGTGCAGGCTTGTGATGATATGCCGTCTTCACATGGAGCCAGCTCATGAGCCAGCCGCCGATTCGGGTGTTTCTTGTCGACGACCAGATGCTGGTGCGTCAAGGGGTACGTGCCCTGCTCGGGCTTGCCGCGGAAATTGAAGTGATCGGTGAGGCGGCCGATGGTGCGCAGGCGGTGGAGAAAATCCCGGCCTTGGCACCGGATGTGGTGCTGATGGACATGCGCATGCCAGTCATGTCGGGGCTGGAGGCTTTGCGTCAGCTCGGTGCGGTGGGGCAGCTGCCGCCTACCATCATTCTTACCACGTTCGACGATGACGAGCTGGTGTTGGCGGGTATTCGCGTCGGTGCACGCGGTTATTTGCTCAAGGATGTGTCGTTGGATGTGCTGGTGGGGGCGATCAAGAGCGTGGCCGAGGGAGGCTCGCTGATGCAGCCAGCAGTGACCGAGCGGTTGCGTTCGGAGCTCGGTCAGCTTGACAACGGCTTCATGAGTCTGCAACAGCCGGAGCCTTTGACTGAGCGGGAGCAGGAGATTTTGCGTTTGATGGCGGGGGGATTTTCCAACAAGGAAATTGCCGGCGCGCTGAGGGTGGCGGAGGGGACCATCAAGAATCACGTTTCCAGCATTCTGGCCAAGCTGGGCGTGCGAGATCGCACTCGAGCGGTTCTGAAGGCACTGGAGCACAATCTGATGTAGGCATCGCACCGGTCGATGGGGCGGTGTGCCATGTTCCGATGCGGCGTGCTGACAAAGAAAACCCGCCATCTTGCGATGGCGGTTTTTGCTTGCGGCAACAGTAACTGGATTACTTCTTCAGTTTGGCTGCCTTGCGCAGTTCTTCGGCCTTGTCGGTCTTTTCCCAGCTGAAGGCGGTGGCTTTCTGCTTCTTGCCGCTGCCATCGACGTAGGTGATTTCCTTCGGCTTGCGGCCAAAGTGGCCGTAGGCGGCGGTTTGCTGGTAGATCGGGTGGATGAGGTCGAGCATCTTGATGATGCCGTAGGGGCGCAGATCGAAGTTGGCGCGGATCAGCTTTTCGATCTGCTCATCCGGGACCTTGCCGGTGCCGAAGGTGGTTACCGAGATGCTGGTGGGTTCGGCCACGCCGATGGCATAGCTCACCTGCACTTCGCACTTGTCGGCAAGGCCGGCGGCGACGATGTTCTTGGCCACGTAGCGTGCGGCGTAGGCCGCCGAGCGATCGACCTTGGACGGATCCTTGCCGGAGAAGGCACCGCCGCCGTGGCGTGCCATGCCGCCATAGGTATCGACGATGATCTTGCGTCCGGTGAGGCCGCAGTCGCCGACCGGGCCGCCGATCACGAAGATGCCGGTCGGGTTGATGTGTACCTTGTTCTTGGGCAGCGAGTCGAACCATTTTTTCGGCAGCACCGGCTTGATGATTTCCTCGCGCACCGCTTCGATCAGGTCTTTTTGCTTGATGCCCGGATCGTGCTGGGTGGAGAGCACCACCGCGTCGATGCCTTCGATGGTGTGGCCGTCCTCGTTGTAGCGCAGGGTGACCTGGCTCTTGGCGTCCGGGCGCAGCCACTTGAGCTTGCCGTTCTTGCGCAGCTTGGCCTGCTGCTCGACCAGCCGGTGGCTGTAGTAGATCGGTGCGGGCATGTATTCGGGCGCCTCGTTGCAGGCATAGCCGAACATCAGGCCCTGATCGCCTGCGCCCATTTCTTCGGGCTTCTTGGCTTTCTTTTCGGTGCCGTCAACGCCGGCGGCAATGTCCGGGGACTGCTTGCCGAGCATGTTGATGATGGCGCAGGTGTGGCCGTCGAAGCCGACATCGGAATTGTCGTAGCCAATGCCGTTGATGACGTTGCGTGCGAGGGCTTCGATATCCACCCAGGCCTCGGTGGTGACTTCGCCGGCGACGATGGCCGCGCCGGTCTTGACCAGCGTTTCGCAGGCCACGCGGGCACGCTTGTCCTGCGCCAGGATGGCGTCGAGCACGGCGTCGGAGACTTGGTCGGCGATTTTGTCCGGATGGCCTTCGGAGACCGATTCGGAGGTGAACAGGTAGCTGGACATTCGGATTTATCCCTTTATGCGGATGGAAAGATGGCAATGATACACGGCCAGCGCCGTCGATGCACGGTTTGGCAGGATTGTCGAAAACAGGTTAAGCCATTGTTGCCGACGCGAAATCATTCACGGTTGCTGCAAAAAGAAAGCCAAGCAGAGCGCTTGGCTTTCTTCGTCACCGGTGGAGCAGGCAGGCTCAGAAGTAGAAACGCACGCCGGCGCTCACACTGCGACCGGGCAGAGGCGCCAGATCCTTCAGGAAGGATGTATGCAGGCGAGCCTCCTTGTCGAGCAGGTTCTGGCCATCAATGAAGATCTCCCAGCCACGGCCACTGGCGCTATCACCATGCCAGGCAAGATGGGCATTGACCCAGGTATAGCCGGGCGTTGCACTCTCGTTGCGGGCGACGTGATCCTGGCTGAACATGCGGGTGGCACCGAGTGCGGCTCGCCAGGACGGGGCTTCCCAGCGCAACTCGGCACCGGCGCGGGTCGGCGCGATGCGCGGCAGATTGCCGCCTTCCACCAGCCAGGCACGGTAGTTGTGGGTATGGTCGCCGTGCAGGATGCGCACGCGCAGCTCATGGGTATCGCTGCCGCGCAAGCGCGCACGCACAGTATCGCCATACAGGCGCAGATCGAAATGGCCATGGGCGTTGTCGATCAGGGTGAAAGTCGATTCCAGCTCGAAGCCGTGCAGGCGAGCATCGTCCTGAGCCCAGAGCAGCACCGGAGTGCCGTAGTCGCGCAGGATGCGGGTGGCAGTCAGGTTGAGATAGCTCTGATAAATGTAGTCCTTGTAATCGGCGTAGAACGCCGAAGCTTGCACCTTGATGCGCTCGCTGCGCCAGCGGGCTCCGAGTTCGATGCGGTTGGAGGTTTCGCGGCGAAGCTGATCGTTGCCGACTTCGATCATGCCGGTGGCAGCATGGAAGCCGTTGGAGTACAGCTCCTCGGCACTGGGTGCACGCTGGGCGCGGTCAAGTCCCAGTTGCAGGCTGAGGTCATCATTGACATGCCAGCGCAGTGCAGCGGAGACATGGGTGGTGCGGAAATCGCGCGTGTTCTGCCGGCGAGGCAGCAGCGTGATCGGGGTCGCTTCGATGTCGCTGCGATCATGACGCAAGCCGAGCTCGGCACGCAGCGAGCCAAAGTCGCGCTGTCCGAGCCAGAACAGGCCAAGTGCGCGAGTGCGATTTTCCGGGACGAAGGCCTCTTCGCCCACGGCGTCGAAATCGCGGCGCTGGGCTTGCAAGCCAAAACCGCCTTGCCAACCGAAAACCGGCGTGTGCACCAGCTCCAGACGTGCTTCATGGCTCTGGTTGTTGAACACCGTGCCGATTTCATCGCCTTCGTGCTCGGTGTGGGTGTAATCGGTATGGGCGTACTTGAAACGCAAGGTCTCGAAAATGCCCAGATCGTTCAATCCGCCATGCAGTTCGTGGCGACGTTGATCCAGACGAATGGTGACCGCATGATCTTCGTCATGCGTATCGGTGGTGCCGTGGCTGTGATCGGCATGGCTATGGCCGGGGACTCCGTAGCGGGTGTTGTAGAGACTGGCAGCCAGACCGAGGTGTCCGCGTTCGCCGACATAGGTCACGCCAAGCCCGCCACTGACGGTTCGGGTGGCGCTGTTGGGCAGCGTGCCTTCGGCGTCGGGATCGGCCGCTTCGCCGGTTTCGGCAAGATGGGCGGCGCTGACGGCATTGCCGGGAATCTTGATGTCGCCCGTATCGCGAAGCAGGCCATCGGCATGAAAAACCCAGCCACGGCCTTCGGTTGCGGTGCTGCCATCCAGTCGAAACATGCCGGTGCGTTCATCGTTTCCGCTGCCGGCACGCACCTCGGCACGACCGCCGAACGGCGTCTGCGGCAGCTGATCGGGGCTGCGGCCATCCACCACGTTCACGGCTCCGCCGATCGCGCCGCTGCCGTACAGCAGGCTGGCCGGGCCTTTCAGTACTTCGATGCGGTCGGCCAGAAATGGCTCGATACTGACGGCATGGTCGATGCTCACGGTGGAAACATCACCGGTGCCGGTACCATCGCTCAGTACTTGCACGCGTGCACCATCCATCCCGCGGATGATCGGGCGACCAACGCCGGGACCGAAATAGGAGCTCTGGATACCGGGCAGGCGATCGAGACTGCTGCCGAGTGTTGCGGCCTTCAGCTCGTCCAGTCGCTCACCGGCCAGCACTTCGACTGGGCGCACCAACTGGTCGGCGGTCTGATGCAGGGGGGTAGCGGTCACGATGACCTTGTCCAGCACATCGTGTGCCGGGCTGCGGTGCGTATCGTGAGCCGTCTGCTGCTGTGCTTGTGCAAGAGTGGGGGCGGCAAGTGCCAGAAGCAGTGCATAGCAAAGAGGATGACGAGAAAAAGATGCAGTGTGAGACATGTTTTTGCGGTAAAGTTACGGGTTGAAGCGATGCAAATGTTATATTGTTTTAAAAAGGATGCCTAGAGGTTCTGCCATGCCAACGCCCAGCTCCCCATTGCGGCGCGCCGACCGGGTCGGTCTGTTTGCCGCGGCCTTGTGCGCCTTGCATTGCGCATTGCTGCCGATTTTGGTGGTTCTGCTACCAACCCTTGGGCTGGGGATGCAGGGCTGGCTGGACATCGATCAGGTGATCGTTGTGGGGGCGAGCCTGTTGGCCTTGGTCACGCTGTACCTGGGCTGGCGACGACACCGCGTTTATCGTGCCTGGCGTTGGCTGCTGCCGGCGCTTGCCCTGCTCTGGTTTGCAAGTTTCGGCCCGTTGCACGGGCATGAAGGGCTTGAGCTTTGGCTGCACACGGCGATGATGGTATCGGGAGGCGCGATGCTGGGGTTTGCCCATTGGCTGAACATGCGCCTGACGCATCGCTCCGAGTTGCTTGCCCTGCTGGCGGAGCGCTGAGGAGAGCGGTGACCGAAGGAAAGGAGGGGATATGCCGAGCAGGTCGTCTCCATTCCCGTTCCGCCTTGTGATAGGCTATTTGTTTGACCATCCTGTCCTGCGTTTGGCGGGACTACTTTCATTTTCGTCATCAGGAGACACACCATGGGTAAGGGCGATCGCAAAACCGCCAAGGGCAAGCGTTACAACAGCAGCTACGGCAATGCCCGTCCGAAGGCCATTACCAAGGCCAGCGGCAGTGCTGCAACGGCGGTCGCCAAGAAGGCCGGCAAGAAAACTGTCGCCAAGAAGGCCGCCTGATAGCGCGATCAATGCAAACACCGGTCTCTCCGAGCTCGGTGTGCTGCCAGCAAACCCCGGCTTTTGCCGGGGTTTGGCGTATTCGGGGTGTGAAAAAGACTGCGCGGCGGGGAGTAGGTGGCGCGCATTATTTGAAGGTGCTTGTTTTGGGCAAGAAAAAACCCCGGTTGCCCGGGGTTTTGTATAGTGGCGGAGCGGACGGGGCTCGAACCCGCGACCTCCGGCGTGACAGGCCAGCATTCTAACCATCTGAACTACCGCTCCGCGAAGAATGGTTATATTACAGGAGTTTTCCGGCATTGCAAGCTTTTTGTGAAAAATTTTGCAAAAAAATTTCGGTGCGAGAGTCGGTCTTTTCAAAATCAATGACTTGTCGTGATGATGCGCATCTGGCCTGGAGGGTTGCCGGCAGTCGGGCGGAACGCAGCGGGGCGATTCGGAATGAGAGCGCGGGTGCGGGGGGGGGGGGGGCAAGTCGCGGCGCGGCAAGTGGCGGGCTGCTATGATTTTGCCTGCTTTGATGCTTACTGCCATGGAATCTGACACTCGAAATACGCCTGCCCCTTTCATGCTCAAGGGTTTGAACCATGCTTGAGCTGGCCATTGTCGCGGCACTGATTCTTCTGAACGGCTTTTTTGCCATGTCGGAAATGGCCTTGGTCACTTCGCGCAAGACACGCCTGCGGCAGATGGCGGTCCATTCGCGAGGTGCGGCCAAGGCGCTGGCGTTGGCCGAGCAGCCGGATAACCTGTTGTCCACCGTGCAGGTGGGCATCACCTTGATCGGCATCCTGACCGGTGTGTTCGGCGGTGAGGCGATCGGTCTCTACATTGCCCAGGGACTGAGTGTTCTGTGGCCTTCGATAGAAGAATATGCGCGTGGGGTGGGCATCGGTACGGCGGTGACCCTCATCACGGCCGGCCAGGTGATTTTCGGCGAGCTGGTGCCCAAGCGGCTGGCTATCTCGCATGCCGAGCGGATTGCCAGCGTGGTGGCGATTCCGCTGGATGCGCTGGCGCGATTGGCAAAGCCGGTGGTGCTGGGGCTCGGTGCCATCAACCGGGCGGTGTTGCGTTTGCTTGGTATCCGCGATGCGGCAGGCAGCCATATCACCGAGGAGGAAATCCGTCTTCTGGTCAGCGAAAGCCATGAGCAGGGGCTGATTGACGAGGACGAGCGCAACATGATGAATCGGGTCATGCGCTTGGGCGATCGCAGTGCCGAAAGCCTGATGACGCCGCGCACCCGGATTGCCTGGCTGGATGCCGAATCCAGCCTGGAGGAGAACCTTGAAACGATGCGCGAGACGCCGTTTTCGCGCTATCCGGTGTATTCGGGCAATGATCAGAACGTGCTGGGTGTGCTGGAGGTCAAGGCCTTGCTTTCCGGGTTGCGTCTGGAGGCGGCACCGCAGTTGTTCCAGCAGTTGCGGCCTGCGGTGTTCGTCTCCGAGTCCACTCAAGCGATGAAGCTGCTGGAGATTTTCCGCGAGGAAGCGCAGTCGCTGGCCTTGGTGGTGGACGAGTACGGCGATATCAGTGGAGTGGTGACGGCCAATGACGTGCTGAGTGCCGTGGTGGGGCGTTTGCAGACTGGCAATGAAGGGCTTGAGTATGCTTCGCCGGTGGTGACGCGTGCGGATGGCAGCTTGCTGGTGGATGGCAGCCTGCCGGTGGATGATCTGCGTGAGCTGCTGGGCAGTACCCGATTGCCGGAGGAGGATAGCCATGATTACCACACGGCTGCCGGCATGTTGATTGCATGCTTCGGGCAGATCCCGCATGTGGGCGAATATCTTGATTGGGATGGCTGGCGCATAGAAGTGGTCGATCTGGACGGGCCGCGCATTGACAAGCTGTTGCTGCAGCGTCAGGAGAAACCCGGCGAGCATGATGATTGAGTCGCACGATATCCGCACTCGTACCTTGCTGGACGCGTTGACCGCGGGGGATCCGGACGAGGTGCTGGCACTCGGACGTTTGCTGGATGGGCTGGGCTCGCGCAGTTTTGGCGTGCTGCTGTTCATGGCGATTCCCGCGGCTGTTTTTCCCGGCGTGGCGGCGGTGATCGGTGCGCCGGTGGTGATTTTGCTGGGATTGCAGCTTTTGTGCTGGCGGCCGCGGGTGAGTCTGCCGGGCTTCATTGCGCGACGCGGTCCGCATCGGCGGTTGTTGATTCGCTTCGAAGCGCGCTTCGCCGGCTGGCTTGAGCGCATCGAGCGCTGGGTTCGACCGCGCTGGCCGAGTCTGATCGAGCATCCGTTGGCGGGGATGTTCACGGGGCTTTTGCTGGTACTGCTCGGCCTTCTGCTGGCATTGCCGATTCCTTTCACCAATGTCCTGTTTGCCATGCTCCTGTTGTTGGTGGCGCTGGCGCTTCTGGAGCGGGATGGGCGCTTGCTGTTGCTGGCCTGGGGGCTTGGCTGGACGGCGGTTGCGGTATTTGGCGGCGGGCTTTCTGGCGGTGTCTGGGCGGCCATCACGGCATTTTCGGGCTGGTTTTGAAGCCATCATGCGCATGGACGGACAGATGCAGGCGCGCGTTGTCGAGGTGGTCAGAGCCATTCCAGCAGGGCGGGTAATGGGCTATGGCGAGGTGGCAAGACGTGCCGGATTTGCGGGGCGGGCACGTCAGGTGGCGCGGATACTGGCGGATTCGGAAGAGGTGGATCTGCCATGGCATCGGGTTTTGCGCAGCAGTGGCCATATCGCTTTCCCGCCGGGAACGCCCTTGTTCGATGAGCAGCTGCGTCGCTTGCGTGCCGAAGGGGTGATGTTGCGCGATGGCCGTGTCCAATCGGCGCGGATGGTGAGAGCGACGCTTGATGAAATGTTGTGGGGAGCGTGAGTCCGGGAGCTGGGCAGGACTTGGGCACGGGGTGTGCGTAGTGTGCCGATTGTTTTGCTGAAATCGTAAAAATTCCGTTACTATGCCGCAACATCTGGAGACGCCATGTTCCCCCGCCTGCCGCCTGCAACCAAAGCGCTGCTTATCATCACCGTTGCCACTTTCGGCTTGCAACTTCTGTTCAAGTCGGGAATGTACGTATTCGAGCTATGGCCCTTGCAAGGCCGTTTTTACGATTACTCCTTCAGGCCGTGGCAGCTGCTGACGTATGGCTTTCTGCATGGCGGGTTCTTTCACTTGTTCTTCAACATGCTGGTGTTGTTCATGTTTGGTGCGCCGCTGGAACAGGTCTGGGGCAGCAAGCGATTTACCTGGTATTACCTGCTGTGCATCATCGGGGCCGGGCTGTGTCACTTGGCGGTTGACTACTGGCTGGCAAAGGGCGCGACCCGGGCCATCGGTGCTTCGGGCGGGGTGCTGGGACTGGTGCTTGGCTATGCGATGATTTTCCCGCGTCAAAAAGTGATGGTTTTCCCTATCCCTGCCATGATTCCGGCCCGGGTTGCGGCTGCCCTGTTCGGCATTTTTGCGTTGTTTGCCGGGGTCAGCGGCACTATGCCGGGAGTAGCGCATTTTGCCCACTTGGGTGGCATGCTGACCGGTTGGCTATTGATTTGCTACTGGCGGCGCCCGCCTGCCTCCAAAGGGGGGGGCAAATCCAGGCCGCACTTGCGCAGTATGTGAGTGGCGTTTCCGACGCCGGATCTACGCGTTCAAAGACAGTCTGTCGAAATAATCCGCGGTCAGGCGGCGCTGGCTGGCGGCATCCTGTGCCTGATTCACCACGTGGCGGAAGGCAGCGTTTTCCGGGCGATCCCGGGCGTACCAGCCCAGGTGCTTGCGCGCGATGCGCACGCCCATTTCCTCGCCGTAAAAATCATGCAGCGCATCCAGATGCTGCAACAGCACGGTGCGCACTTCCGCCAGCGTCGGGGCACCGAGGTGCTCGCCATGCGCCAGATAGTGGGCGATTTCGCGGAAGATCCAGGGCCGTCCCTGTGCGGCGCGCCCGATCATCACTGCATCGCAGCCAGTGGCATCCAGCACTTGACGGGCTTTTTCCGGGCTGTCGATGTCGCCGTTGGCAATTACCGGGATGCCGCTGACGGCCTTGATGGCCGCGACCGTTTCGTGCTCGGCCTGGCCGTTGTAGTGCTGGTCGCGGGTACGGCCATGCACGGTCAGCGCTTGAATGCCCGATTCTTCGGCAATCCGGGCGATGCGTGGTGCATTGCGGTTGGCTGCATCCCAGCCAGTGCGGATTTTCAGCGTCACCGGCACTTCCACCGCCCCCACCACGGCCGCCAGAATCCGCGCTACCAGCGCCTCATCGCGCATCAGCGCCGAGCCGGCCCAGACATTGCACACCTTCTTGGCTGGGCAGCCCATGTTGATGTCGATGATCTGCGCCCCGTGAGCGACGTTGTAGCGGGCGGCTTCGGCCAGTTGGGCCGGGTCAGTGCCGGCAATCTGCACGCTGATGGGGGCTGGCTCGCCGGCGTGATCCATGCGATGACGGGATTTGGCTGTGTGCCAGAAGCGTGGATCGCTGATGGTCATTTCCGATACCGCAAGCCCGGCACCCATGCGTTTGCACAACTGCCGGAACGGCTTGTCGGTCACGCCCGCCATCGGCGCGAGGATGACCGGGGTTGCGATCGGGTACGGGCCGATGTGCATGAGCAGGAAGCAAGACAGGACGCGTCATTCTGGCTGAACTTGGCGTTGAAGTCACTCGCGCCTCAGGCGTGCCTCTCGGCAGTGCGATGGTTGGAGCCGGTTTATCCGGAGCGGATTCGGGCGCGTCGATGCAGCCAGGAAAGCAGGCCGACAATAAACAGGAATGGCGCGCTCAGCCCGGCAATCACGGTGAAAATACGACCCGGCAACCCACCGACCTGCCCGGCATGCAGGGGATAGAAGGTGGCTTGAATGCGTGGGCCGAGTGCTTGTATGCGGGCATCGTAATGCCAGAGGACGTGCTGGCCGGAGCGGTCAAGTTGCAGGCGGCTGCGACCATTGGGATGCCATTCGCCATTGCCGCGCAGACGCAGTTCGATACGATTCTCGCCAGGCTTGGGCATGCTGATGCGGCGTAGCCGGGCATCGGGCATCTGCTTTTGAGCCTGTGCCAGGATGGCTGACCAATCAGGGGCGGCGTCGCTGATTGCCACCTTGGCCGGAGGCGCAGCAGGGCTGTCGCCGAAAAGGCTGCCAAGGGCGTTGCGGAACAGGTCCGAATACACGAAGCTGAGGCCGGTCACGGCAAACAGCAGCAGCACCGGCAAGGCCAGCGTGCCGAGGCTGCGATGCCAGCTGATCCAGCGCAGTGCAGCGGGACTCATGTGCCAGCGCAGTTGGGAACGAATTTTCCCCCACTTGGGCCACCACAGATAAAGGCCGCTGATGATCAAGAACAGAATGATCCAAGTCAGCGCACCCAGTATCTGGTGGCCGGTCTCGCCGGCCAGAAGATCGGTATGGAACTCGCGCAGAAACAGCAGCACGTCCTTGTGTGGATAGCGCACAAGCAGCAAATCGCCGTTTTCCGGGGCGAAATAGGCGCGCGTGCCATCCTGCCCGAAGCCTTGCCAGACCGGCATCTCGGCACTGGGCAGGTTCAGGCTGCGCAGCTGCGAGCCGGACGGACTGCGCACAATCGCCTCCAATACATCGGCGGAAGCGTGTGGCGTGTGTCCGGCAAGCATCGGATATTGCCAGCGCAGCAGCGGCTCCTGAAATACCAGAATCGCGCCTGTCAGCCCCAACAGGGCGAATAGCAGCCCCACCGACAGTCCGGTCCACAGGTGCAACCGGGTCAGCCAGCGGCGCAGCGACTGGTGTGGGGCAGTTTTGGACATCAGAAGCGCTGGCTCCAGCCCAGCACCAGCGTGCGGCCGCGGCCGGCGGTATAGGTATCGTTGCGCGGCGTGCTTTGCGAGTAGTAGGTGACGTACTGGCGGTTCAGGAGGTTTTCGATACCGATGCTGAAATCCCCGCCGCCGAGCTTGAAGCGGGCATTGGCATCCAGCAGGGTGTAGCCATGGAAGCGCGCCACTTCGACGCCTTGCAAGTCGAAGCGGCGACTGTGGGCATGATTGGCTTGCAGACGGGTACTGAAGTTCTCCTGCCATTGTTGCTCCCAATACAGGCCAAGCCGATCGGGGCTGATGTTGATGCCGGGCAAGTCGCTGTCCACCCGGTTGTCGCCGTCGCTGTCGTAGCGGCCACGGCTAGCCGCCAGCAACAGGCCGACTTTGCTTGTCGGGGTAAAGCGATAGGCGAGGCTGGCTTCCACGCCTTCGATGGCGGTTTTTTCCCGCACCACGTTGTAGGTCTGGGTGAGTGTGTCGAAGGCAAGACGCGAGCCAAGATCGGAATGGGATTGGTACAGGGCCAGATGTGCGAGCCAATGCTCGCCGTCATAGTCGAGGCCAATTTCACGGTTGTCGGAAATCACCGGGGTGATGTCCACCAGCGTTTCCACACTTTGTCCGGGGGTGTTGATGGCACGCAGCACGCGGCCAATGTCGGCCACGGTATAGCCTTCGCTGTA
The DNA here is from genome assembly GCA_041855065.1 of Lysobacter sp. Lineage (GTDB taxonomy): Bacteria > Pseudomonadota > Gammaproteobacteria > Xanthomonadales > Xanthomonadaceae > Solilutibacter. The sequence continues at coordinate 16,663 of JBHADJ010000042.1, forward strand.
GGAGGCGTAGAGCTTGAGCGAAGGTGCCACTTCCCAGACCAGCCCGATATTGGGCAGGGTTTCACGGCTCTTGCGGGTGCCGCCTTGCACGAATTGGCCGCCTTGGTACTGCGGCAGCGTAGTGTAACTGTCCACCTGCAACTGGCCACGCTCATGACGCAGCCCGGCACTCAGCATCAGGTTGTCGCTCAGCCAGTATCCGCCCTGTACGAGTGGCGCGATGGCGCTGTAGCGAGACAGCGGCACCCAGTCCAGGCCGCTGCGCAACCAGCTTTGCCGCGTTTCGTCGCGATTCCAGTCCAGCCCCAGCAACAGGCGTGCCCGGCCATCGAGCAAGCTGCGCGACCAGCTCAACTTGGCACCGCGTTTTTTGGAGACGTTGGCCGATTGATCGAGCCAGTTGCCGGTGCCTGCGCCCCAGAAATTGCGCACCGTGGTTTCGCCATAGCGGCCGGAAAAATTGACGGCAAAGAGCTGGGCTTGCAGATAGCCACCGGCCAGATCGTTGTCACTGTAATCCAGCGATACGGAGGTGGACTCGTTGGCTGGTGCCTTGCTGCTGGTCGAGCCGCGCACCGAGGTCGCCAGCTGCCCGGTCGTGATGTCGCCATCCACGGTCAGATAACCGTTGTTGCCTTTGAGCGTGTAATCGTTGGCCGAGAGCTGCACGCGGCGATCTTCGCCCAACTGCCAGCCCAGCTTCACAAACAGGCCAAGGCTTCTGGAATCCATCAAGTCGCCCTGAATGTCGTTGACCGCGATGGCATCGCCGTTGCCGTCGTAATACAGCCCCTCGCTGGCATGCGAGGCCCCGATCACGATATCGAAGATCTCCTGTTTGGCACCAAACAGATAGGAAACACGGTAGCTGCCGGCATCGGACTGATCGGGCAGGGCGGTGGAGATGCCGGAGGAAACCTCGTTGAAATACTCGCCTGCTTTCCGAGGGGCGCGTTTGGTGATGATGTTGATGATGCCGCCGGAGGCACCCAGCCCTTGCAAGGCATTGGCACCGTGGATCACTTCGATGCGCTCGATCATCGCCGCATCGATGGTATGGCCATCGCGGCCACCTTCGCGCAGCGGCGTGGATTGTGGCATGCCATCGACCAGATACAGCGGCTTGCGACCACGCAGCGTCTCCCCGCTGTTGGTCAGTTTTTGCCGGGAGGGCGAGAACGAGGGCACCAAATTGCTGATGACTTGCGAGATATCCTGTGTCAGTGCCAGCTGCTGCCGGAGCTCCTCGCCGCTGATGACCGTGATGGTATGGGGCATGGCCGCGTCGGATTCAGGCATCCGGCTGGTACTGGCGGAAACCGTGATCCGATCCAGGGTATGCGCATCATCGTCCGGGGTGCTCGGTTCGGTGACGAAGTTTTCTGCCTGTGCCGGAGCGGTAGCGGCAAGTGCAGCGAAGAGGGCGAGGGCAAGGCAAGAACGAGCGTGCGGCATGAGGGGGGATTCAGTGAAAATGTTGTTAAATGATAATTGATTTCATTAACATTTATTGTTTGAGCGACAGAGTTGCCGTACTGCCTTCATCCGGGCTTCATGAATCAGAAGGTGCCCATCGTGGGGTGGTCATGTGCGCATGCGTGCAACACAGTGTTATCCCGTGGACAGCGGACGATTTGGGTTTTGTCGCTACCATCTAAGGCCATCCAACACCTCCCCAAGGAAACCCATGAGCCAAGTCCTTCAGGCCCTTGCCCAACGCCGTTCGCAATACGCCCTCACCCCCAACCTGCCGCTGCCCGAGGCCGAGGTCGAAGCGCTCATCAAGCAAGCGGTACGGCTTTCACCCTCCTCGTTCAATTCGCAGTCCAGTCGGGCAGTGATTTTGTTCGGCAAGGCCAGCCATCAGTTCTGGGACATCGCCCTTGACGCCCTGCGCCCCCTGGTGCCGGCGGAGGCTTTCCCGACCACGGAGGGCAAAATAAAGAGCTTCGCCGCCGGTGCCGGTACGGTGCTGTTCTACGAGGAAGAGAAAACCGTCGAGTCGCTGCAAGCACAATTCCCGCTGTATGCCGACAACTTTCCGGTGTGGTCGGAGCACTCCTCGGCCATTGCCCAGATTGCAGTCTGGACGGTGCTGGCTGAAGCCGGTATCGGCGCCAGCCTGCAACACTACAACCCGCTGGTGGATGCGGAAACCGCGCGCGTGTTCGGCATCCCGGCTAGGGCCTGTTAACACTAATTGCGCGAATCTGATTTGACGGCGATAGTTGTCGCATGGAGATCAGCAAATCGCAGTTCGAGCAAATTGCTCAGTGCCTACCGCGTCAGCGCGGCAACGTCAGTCTGACCAACCTGCA
>JBHADJ010000043.1:0-48803 GCA_041855065.1 Lysobacter sp.
CATCACCAAGGCCTCGCTCGCCACCGAGTCGTTCATCTCGGCGGCCTCGTTCCAGGAAACCACCCGCGTGCTGACCGAAGCGGCGGTGCGCGGCACCCGCGACTCGCTGCGTGGCCTGAAGGAAAACGTCATCGTCGGCCGCCTGATCCCGGCCGGTACCGGCTTGGCCTACCACACCCAGCGTCGTCGCAATGCCGAAGGTCTTTCGGCAGAGGACATGGAAGTGTTGAGTGGTGAGTTGGCAGCACAGCCGGCGGCGGCTGCCACCGATGGCCCGCTGCCGGTGGAGCAGGTGATGCTGGAAGAAAGCAGCGCCGAATAAGCGCCACCTGCGCGGCGGTACAAAACCTGTCGGCAACGAACAACACCCCGGAGGTTGGACGCCAGTCCAACCTCCGGGGTGTTTTCATGATGAAGTGCCGTGATGACGGATTTTTGTGGCTGGACGATGTGGAAGCGAGCCATGACACGGGCTCTGCTCGTCACGTGACGTCATGTCTGGCAAGGATGAGCACAATGCATGGAGCGGCTATCATGTCCGCCATGACAGTTCCAGCACGTACAGGACCTGGCCGTCCGAAAGACCTCGCCAAACGCACTGCCATTCTGGAGGCGGCCAAGGGGCTGTTTCTCGGCAACGGCTTTGCCGGCGTCAGCATGGAGCAAGTCGCGCAGGCGGCCGGTGTTTCCAAGTTGACCGTCTACAGCCATTTCGGCGACAAGGATGGCTTGTTCATCGCGGCCGTGCGTGCGCATTGCGAACAGGAGCTTCCCTTGCAACTGTTTTCACCTGCGATGGACAAGCCATTGGATACGCGCTTGATGGAAATCGCGCGCGCATTCTTTGCCCTGATCACCTCTACCGAGGCGATTGCCGGTCATCGCATCCTGTGTACTGCCTACGATATTCCCCCGCAGCTGGTGGAGTCGTTCTGGCAGGCCAGCGCCGTGCGCCTGCAAACGGCACTGGAAACATTCTTGCGAGGGTGCATCACGGCAGGCGAGCTCGAGATTGATGAACCGGCTCGTGCCGCTTCGCATTTCTTTGCTCTGGTGAAAGGTGAGATCGGCGAGCAACTGGCACTTGGTCTTGCCCCGCCGATGGATGCCGATTGCGTGCAGAGGCACCTTGACAGCGTGGTGAGTCTGTTCGTGCGTGCCTACCGTCCCTGACTTTCGGCACTGTTGCAATGCCGGACAGGCAGGCATCCTGCGAGGCACCGGGATAAAATGCGCGTCTCACAGCTCATACCCAACGGACTCATCTCATGACGATTGATTACGCCAAAGCTCGCGAAAACATGGTCGAACAGCAAGTTCGTCCATGGGAAGTGCTTGATCCCCGGGTTCTGGTGGTCATCGGCCAGACCCCGCGCGAAGCGTTTGTTGATGAAGCGCATCGAGCACTGGCCTATGCGGATCTGGCTCTGCCCATCGGCGCAGGGGAATACATGATGAAGCCGGTAATCGAAGGCCGTGCCCTGCAAGCCCTGGACGTTCCCGAGGATGCCACGATCCTCGAGATCGGCACGGGCAGCGGCTATCTGACGGCATGTCTGGCTCAGCTCGGCAAGCATGTCACCAGTCTGGAAATTCACCCGCAGCTTGCCGAACAAGCACGTCAGCGACTCGCGGCACTTGGCTATCGGAACGTCACGGTTGAGCAGGCCGATGCACTGACCTGGCAGCCCGGTAACCAGCGCTTCGACATCATCTGCGTGACCGGTGCCGTCAGCCGCATTCCCGAGGCATGGCTGCAATGGCTGAGTGCGCGTGGTCGCCTGTTCGTGGTGCATGGTCAGTCACCTGCCCAAGAGGCCTGTCTGCGGCATGCGAAGGCCGATGTCAACGGCAAGCATCATGAATCGTTGTTTGAAACCGACCTGCCTTACTTGCAAGGTGCAGCCCCGGAGCCCGGATTCCGTTTGTGACGATTGCCGGGAGGCCGCCCACCCGTACCCTTAACCTAGGATTCTCCATGCGTACCCGCTCTCTCGTTCTGGCGCTTGCAAGCGTGCTCCTCGTACCCACCGCCGCGGCTGCCGACCTTTATGACACCTGGCAGCTGGCGCGCCTTCAGGATCCCCAGCTTGCCGCCAGCGAGGCTGGCCAGCGCGCTACTCAGGAAGGGCAAGTGCAAACGCGAGCCGCTCTGTTGCCGCAGGTGGATGCTTCGGCCTCGCTGGGTCTGTCGCGTACCGATGCCGGCCCGGGCGACATCACCCGGGACAGCACGACTCGCAGTGCCACCATCGGTGTCAGTCAAGTGGTTTACAACCAGGCGGCCTTCAGCCGCAATCAAGCCCAGCAGTTGCAGACCCGTGCCGGCGAGCACGATTTGAAGGACGCCAGCGACAGCCTCATCACGCGCACTTCGCAGGCATATTTCAACGTGCTGATCGCGATGGAAACTCTGGCCGCTGCCGAAGCACAGGAGACGGCACTGCGCAAGCAGTTCGAATATGCCAGCAAGCGGCTGGAGGTCGGACTGGCACCGATTACCGATCAGCACGAAGCGCGCGCCCAGTACGAAAGCGCCCGTGCCAATACCATCTTGCGTCGGAATGCCCTGGAAGATACCAAGCAGGCATTGGCGGAAATCACCGGTCAGCCGATTGAAAACATGATGGCTTTGCCGGACGACTTCAAACCCCAGTTGCCGAGCGAAGGTGATGCCGAACACTGGGTGCAGCTTGCCGTTGACAACAATCCGGCATTGGCAGCCCAGAAAACCCGGGTCGAGGTGGCCGAACAGAACATCCAGACGGCACGCGCCGGACATCTGCCGACAGTGAGTGCACGAGGCAGCTATGGATATCAGGACAGCGGCAGCAATCTTGGTCTGCGCAGCACGGAAAACGGCGGCTGGAGCCGATCCCCGAGCGTGTCGCTGAGCGTTTCCGTGCCGTTGTATGCCGGCGGAGCCGTGCAGTCGCAAGTCCGTCAGGCAATTGCGCAGCGTGATGTTTCCCAGCAGCAACTGGAGCAGCAGAAACGTGCACTGGAGCGCAGTACCCGCAGTGCATATCAAAGCCTTGCCGCCGGCATCAGCACGCTGGAGGCGCGTCGTCTGGCACTGGTATCGGCACAGAGCGCCTATGATGCCTCACAGGTCGGGCTGGAAGTGGGTACCCGTACCGTGCTGGACGTGCTGATCAATCAACAGAGCCTGTTCAATGCGCAGCAAGCATACGCTGAGGCCAAGTACAGCTATTTGCAAAGCCATCTGGCTTTGCGACAGGCAGCCGGCATGCTGGATGCCAACGAAGTACAGGCCATCAATCGGCTGCTGACAGTGCCTGCCGGGCGTGCGCCGAAGATCCGCGAATGATCGAGGGTGCGGTAAAAGCCGGCTGAATGCTTTTCGGGCAAAAGCAGGCCATGCAGGGATTGCTGCGCTTGGCTTGGCCGGGGTTCAGGCAGGCATGCCAAAATGGAACTTCACCCCACAAGCAAAGGCTTGAATCATGAAAACCAAGACCATCGTGCTTTCCGTACTGGGTGCTGCCCTGCTGACCATGGTGGCAGGAACCGCATTCGCTCAGCAGCAACAAGGCAGCGGCCAGCGGCAGGAACAGGATAGCCAGGGAAAGAGCGAGGCCGAGCGTCGTGCCGAAGCTGAAGCTGCCGAAAAGCGTCGTGCTGAACGCCGTGCAGAACGCCGCGGCAACGAGCGCGAAAAGGAAGAAGACGAGCGCCGCTGAGCAGGCTCTCGGGATTTTCCCGATACAACCCCGATCCGCACTGCCCGCATGAAGCGGGCAGTGTCGTGAATGGCGGGATAATTTCGTACTTTCGCAAAAGCGATTTTCGGGTATAATGCCCGGCTCCCTGCGTCCGCCTTGTGCGGATTGTGCCAAAGCGCGATTTCGGCCCGCAGGTTTTGCCCGCATCGCGTGGCTGTCGCAAGACGGCCGGGGCCGCCGCCGCCCGGGCTACGGGAGGCATCCACGGACACAAGAGGTGCATCATGCCCCGCCAATGCCAAGTCACCGGCAAGCGTACGACGACCGGCAACAACGTCTCGCACGCAATGAACAAAACCCGCCGCCGCTTCATGCCCAATCTTCACGAACGCCGCTTCTGGGTGGCTTCTGAGAACCGTTGGGTCAAGCTGCGTGTTTCCACCAAGGCCCTGCGCACCATCGACAAGAACGGCATCGACGCCGTGCTGGCCGAACTGCGTGCCCGTGGCGAAAAGATCTAAGGAGTTTCCACCATGCCCTCCAAGCGCGACAAAATCCGCCTGATTTCCTCGGAAGGAACGGGTCACTTCTACACCACCGACAAGAACAAGAAGAACACCCCCGGCAAGATGGAAATGAAGAAGTACGATCCGGTTGCCCGCAAGCACGTGATCTACAAAGAAGGCAAGATCAAGTAAGCCACAGCGCTTCCTGACCGAGCAAGCTTCGCACAAGCCCCGGCATCGCCGGGGTTTGTGCGTTTTGGCAAGCCGCGAAGTGTGTGGTGCAAGCAAACCGACAGGCTTGACGAAAACGAATCATATCGTTGTCAGTCGCCCTGCGGCCGCTCAAGGAAAAGCCCGGCCTGGCCGGGCTTTTCCTTGGGTTTGCTGTTCTCGTCGATATGCCGCACGAGCGAGCCCAGAAGCACATCCTGGGGCGTCGCCGAGCATGGCTTATGCCTGCTCGACGGCGTGCTTTCTTAGCGCAATGCTTCGGCAATGCGCTGTTGCTCGGCCTTCAGGGCTTCGGGCATGCGCGGGCCGTATTCTTCGAGGTATTCGCCGATGCTGGCGAACTCGCGGGCCCAGCCTTCGCGTTCGTAGCCGAACAGTTTTTCCCGGGCTTCGGCGCTGAGCGCGACGCCATCGAGGTTCAGGTTTTCGGCGTGCGGCAGGTGACCAATCGGGGTGTCCTGGGCACCGACTTCGCCGGCGACGCGCCTCAGCATCCATTCCAGCACGCGCATGTTGTCGCCAAAGCCCGGCCACAGGAAGTCGCCGCCTTCGCCCTTGCGGAACCAGTTGACGTGGAACACTTTGGGCAGTTTGACATCGCTGCGGTCAAACGAGAGCCAATGGGCAAAATAGTCGGCGAAGTTGTAACCGCAGAAGGGTTTCATCGCCATCGGGTCACGCCGCATCACACCGACGGCGCCAGTGGCGGCCGCGGTGGTTTCCGAGCCCATGGCCGCGCCGATCAGGACGCCATGCGTCCAGTCGCGCGCTTCAAAGACCAGCGGCACCAGCGAGGCGCGGCGGCCGCCAAAGACGATGGCGGAAATCGGCACGCCTTGCGGGTCTTCGGCTTTGTCCGAATAGCTCGGGCATTGCTTGGCGCTGACGGTGAAGCGCGAGTTGGGATGGGCGGCGGGTTGGCCGCTGGCGGCATCGAACGGGTTGCCCTTCCAGTCGGTGACGGGTACGCGCTTGTCGAGGCCTTCCCACCACGGCTGATTGTCATCGGTGACGGCGACATTGGTGAAGATGGCATCGCGGGCAAGCGAGGCGAGCGCATTGGGATTGGATTTTTCCGAGGTGCCGGGGGCCACGCCGAAGAAGCCGGCTTCGGGGTTGATGGCATACAGGCGGCCATCCTGCCCGGGGCGCATCCAGCAGATGTCGTCACCGATGGTGGTGATTTTCCAGCCATCCTTGAGATAGCCTTCGGGCGGAATGAGCATGGCAAGGTTGGTCTTGCCGCAGGCACTGGGGAAGGCGGCGGCGATGTAGTGCTTCTCGCCCGCGGGGTTTTCGATGCCCAGAATCAGCATGTGCTCGGCCAGCCAGCCTTCGCTCCGGGCCTGATGGCTGGCGATGCGCAGAGCATGGCATTTCTTGCCAAGCAGGGCGTTGCCGCCGTAGCCGGAGCCGAAGGACTGGATTTCCAGATCTTCGGGGAAGTGCATGATGAAGCGGCGATCGGGGTTCAACTCGCCGATGGAGTGCAGCCCTTTGACGAAGTGGCCTTCGCGCTCGATGCGTTCGAGCGCGGCCTTGCCCATGCGGGTCATGATGCGCATGTTGGCAACCACATAGGGCGAGTCGGTGATTTCCACGCCGCAGCGCGACAGTGGCGAATCAATCGGCCCCATGCAGTACGGCACCACGTACAGGGTACGGCCTTTCATGCAGCCGGCAAACAGCTCGCGCATCTGCTGGCGGGCGATGGCAGGCTCCATCCAGTGGTTGTTGGGGCCGGCATCCTCGCGGGTGCGGGTGCAGACGAAGGTGAGGTGTTCCACCCGCGCCACGTCGTCGGGATGGGAGCGGTGCAGATAGCTGCCGGGGTTGCTCGCCTCGTTCAGTTGAATGAGGGTGCCATCGGCCAGCATCTGCTCGATCAGGGCGGCGTTTTCGGCATCCGAGCCGTCGCACCAGTGGATAGCGTCGGGCTGGGTCAGGGCGGCCACTTCTTCAACCCATTGGTTGAGGGCAGCAAGCCGGCTTTGTGCAGGGGACATCGGCGCCTCCTTGGCGGCATGAGGGAAACTCCCAATCATACAGCGCCAAGGACGCAATGGCCGGGTCAGGCGGGGATAAGTGTCGTCATGAGATGCGCGACGTAATCCTCGAATTCTTCGCGCTGCATGTCCTGCTGACCCAGTTGCAGATTGAGCTGGAGAAAACCGACATAGGCCGCATAGGCAAGACGGGCGCGGTGGCTGGCAGCCACGGTATCCAGCCCGGCCTGGCGGAAGGCGGCGGTCAGATAAGCCAGCCTTCGCTTGGATACACGGCTCATCACTGGCTTGATGGCCGGGTGATCAAGGGCTTTGAGCAGTTCGCTGTAGATGATGTGCGACTGCATTTCGTTGGCAACCACGCGGAACAGGGCGCCGAGTCGCTCGGCCGGATTTTTCAGGGCTTCGAGCTGGCCGAATACTTCGTTCTGTTCGTGGGTTTCCCAGCGCTCAAGTGCGGCCTGCAACAGGGCGTCGCGGGAAGGGAAATGCCAGTAAAAGCTGCCTTTGGTCACGCCGAGCCGGCGCGCCAAAGGCTCCACGGCAACGGCGGAAACGCCTTGTTCGGCAATCTGCTCCAAGGCGGCCTGTGCCCAGTCGGCAGCGCTCAGGCGGCTTGTGCGTTCACTTTTTGGCAGGAGTGTGTTCATATCGGCATTAAAACACACCGGGTATGGCACAGGCCAAGCATGCGGAGAGGGGCGGCAAGCAAGGCTTGCACTTTCTCAATACTTTTGCGTATGGTTGTTCCGACTCGGCAGGCATCGTGTATTGCGCAGGAGTACTCATGAACATGGGCAGTGTGGTTCCTTTTCTTGCGATCGTGCTGGTAGCAGGGCTTGCGGCGTACCACCGCTGGCCACGATGGTTGTGGCTGCTGCTGGCGGTCGTCCTCGTGCTTGCGCTCGGATTTGTCGGGGTATCGTGGCTTGCGGTCGGGATTGCGGCGGGGCTGCTCGGCGTGGTGGCGCTACTGACATTGCTGCCACCGCTGCGCAAGGCTGCCATCAGTGCACCCTTCCTGCGTCTGTACACTCGCCTCCTGCCGCCGCTTTCGGATACCGAGCGCACCGCACTTGAGTCGGGCACGGTGGGCTTCGAGGGGCAGCTGTTCTCCGGCAAGCCCGATTGGCAGCAATTGCTTGACCAGCCCAAGCCGCTGCTCAGCGCCGAGGAGCAGGCCTTTCTCGATGGCCCGTGCGAAACCCTGTGCCAGATGGTGGACAACTGGGAAATCGATCATGTGCGTGCTGACTTGCCGCCCGAGCTTTGGGCCTACATCAAGGAAAACAAGTTTTTCGGCCTCAATATCCCGAAGGAATACGGTGGTCTTGGTTTCTCCGCGCTGATGAACCACAAGGTGATTCAGAAGATCGCCTCAATCAGCACCGTGGTGAGCTCGACCGTCGGTGTGCCCAATTCGCTGGGGCCTGCCGAGCTGCTGATGCACTACGGCACCGAGGAGCAGAAGCGCTATTACCTGCCGCGTCTGGCCGATGGTCGCGAGGTGCCGTGCTTTGCTTTGACCGGCCCGTTTGCCGGTTCGGATGCCACTTCGATTCCCGATTACGGCATCGTCTGCGAAGGCGATTGGCACGGTGCCAAGGTGGTCGGCGTGCGCCTTACCCTCAACAAGCGCTACATCACCCTTGCGCCAGTTGCCACTCTGATTGGTGTGGCGTTCCGCATGTACGACCCGGACGGACTTCTCGGTGATGAAAAGGACATCGGCATCTCGCTGGCACTGGTGCCGCGTGACACACCGGGGCTGGAAATCGGCCGCCGCCATTTCCCGCTCAATTCGCCATTTCAGAACGGCCCGATCCGGGGGCGTGACATTTTCGTGCCGCTGTCGCAATTGATCGGAGGGGAGGCACGCAAAGGTCAGGGCTGGCGGATGTTGATGGAGTGTCTGTCCATCGGTCGTTCCATCACGCTGCCATCAACAGCCTCCGGGGGGGCGGCCATCGGGGCGCTCACCACGGGTGCCTATGCCCGCATCCGCAAGCAGTTTGGTCTTTCCATTGGTCGATTCGAGGGGGTGGAGGAAGTGCTGGCACGCATTGGTGGCCATGCTTATGCGGCCGGGGCGTTGTCCGAGGCGGCCGCAGCAGCAGTGGCGCGCGGGGAGAATCCGGCGGTGCCCTCCACCATCGCCAAATACCATTGCACCGAAATGGGTCGCATCGTGGCACGCGACGTGATGGACGTGGTCGGCGGCAAGGGCATCATCCTCGGCCCGCGCAACTTTGCCGGGCGTGCATGGCAGGCGGCACCGATTGCCATCACGGTGGAAGGTGCCAACATCATGACCCGCTCGCTGATGATTTTCGGCCAGGGCGCGATTCTCTGTCATCCCTGGGTGATGCACGAGATGAAAGCCGTGGAAATCGACGATCCCGTCGAGCGACTGGATGCCTTCGATGCGGCGTTGTTCGGCCACATCGGTTATGCCGTCTCCAATGCGGTGCGCAGTTTCTGGTTCGGCCTCACCGGCGCACGCATCGGCAGTGCTCCCGGGGATGCCTACACCCGGCGCTATTTCCGCAAGCTCAACCGCTATTCGGCCAATCTCTCGCTGATGGCGGATGTCTCGATGCTGCTTCTGGGCGGCAAGTTGAAGTTCAAGGAATCGCTCTCCGGCCGTTTGGGCGATGTGCTCTCGCAGCTGTACATCATCAGCGCGATGCTGAAGCGGTATCAGGATGCCGGCAACCCTGCCGGCGACCAGCCCTTGCTCGCCTGGGCGGTGCATGATGCGGTCAACAAGATCGAAACCGCCCTTTCCACCTCGCTGCGCAATTTCCCGGTGCGGCCGGTGGCGTGGCTGCTGTGGCCGCTGATTTTCCCCTGGGGGCGTCGTGCGCAGGCACCGAGCGACCGGCTTGGGCACAAGGTTGCCAGTTTGCTGATGAATCCCGGCGAGGTGCGTGATCGTTTGGCGGCAGAGGTGTTCACCACGCCGTGTCCGACCAATCCGGCCGGGCGAATCAACAGCTATCTGGCCGACTTCGTTGCTGCCGAGCCGCTGGAGCGCAAATTCCAGAAGGCACTGAAAAGCAGCGATATCGAGGCACTGGAGTTTGAAGACCAGCTGCGTGAGGGCATGGAAGAGGGTTGGATTACCCACGAGGAAGCCATCACGCTGTATCGTCTGCGCCAGCTCACCCTCGATACCATCATGGTGGACGATTTCGCCCCCGAAGAACTGCGCTCGGCAGGTTTTGCGGCACGCACGTCGTCATGACGGCGGATGTTGCCATGCTGCTGCTGGGCTGGCATGGCCTCGGATTTGCGCTGTTTCATCTGGCCTTCTGGAAGTTGTTTGCCTGGCCGCGCACGCTGCAAAGCACCACGCGTCCCAACCGCGCCATCATCCAGATACTCAATCTGCGTCTGACTTGGGTGTTTTTCGGCATGGCCGCCGCCTGTTTTGTCCTGCCCGGTGAGTTGCTTGGCTCACGCCTCGGGCAGGGCATCTTGGGGTTCATCGCCCTGTTCTGGCTTGGCCGGCTGATCGAGCAATTCGTCTTTTTGCGCATCCACCACTGGCTGGTGCACAGCCTGACACTGCTTTTCGTGCCCGGCCTTGCATTGCCGTTGTGGGCGCTTTACCTGGCCAATACGGCAGGGTAATCGCATGCCGGAAGGCAGTATCGGCTTCTGTCGTGCTCAGTCGCGTCGCGAGGCCAGACGGTCGGCAAGGCGGGTCGGCTCGGGCAGACGGTAGCGGGTGGTGAAGCGCAGCACCATCTCCACCGATGCAATCATCGACACCCGATGGCCGGGGGAGACATACAGCGGCAGGCAGCCGGCCTTGCTGCGCAATACCCAGCCCAGTTGCTCGCCGAGTGGCTGGCCGGCGCGGGCGGGCAGGCGCAGCGCGGTGAAGGCGCCGCGGGTATCGTGCAGGGCAGCGTGCTCGCCGGTCAGCCGGCTTTTGCCGACGCCGATGCTGGGCAGGTCGCTGGCAAGGCCGAAATGGCTGGCGATGCCGAGGCGGCGCGGGTGGGCGATGCCGTGGCCGTCGATGAAGCACAAATCCGGCCGTTGGGGCAGTTGCGCCAGCGCGGCCAGCAGGGCGGGCAGCTCGCGGAAGGAGAGCAGGCCGGGGATGTAGGGCATCACCGTCGGTAGGCGGGCGATGGCTTCGGCCTGCGGGGCGAGGGTGTCGGCATCGAGCAGGACGGCCGCCGCGCGGGTGATGCGCCCTTCATCCTCGAAGCCGACATCGAACCCGGCGACGTAGCGCAGGGGCTTGGCAAAGTCGTCGCGCACCACGACCTGCGTGGCCAGCGCCGTTTGCTGGGCGCGGGCGGCCTCTGCGTCGCCTTGCCAGAGCCGGGCAGCCGATTGCGACATGGCTCATCCGCCCTTGCGCGCGCGGGCAAAGGCTTCGGCCAGTGCGCTGTTGGCCGGCGGCGCATTGGCGGGCTTGCGTGTTTGGGCCAGTCTGTCGCTCGGCTGTCGCGTGGGCTTGCCGCCATCGCGGCGCACGCGCTCGTGCTGCGCGGCATCCGAACGCGATTCACGTGCTGCCGGCGCTTCATCCAGCCGGCGGGTGAGGGCGATGCGTTTGCGTGCCACGTCCACCTCCAGCACTTTCACCTTGACGATGTCGCCGGCTTTCACCACTTCGCGCGGGTCTTTGACGAACTTGTCGGCCAGCATGGAGATGTGGATGAGACCGTCCTGATGCACGCCGATGTCGACGAAGGCACCGAAGGCGGCGACATTGCTGACCACGCCTTCGAGCACCATGCCCGGTTGCAGGTCTTTGATATCTTCCACGCCCTCGGCAAAACGGGCGGCACGAAACTCCGGGCGCGGGTCGCGACCGGGCTTTTCCAGCTCTTTCAGGATGTCGCGCACGGTCGGCAGGCCAAAGCGCTCGTCCACGTAGTCTTCGGCACGCAGGGCGCGGATGGCGCGGGCATCGCCGATCAGGGAACGGCTGTCGCCGCCGGTTTTCTGCACCATGCGTTCGACCACGGCATAGCTTTCGGGATGAACGCCGGAAGCATCCAGCGGCTCGTCGCCATCGGCGATGCGCAGGAAGCCGGCGCACTGCTCGAAGGTCTTTTCGCCAAGGCGCGGCACTTTCAGCAGCTCCTTGCGGGATTTGAACGGCCCGTGTGCATCGCGGTGGATGACGATGTTCTCGGCCACGCTGGCCGACAGCCCGGCCACGCGGGCGAGCAGGGCACTGGAGGCGGTGTTGACGAACACGCCGACGGCGTTCACGCAGTCTTCCACCTTGGCATCGAGCGCGCGCGCCAGCCGGGTTTGATCGACATCGTGCTGGTACTGGCCAACGCCGATGGCCTTGGGTTCGATTTTCACCAGCTCGGCCAGCGGGTCCTGCAGACGGCGGGCGATGGAGACCGCCCCGCGCAGTGAGACATCAAGCTCGGGGAACTCGCGCGCGGCACGCTCGGAGGCCGAATACACCGAGGCTCCGGCTTCGCTCACCACGATTTTTTGCAGTTTCAGCTCCGGATGGCGGCGAATCAGATCGCCGGCCAGCTTGTCGGTTTCACGGCTGGCGGTGCCATTGCCGATGGCGATGAGCTCCACTCCATGGGCGGCACACAGCTTTTGCAGGCGGGCGATGGATTCATCCCATTGCCGCTTCGGCTCGTGCGGGTAGAGCGTTTCGGTGACGAGCAGTTTGCCGGTGGCATCGACCACGGCCACCTTGCAGCCGGTGCGGATGCCGGGGTCGATGCCGAGCACGGTGCGCGGGCCGGCCGGGGCGGCCAGGAGCAAATCCTTGAGATTGTGGCCGAAGACTTCGATGGCCTCGGCCTCGGCCTTCTCGCGTGCCTCGGCAAACAGCTCCAGCATCAGATGCAGATGCAGCTTGGCGCGCCAGGCAAGACGGCAGGCGGTGGCAAGCCAGGCATCGGCGGGGTGGCCTTGCGGCTTGATGCCGGCATGCAGGGCGATGCGCGCTTCGGCATGGACATTGCCCTGCTCGGGATCGTTGCCCGGCTCCAGATCCAGCGTCAGAAACTCCTCGCGGCGGCCACGCAGCAGCGCCAGCAATCGGTGCGAAGGGATGCTGGCGAGCTTTTCGGCATGGTCGAAGTAATCGCGGTATTTCTCCCCGGCCGCTTCCTTGCCTTCCACCACCCGTGCCCGGATGACGCCCTCGGCCTGCAGCCACTGGCGCAACTCGCCCAGCAGGGCAGCATCCTCGCCCCAGCGTTCGAGCAGGATGGCGCGCGCACCTTCCAGCGCGGCACGGCTGTCGGCCACGCCTTTTTCGGCATCGACGAAACCGGCGGCAAAGGCGTCCGGATCACGCGAGGGATCGGCCAGCAGGCCATCGGCCAGCGGCTCCAGCCCGGCTTCGCGGGCGATTTGCGCGCGAGTGCGGCGCTTGGGCTTGTAGGGCAGATACAGGTCCTCCAGCCGTGCCTTGCTGTCGGCCGCTTCAATCTCCGCCCGCAGCGCGTCGCTCAGCTTGCCCTGCTCCTGGATGCTGGCAATAATCGCCGCGCGCCGCTCTTCCATTTCGCGCAGGTAAACCAGCCGCGTTTCCAGCGTGCGCAGCTGGGTGTCATCCAGCCCGCCGGTCACTTCCTTGCGGTAACGGGCGATGAAGGGCACGGTCGCGCCCTCGTCCAGAAGGCCGATGGCGGCCGCCACCTGTTCGGTGCGGGCAGCGATTTCATCGGCGATGGTGGCGGCAATCTTGTTGGCGAGCAGCTTGTCCTGCATGGTTCAAAAACAAAAACGCGGCCCGATGCCGCGGGCGGATTTTCGCCTGTGTGCCGTGTACATGCCAGTAATGCCAGGAAGCGGGACAAATTTCCGGAAAAAAACGGTCAAAGGCTTCCCACGACGGCAGGATGCGCTTAATCTCGGGTTCATGCACGAAGACCAGCTTCCCCCGAGCTCCGAACTGCCTGATTACGTCCAGTCCTTGTTGGCGGCAGCCCGCCATCTGAGCGAAGACGAGCGTCAGGTATTGATCCGTGCCTGGCAGATGGGTGCGGCGGCACACGGGGAGCAAAAGCGCAAATCCGGGGAGCCCTACATCACCCATCCGGTGGCCGTGGCGCAGGTCCTGGCCGAGCAGGGCATGGATCTCAAGGCGTTGGTGGCCGCCATCTTGCACGACACCATCGAAGATACCGAGCTTGAGCGCGAGACGATTGTCGAGGCATTCGGCGAGACGGTGGCCGATCTGGTCGAGGGCGTCACCAAACTCGACAAGCTGAAGTTCCGCGATCGGCACGAAGCGGCGGCCGAATCGTTCCGCAAGATGCTGTTGGCGATGTCGCGCGATTTGCGCGTCATCCTGATCAAGTTGGCCGACCGCCTGCACAACATGCGTACGCTGGGTGCCCAAAAACGCGAGGCGCGCGAGCGCATTGCCCGTGAAACTCTGGACATCTATGCACCGATCGCGCAACGACTGGGGATGAATGCCATCCGCAGCGAGCTGCAGGATCTGAGTTTCAAGGCGCTGCATCCCTGGCGCTACGCGGCGCTTGCCAAGCGCATCGCGGAGCAGCCGGCCGTGCGGCGCGAGTCGATGGTGCAAATCGAAGCGGCATTGGCGCAGCGCCTGACCCGAGAAGGGCTGAGCTACCGTCTGTTCAGCCGGGTCAAGTCGCCCTGGAGCATCTATCGCAAGATGCGCGAGGATCACAAATCGCTCGAACAAGTGATGGATGTGTTCGGCTTCCGGTTGATCGTCAACAACGTGCCCGATTGCTATCACGCACTGGGCGTGGTGCATTCGGCATTCAAACCGTTGGATGGCCGTTTTCGCGATTTCATCGCCATTCCCAAGGCCAATGGTTACCAATCACTGCATACGGTGTTGTTCGGCCCCTATGGCGCGCCGGTGGAAGTTCAGATCCGCACTACCGAGATGGATTGGGTGGCCGAGCGCGGCATCGCGGCGCACTGGAGTTACAAGCAGAATGGCGTCAACGCCACCAGTCCGCTGGCACGCGCCAATGCCTGGCTCAGCGATCTTTTGGAAAGCCAGCGCAGCACTGGTTCGTCGATGGAGTTCCTGGAGAACGTCAAGGTCGATCTGTACCCTGACGAGGTCTATGTGTTCACGCCGAAAGGGCGCATTCTGTCGTTGCCTCGCAATGCCACCATGCTGGACTTTGCCTATGCGGTACATACCAAGGTGGGCAATCATGCGGTGACTGCACGGGTGGATGGCAAGCGGTTGATGCCATTGCGCAGCAAGCTGGAGAATGGCATGACGGTGGAGATCATCACCGCGCAGACCTCAAGCCCCAAGCCGCAATGGCTCGATTTCGTGGTGTCGGGCAAGGCGCGTACCGCCATCCGCCAACAGCTCAAGCAGATCGGTCACGAAGACGCCGTGCAACTGGGTTATCGCATGTTGGAGGCAGCGCTGGAGGTTCATGGCAGCAGTATCGGACGACTGGCCGGCGAACGACTGGACAGCTATCTCGCCGAGCAGCGTTATCCGCGTTTGGAGGCATTGCTGGCCGATATCGGACTGGGTAATCGGGTTCCGGCTCGGGTTGCCCAGTGGCTTATTCATGGCGAGGACGACGGCAAGCCGGAAACCGGCAATCTCCTGCAGACATCCAAGGATGCCCATGGCCGGGATCGCATTCTCATCACAGGCAACGAGCGTGGCGTGATCGGCTTTGCACAATGCTGCCAGCCGTTGCCGGGGGATGACATCATGGGCTTCCATACGGCGGGCAAGGGTGTCATGGTGCACCGAATGAGCTGTACCCATTTGCCGGATTACCGGCGCGAGCCGGAGCGCTGGGTGGATGTGGGCTGGGATACCCAGGTGGAAGGCGACTATGCCACCAGCCTGCGGGTGGATGCCGACAACAGGCCCGGCGTGCTGGCGCAGGTGGCTGCCGCGATTGCCGAGGTCAATTCCAATATCGACAGCGTGAACTATCTGGAGCGTGACAGCAGCGTGACGCGCATTCGCTTCAATATCGAAGTGCGCAACGTGGGGCATCTGGAAGAAATCATCCGTCGCGTGCGCCGGCTCAATGTGGTGCACGGCGCCGGCCGAATCTGATGGAGATGCCTTGCCGATGAAACTGCCAGCCGGATATTGCGCCTGATGGATGCACGACTGATTGCCGTAGGCGAGCGTGCGCCGGCCTGGGTGGCGAGCGGATTTGCCGAGTACCAGAAGCGGCTTTCGCATGGTCTTCCCCTGCAGCTGGTGGAAGTGCCACCCGGTATCCGTGGCAAAGGGCGGGATGCGGCCCGCGCCATGAGCGATGAAGGAGCCCGGGTGTTGGCGGCGATTCCCAAAGGCAGTTGGGTGGTAAGTCTGGATGGGCGTGGCAAGCCATGGAGCTCGGAGCAGTTGGCCGAGCGTCTTGCCCATTGGCGCCAGCAAGGGCGCAATCTCGCCTTCTTGATCGGCGGCCCGGAAGGCCATGCTGCACCGGTGTTGGCGCGTGCCGATGAAAGCTGGTCACTTGGTCCGCTTACCCTGCCGCACATGCTGGTACGCCTGCTGTTGGCCGAGCAGCTTTATCGTGCGGTTTCCATGTTGGGCAACCACCCGTACCACCGGGCGTGAAGTTGGCGGGTTAGAGCGGCACAGGCCGTGTGCTTGCGTCGGCAGGGATTTTTTCTGGCCATTGGCACAGGTCGGCCACCGGGCACAGCGGGCAGTCGGGTTTGCGCGCTTTGCAGATGTAGCGGCCATGCAGGATCAGCCAGTGGTGGGCATCGCGCAGGTAGGGGGCGGGCACGCGCTGCATCAAGGCTTCTTCAACGGCGCGCACATCTTTGCCCGGTGCCAGCCCCATGCGGTTGGCGACGCGGAAAATATGCGTGTCCACGGCCATCACCGGCCAGCCGAAGGCGGTATTGAGGACGACGTTGGCCGTTTTTCGGCCCACGCCGGGCAGGGCTTCGAGCGCGGTGCGGTCGGCCGGGACTTCGCCGCCATGCTGTGCAAGCAGTTGCTGCGAAAGCGCCACCACGTTGGCAGCCTTGGTGTTGTAAAGGCCGATGGTGGCGATGTACGGCTTCAGCCCTTCCACGCCCAGAGCCGCGATGGCCTGTGGGGTGTTGGCGACCGGAAACAGCCGTCGGGTGGCCTTGTTGACGCCGACATCGGTTGCCTGTGCGGAAAGGGTGACGGCCACCAGCAGCTCGAACGGGCTGCGGTATTCCAGCTCGGTTTTCGGTGCAGGCTCCAGCGCCTGCCAGCGCTGGAAGGCTTCCTCCACTTCCGCGGCCCGCATCCGGCGTTGCCGGCGCGGTTTGCCGGTGGTCTTGGCTTCCGGACTGGGCTTGCGTGCAGGTTTGGCGCTCTTGGTGACGGTCATTTCTTTGCCTTGGCAAGGGCACGGGCGAGGGCGGCTGCGGCGGCACCGGTCAGTTTGGGTGTTTGTGCAGTGTCGTCATCGACCGGGGCGAGTGCGGCAGCCCGGCGCTGGCGTTGCTCGGCCTCCAATCGCGCCAGCCGGGCATTGCGGGCCTGATACCGGGCACGGGCGGCGAGGGCGGTTTGTCGCTGCCGGTACAGCGCAGCAATGGCAGCAGTTTGTGCCGGCGACAAGCCGACCTGCCGGGGAGCGGCATCATCGCCATCCCACTCCAGCAGGCCGAGCGCCAGGGCCGCATCCCAGTCATCGGCTGCCACTGCTGCGGCAATGCGCGGCCAGTCCAGCTCGGGCATGGATTTCAGCGCCCCTGAAAATCGGCTTTGCGCTTTTCGAGGAAGGCACGGGTACCTTCGCGCATGTCGTCGGTAGAGAAGATAAGGCCGAACTGGGCCGATTCGTACTCAAGGCCCTCCTCGATGCCGCATTCGCCGCCGACGTTGACGCAATCGAGCATCGCGCGCAGTGCCAGCGGGGCGGCCTTGGCCAGTTGCTGTGCCAGTTTCAGGGCGTCTTCCATCAGAGTTTCGGCGGGCACCACGCGGTTGACGATGCCAAGTTGCAGTGCACGCTCGGCTGCAATCGGTGCGCCGGTCAGGCACAGCTCCAGCGTGGCGGCGCGCCCGGCCAGTCGCAAAAGGCGCTGGCTGCCGCCAAAGCCGGGGATGAGGCCGAGGTTGATTTCCGGCTGGCCGAGTTTGGCCGTTGCGGCGGCGATGCGCAGATGGCAGCACATGGCCAGCTCCAGCCCGCCGCCCAGGGCAAAGCCGTTGATGACGGCAATCACTGGCTTGGCGAGCTTTTCCACCCGCCGCATCATGCGTTGGCCGCGCAGGGAAAAGTCACGCCCTTCGACCGGCGAGAGCGTGTTCATTTCGCTGATGTCGGCACCGGCAACGAAGGCTTTGCTGCCGGCGCCGGTCAGGAGGATGACGCGCACGTCGGCGGCCTTTTCCGCTTCGGCAAAGGCCACGTCCAGCGCGTCGAGGGTGGCGCTGTCGAGCGCGTTGAGCTTGTCCGGGCGGTTCAGGGTGATGGTGCGGATGCCGTCGCGGGTTTCGATGACAAGAGGATGGCTGGACATGAACACTCCCGGAAATTGAAGGGGCAAGGGAACCAAAGGGCGGCATGATTGTCCCAGAACTGCACGCGAACGTCAGCGCCGCCTTCGCCGTGAGGCGGCCGGTCAGCCTCTCAGTGGCAGTTAAGCTGCAAGGCGACTATGCTAGCGTGCTGTTTTATCCGGGCGGCATGCCCTTCACCTGCAAGAGGATATCTAATGAAATTGCGTTTGCTGGCCGCTGCCATCGCGGCAATCACCCTGACCGCAGGCGTTGCCGGTGCACAGGAGCTGACCACCGACAGGAGCAAGCTGAGCTATGTGTTCGGCTACGAGTTCGCTCGCAACCTCGCTGAAAACGGCGAAGAACTGGACACCGCTGCCGTGGTGCGTGCGGTGCAGGATGGTCTTGCCAAGAAACAACCGGCACTTACCCAGGAGCAGGCACGTCCGGTGGTGGAGGCCTTCCAGCAACGTCAGGCGGCACGTGCACAGGCCGAATTCAACCGCGTGGCCGGTGAAAACCAGAACCGCAGCACCCAGTATCTGACCCAGTTCCGTGGTCAGGCCGGTGTGCAGACGCTGCCCAATGGCGCACTCTATCGCGTGATTGATGCAGGCGCCGGCCGCAAGCCGACCCCGGCCAATACCGTGGTGCTGGAAGTGGCCGGGCCGTTCCCGTTTGGCCAGCGCCCGCAGCAGCCGCAACCGCCGCGCACGCAGGAAATCAAGCTTTCCGACATCGAAATGCAGGCCATGCGTGAAGTGCTGGCGCAGATGCCGACCGGCGCCAAGTGGGAAGTGGTGCTGCCGGCCGACAAGGCCTTCGGTGCCGATCCGCGCTCGGGCTTTCCGCCGAATGTGGCCGTGGCTTTCGAGGTCAAGCTGGTCAACATCAAGTAACAGACAAAAAACGAACGCCGGTCAGAGATGGCCGGCGTTCGCGTGAGTGGTATCGCATGATCGTGCCTGCAATCTCGATTCCCACGCCCTGCAGTGGCGTATGCCAGCTGGATGGCGAAGGGCTTTGTCTGGGCTGCCGACGCAGCCGGCAGGAGATCGCCGCTTGGCAGACGATGGACGCGGCATGGCGTGCCCATTTGATGCGCGAGGTATTGCCGGCGCGTGGCTGGAGGCCAGTCGAAACTGCATGAACCCGCTCATCGCGCAGCTTCGTCCGGCGTTGTACCCGCTGCATGCGCCGCCCTGGACGGAAATCTGGCCGACCGATCTGGATGATGCGCTGCCCCCCAGATTGCGGGATGCCGTGGTGCTGCTCGGTCTTGTGCCCCGGGCAAGTGGGGTGCACGTGTTGTTTACCCGGCGAGCGGCGCATTTGCGTCATCATGCGGGCGAAGTGAGCTTTCCGGGTGGTGCGATCGAGTCCGACGATGCAGGGCCGGTGGCGGCAGCCGTGAGAGAAACCGGTGAAGAAACCGGCATCGCTGCGCAGCACATCACGGCGCTGGGCTTTCTCAATCCGATGTTCACGTTCACCGGCTACCGGGTCTTGCCGGTGGTGGCGGAAATTGATCCAGCCTGCCAGGCACGTCCCGATCCGAACGAGGTGGCGGAAGTGTTCGAACTGCCATTGGCACACCTGCTGGCTGAAGGCGTACTGGATTATCGCCCGATGTCGCTGCGCGGTCGGATACGCCATATCGCCGAGTTGAGTCCACTTCCGGGGCAGGCACATCCGCGCATATGGGGCGCGACGGCGGTAATCATCGATATCCTGCGACAACGGCAGAAAACCCTCGCTCCGGAGCTTTCCCATGCGGTATTGGCACACGTTGATTGATGTTCACAGCCTGGCTGGTCTGGATCGGCAGGATGTGCGCGTGCTCGATTGCCGAGCGGTACTTGGTGATGCGCAGGCCGGATTCTTGCAGTATCGGGACGGGCATCTGCCCGGTGCACTGTTCGCCTGCCTTGAACGGGATTTTTCCGATATGCAGGCCACGGGGCAGGGGCGTCATCCCTGGCCACAGGCGACGGATTTTGCCCGCACGGTGGCGAACTGGGGTATTCGCGAACATACCCAGGTGGTGCTTTACGATGCCGACAACGGCATGTTTGCGGCCCGAGGCTGGGCGCTTCTGCAACTGGCCGGGCATGCGCGAGCGGCCGTACTGGATGGCGGACTGCGTGCATGGTGCGAGGCCGGCTATCCGCTGGAGGACACGCTCGGACACGCGTTGTCGGCACCACAGCGGCCATTGCGGTTTTGCCGCGAGCGATTGTTCGATCATCAGGATGTGATGGATCACCTGGCATATGGCGGTTTGTTGGTGGATGCCCGACTGCCTGCGCGTTTTCGTGGGGAAATCGAGCCGACTGACGAGAAGGCCGGGCATGTGCCGGGGGCGCATAATCGCCCCTTTGTTGCCAACCTGACGGAGCATGGGCACTTCAAGTCGAGCGCCGAGTTGTTTGCCGAATTTGCCGAATTGCTGGTCGGGCGCACCCCTTCGGACATGGTGGTGATGTGTGGCTCGGGGGTGACCGCCTGCCATCATCTTCTGGCGATGGCGCACGCCGGGCTTGATGGCGGCAAGCTCTACAAAGGCTCGTGGAGTGGCTGGATCAGCGATCCGACGCGGCCACTGGCGATTGGCGAATGATTTTTGATAGGTGAATCCTATCTTGTTGACTTGAAAAATCAATTTCCATCTATCGCTCGGTGGCGCTAATCTCCTTCCTGTCATTCATCTGTCCAACCCATGGAGCCATGCCGTGAGCAATAGCCAAAATCCCTCCGCCAACCAAGGTGGCTGCCCTATCCACGGCAGCGTGACTTCCGACCAACAAGGCCCCATGGCCTGGTGGCCGAAGGCGCTGAATCTCGACATCCTGCACCAGCACGATAGCAAGGTGAATCCGCTGGGCGAAGACTTCAGCTATGCCGAGGAGTTGAAAAAACTCGACGTGGCGGCGTTGAAAAAAGACATTGAGCAAGTCCTGCGCACCAGCCAGGAATGGTGGCCGGCCGACCACGGCTATTACGGCGGCCTGATGGGCCGTCTGGCCTGGCACTCGGCCGGTTCCTACCGCATGGCCGACGGCCGTGGCGGCGGCAATGCCGGCAATATCCGCTTTGCCCCGCTGAACTCTTGGCCGGACAATGCCAATCTGGACAAAGCCCGGCGCCTCTTGCAACCGATCAAGCAAAAGTACGGTAACAAAATCTCCTGGGCCGATCTCATCATTTTGGCCGGCACCATGGGCTATGAAGCGGCCGGCCTGAAAACCTACGGTTTTGCCTTTGGCCGCGAAGACATCTGGCATCCGGAAAAAGACACCTACTGGGGCGCGGAAAAACAATGGCTGGCCCCTACCGGCAGCGAAGGCAGCCGCTGGAGCGGTGAGCGCGATCTGGAGAACCCCCTGGCTGCAGTGATGATGGGGCTCATCTACGTCAATCCAGAAGGCGTGGACGGCAACCCCGACCCGATCAAAACCGCCCGCGACATGCGCATCACTTTCAAGGCCATGGGCATGAACGATGAAGAAGTCGTGGCTTTGACCGCTGGTGGCCACACCATCGGCAAGATGCACGGCAATGGCGATGCCTCCAAGCTGGGCGCAGAGCCGGAAGCCGCCGACATCAGCGCCCAGGGACTGGGCTGGATCCAACCCAACCCCGGCAAAGTGACCTCCGGCCTGGAAGGCGCCTGGACCACCCATCCCGACCGCTGGGACAACGAGTTCTTCAAACTGCTGTTCAAGTACGAAGACAAGTTCATCAACGTGCGCTCGGCCGCCGGCGCCAAGCAGTGGGAGCCGTCCGAAATGGACGAAGAAGACATGCCGGTCGATCAGAACGATCCGTCCATCAAGCGCAAAATCGCCATGAGCGATGCGGATATGGCACTGATCAAAGACCCGGAATACCGCAAGATTTCCGAGCGCTTCCGCGACGATCAGGCCGCTTTTGATGATGCTTTCGCCCGCGCTTGGTTCAAGCTGACTCACCGCGACATGGGTCCCAAGAGCCGCTACCACGGCCCCTTGGTGCCCGCTGAAGACCTGATCTGGCAAGATCCGATCCCGGCGGCGGACTACATCCCGAGCGACGCCGACGTGGCCGAGCTCAAAGCCAGGATTCTGGCCACGGGCCTCACCGTAGGTGAGCTGGTGGCCACCGCCTGGGACAGCGCGCGCACCTTCCGAGGCTCCGACTTCCGTGGCGGTGCCAACGGCGCGCGCATCCGCCTCGCACCGCAAAAAGACTGGGTGGGCAACGAGCCTGAGCGCCTGCAAAAAGTGCTGGTCGCGCTGGAAAAAGTGCGCGCCGACTTTGGCAAGCCCGTCAGCATTGCCGACCTGATCGTGCTGGGTGGCACTGCCGCGGTGGAAAAAGCCGCCAAGGATGCGGGCGTGGCCATCATCGTGCCTTTTGCTCCCGGCCGTGGTGATGCCACGCAGGAACAAACCGACGTGGAAGGCATGGAATACCTCAAGCCCGTGCACGATGGTTTCCGCAACTTCCAGGAAGCGCACTACGCGCCGCAACCTGAGGAGCTGCTGCTCGACCGCGCCCAACTGCTGGGCCTGACCGCGCCGGAAATGACCGTGTTGATTGGCGGCCTGCGCGTGCTGGGCGCCAACCACGGCGGCAGCCAGCACGGCGTGTTCACCGACAAAGTGGGCGTGCTCTCCACCGACTTCTTCCGCAACCTCGTGGATATGGGCAACAAGTGGGAGCCGACCGGCCGCAATAGTTACAACATCGTCGACCGCAAGAGCGGCCAAACCAAGTTCACCGCCACCCGCGTGGACCTGGTGTTCGGCTCCAACGCCATCCTGCGCGCCTATGCCGAGCTGTATGCGCAAGACGACGCTAAGGAAAAGTTCGTCAAGGACTTCGCCAAGGCCTGGGTAAAAGTGATGAACGCCGACCGCTTCGATCTGAAGCGCTAAAGCGCATGAGCCATCCACCCAGGGGGGTACACCCGATGCAAAAGCCCGACGCTTATCCGTCGGGCTTTTGTTTTTGTGTCGTAGTGGTTTTTGTGTCCGCTGTATCCGCCACGAAAAGCAGGTGCCATTTTCCGCTTGTTTGCGAAGCGGCCGTCCTCATCATTGGCGGCCAACCTGGTGCAAGTGGCGGGTTGATTGCAACGGGCTACAAAGCGGACTGGCGCAGGCGCTGCAATTCGTCGCGCAGGCGGGCGGCGTCCTCGAACTCCAGATCGCGGGCGTGCTGATACATGCGCGCTTCCATTTCGCGGATGCGTTGCTGCCTTTCGGCTTCCGAAAGCAGGCGGTAATCCGTGGCCGTCTCGTCGCTGCGCGGCTTGCTGCGGCCTTTGTTTCTGCGGTTTTCCGCCGCTTCCTCACGCGCACCTTCCATGATGTCGTCGATCGGGCGCATCACCGATTGCGGCACGATACCGTGGCGGGCATTGTGTTCGAGCTGCTTTTCCCGGCGACGGCTGGTTTCATCCAGTGCTGCCTGCATCGAGCGGGTGATGCGGTCGGCATACAGGATGGCCTTGCCGCGCACATTGCGGGCGGCGCGGCCGATGGTCTGGATGAGCGAGCCGGTGGAGCGCAGGAAGCCCTCCTTGTCGGCATCGAGAATTGCCACCAGTGAGACTTCGGGCATATCCAGGCCCTCGCGCAACAAGTTGATGCCGACCAGTACGTCGAACTTGCCAAGGCGCAGGTCGCGGATGATTTCCACTCGCTCCACGGTGTCGATATCCGAGTGCAGATAGCGCACGCGCACATCGTGCTCGTCGAGATATTCGGTCAGGTTCTCGGCCATGCGCTTGGTCAGCGTGGTGACCAGCACGCGGTCGCCCATCGCCACCCGCTCGCGGATTTCCGAAAGCAGATCGTCCACCTGGGTTGCCACCGGGCGGATTTCCACCGGCGGATCGACCAGCCCCGTCGGGCGTACCACCAGCTCCACCACTTCCTCGGCGGATTTTTCCAGCTCGTACTTGCCGGGGGTGGCGGAGACGAAAATGGTGCGTGGCGAGCGATCTTCCCATTCCTCGAAACGCAGCGGGCGGTTGTCGAGGGCGGAGGGCAGGCGGAAGCCGAACTCCACCAGGGTTTCCTTGCGCGCGCGATCGCCGCGGTACATCGCCCCGATCTGCGGCACGGTGACGTGCGATTCGTCCACGACAAGGAGTGCATCCGGTGGCAGGTAGTCGAACAGGGTCGGCGGCGGCTCGCCCGGTGCGCGCCGGGTCAGGTGGCGCGAGTAGTTTTCGATGCCGGTGCAGAAGCCGACTTCGGCCATCATTTCCAGATCGTACTGGGTGCGCTGTTGCAGGCGCTGCGCTTCCACCAGCTTGTTCTGCGCATACAGCCACTCCAGCCACTCGGAAAGTTCCAGCTTGATGGTTTCGATGGCATTGAGCACGCTTTCGCGGGTGCTGGCGTAGTGGGTCTTGGGATAGACGGTATAGCGCGGGATGCGCTTGATGACATGCCCGGTCAGCGGGTCGAACAGCGAGAGTTGCTCGATTTCGCCATCGAACAGCTCAATGCGCAGGGCTTCCATTTCCGATTCCGCCGGATGCACGTCCACCACTTCGCCGCGCACCCGATAGCTGCCGCGGCGCAGCTCGGTATCGTTGCGGGTGTATTGCAGCTCGGTCAGATGGCGAATCAGATCACGCTGCTCGATGCGCTCGCCGCGCGCCAGAATCAGCCGCAGCTTGAGGTAATCCTCCGGGTCGCCCAGGCCGTAAATGGCCGAAACCGTACCAACGATGATTGCATCGCGACGCGAGAGCAGGGCCTTGGTGGCGGCCAGGCGCATCTGCTCGATATGTTCATTGGTGGAGCTGTCCTTCTCGATATAGGTATCGGAAGAAGGCACATAAGCCTCGGGCTGGTAATAGTCGTAATAGCTGACGAAATACTCCACCGCATTGTGCGGAAAGAAGCTCTTGAACTCGCCGTATAGCTGCGCCGCCAGTGTCTTGTTGTGCGCCATCACCAGGGTGGGTCGTTGCACTTGCTGGATGACATTGGCGATGGTGTAGGTCTTGCCCGAGCCGGTCACGCCGAGCAGGGTCTGCTGGGCAAGTCCGGCGCGGAAGCCGGCCACCAGTTGCGCAATGGCCTGCGGCTGGTCGCCGGCCGGTTGATAGGGGGCTACCAGCTGGAAGCCGGCATCGTGATCGTCGTTGTGCATCTGCGCATGATACGGAACACGCCTTCACCGCGGGGATGACGATGCAGCGCGGCAGATTCCTACAGCCATGCGTCATCTCGGCTGATGGGGCTGTGGGGGGGATTGCGCGATGCTTGCAGCAACCCCGGCAAGGAGCATTCTCATGTACTTCCATTATTCCCGGCAATCGGGGCTTACCCTGATCGAAGCGATGATCGTGTCTGCCGTGTTGGCGCTGATGGTGGGTATTGGGCTGCCAAGCTATCGAGAGTTGCGTCAAGGCATGCAGTTGCGATCGCTTGCCCATCAATTGACAACAGACTTTGCTGCTGCCCGAATGCATGCCATTCGCAGTGGCGTTCCGGTGGTGGTGTGTCCGGTTCGGGGAGAGGGCTGCCGCATGGATGGGGATTGGAGCGGCGGCTGGATGGTGTTTCGCGATGCCGATCGCAATCTGCACCCGGATCATCAGGACGATGTATTGAGCCAGTATCGCGTAAGGACGGCAGATATGCGCATCCTCAGCAATGCGGGGCGTCCGGTATTGCGATACTTGCCCAATGGCATGAGTGCGGGCAGCAACCTCACGGTGGCGCTGTGTAGTCATCAGCAGATGCGTGCCCGGGTGGTGGTGAACAATGGTGGCCGGATTCGCAGCGAATGGCAGCAAGAAGCAGCGATCTGCCCATAGCTCAAAAAATTTGAAAAAAGTGTTGACCTTGTGGCAGTGGCCGCTTATGATGCGCGCCTCGCCCGAATAGCTCAGCCGGTTAGAGCACTTGACTGTTAATCAGGGGGTCGTTGGTTCGAGTCCAACTTCGGGCGCCATTTCAGAAAGCCAGCCAGCGTGCTGGCTTTTGTTTTTGGTGAAACATCAGTACACAGATGTGATGTGGTGAATCACCAGCCGCCGCCAATCGAATTGGCTGGACGGCAGGGTGCCGATGCCTTCTTGCCGGGCAAGACATGCTGGATTTCAGCCGATGCGGAGCCAGCCACTGCGGCAAACGTCTCTTTCAGCCGGCCTTGCCGTCACCTGCGTTGGCTGCTTCTGCCAGTGCGGCATCGGGCAGGGCAGCGGCCGTGCTATTGCCATCCTGATGGTGGTAAACGTGCAAATCGCGCTGCGGGTAGGGGATGGAGATGCCGGCTTTGGCAAACTCGCGGTGGGTGGCTTCGATGAGATCGCTGCGGGTTTTCACCACATCGCCGGTCTTGGCCCAGGCGCGCAGGGAAAGATTGACGCTGCTTTCGCCAAGGTCTGTGACCACGACTTGGGTTTCCGGGCTTTTCAGCACCATGGGGTGGGCGTCGGCCAGCGCCAGCAGGACTTCGCGCGCCTGATCGATGCGATCCTCGTAGCCGATACCGACGGCGATGTCGATGCGCCGCACCGGCTTGTGGGTGAGGTTGATGATGGCGGATTTGGTGATTTCGCTGTTGGGAAGAACAATCGTCTCGTTCTGGTAGGTGCGCAGGGTACTGGTGAAGATGCGCACTTGTTCCACCACGCCTTCGACACCGGCCACCCGGACGGCATCACCGGCCTTGAACGGGCGCAGCATGATCAGCATCACGCCCGAGGCGATGTTGGAGAGCGAGTCCTTCAGGGCAAGGCCGATGGCAAGGCCGGCTGCACCGAGCACGGCCAGGAGCGAGGTGATCGGCACGCCGAGCTTCTGCAAGGCGGCCACCATCACCACCACCATCAGCCCGGCAAAAGCGATGTTGCGCAGGAAGCTGCGCAGGATGTCCTCGACATGGAAGCGCAACAGCACCCGGTCGAGCAGCTTCACCACCCGCCGTGCCAGCCACCAGCCGATCAGGGCGATCAGGGCGGCAACGACCAGGTTCAGCGCTTTGTCGGCCAGCCCGGCATGGAGCCATTGTTGCAAATCGAAACTCGGGCTGGCGGTATTGGCGGTGGCGGCAGGCATGGAAAATCCTCAAGGCAGGAAAGCCAAAACGCCCGCTGCCGGGCGTTCTGGAGGGGGGGCGGACGTGGGCTGGGCTCAGGCTGCCTTGTCTTTGGCGAGCTTCAGCCAGGTATCGACCACGGTATCGGGGTTGAGCGAGACCGATTCGATGCCCTCTTGCATCAGCCACTGGGCAAGATCGGGGTGATCGCTGGGGCCCTGGCCGCAGATGCCGACGTATTTGCCCTTGCGGCGAGCGGCGGCAATGGCCATCGACAGCATTTTCTTCACCGCCGGGTCGCGCTCGTCGAACAGGTTGGCGACGATCGAGGAGTCGCGGTCAAGGCCAAGCGTGAGCTGGGTCATGTCGTTGGAGCCGATCGAGAAGCCGTCGAAGATGTCGAGGAACTCGTCGGCCAACAGGGCATTGGAGGGCACTTCGCACATCATGATGACCTTCAGGCCGTTTTCGCCTTGCTCAAGGCCGTTCTTGGCCAGCACGTCGATGACCGCGCGG
Source organism: Lysobacter sp. (assembly GCA_041855065.1). Classification (GTDB taxonomy): domain Bacteria; phylum Pseudomonadota; class Gammaproteobacteria; order Xanthomonadales; family Xanthomonadaceae; genus Solilutibacter. Next base: position 27,440 of record JBHADJ010000043.1, read on the forward strand.
CCTTCGTCCAGCGTGCGCACGAAGGGAATCATCACCCACAGATTGTCCAGCCCCATGTCCTCGCGCACGCGCTTGACCGCGCGGCATTCCAGCGCGAAGGCTTCGGCAAAATCCGGCGAGATGTAGCGGCTGGCGCCACGGAAGCCGAGCATCGGGTTTTCTTCATGCGGCTCGTAGCGGGTACCGCCGATCAGGTTGGCGTATTCGTTGGACTTGAAGTCCGACAGGCGCACGATGACCGGATTGGGTGCGACCGAGGCGGTGATGGTGGCGATGCCTTCGGCCAGGCGATCGACGTAGAAATCCACCGGGCTGGCATAGCCGGCGATCTTGGCATCGATGCGGGCACGGGTTTCGGCATCCTGACGGTCGTATTCCAGCAGGGCCTTCGGGTGCACGCCGATGTGGCTGGCGATGATCATTTCCAGCCGCGCCAGACCAATGCCGGCGTTGGGCAGCTGGCCAAAGTCGAAGGCGCGTTCGGGGTTGGCCACGTTCATCATGATTTTGAGCGGTGCCGGCGGCATGTTGCCAAGGTCAGTGGTGCTGCGCTCGAACGGCAGGGCGCCGGCATAGATGTAGCCGGTATCGCCTTCGGCACAGCTGACCGTGACTTGGGCACCGTCGGTGATTTTCTCCAGCGCATCGCCGGTGCCGACCACTGCCGGCACGCCCAGCTCGCGGGCGATGATGGCGGCATGGCAGGTGCGCCCGCCACGGTTGGTGACGATGGCCGAAGCGCGCTTCATCACCGGCTCCCAATCCGGGTCGGTCATGTCGGCCACCAGCACGTCACCGGGCTGCACGCGGTTCATGTCCTCCAGCGAACGCACCACGCGCGCCACCCCGGCACCGATTTTCTGGCCGATGGCACGGCCTTCGCAGATCACTTCGCCGCGTGCCTGCAGGGCATAGCGTTCGATTTGCGTCGCCTTGGCGCGGGATTTCACCGTTTCCGGACGCGCTTGCAGGATGTACAGCTTGCCGGTGGCGCCGTCCTTGCCCCACTCCACGTCCATCGGTCGACCATAGTGCTGCTCGATGATGAGCGCCTGACGCGAGAGTTCGGCCACATCGGCATCGGTGATGGAAAACTGGCGGCGCAGCTCGGCCGGCGTGTCTTCGGTGCGCACGCGCTCGCCCGGCACATCCGAATACACCATGCGCAATTGCTTGGAGCCGAGCGCACGGCGCAGGATGGCGGGCTTGCCGGCCTTCAGCGTGGGCTTGTACACATAGAACTCGTCCGGGTTGACCGCGCCTTGCACCACCATTTCGCCGAGGCCATAGCTGGCGGTGACAAACACCACGTCACGGAAGCCCGATTCGGTATCAAGCGTGAACAACACGCCCGAGGCGCCGATGTCCGAGCGCACCATCTGCTGGATGCCGGCAGAAAGGAACACATCTTCATGGGCAAAACCGTGGTGCACGCGGTAGGCGATGGCGCGGTCGTTGTAGAGGCTGGCAAACACTTCCTTGACCTTGTGCACTACATCGTCGGCACCGGTGACATTGAGGAAGGTTTCCTGCTGGCCGGCAAAGCTGGCATCGGGCAGATCTTCGGCGGTGGCCGAGGAGCGCACCGCCACGGCGAGGCTTTCGCTGCCGGCGTCTTGGCTCATCTGCGCGTAGGCGGCGCGAATGTCCGCTTCCAAATCCGGTTGCAGGGGTGCATCAATCACCCAGCCGCGGATTTCCGCACCGGCGGCGGTCAGCGCCGGGACATCTTCCACGTTGATGGTGGCCAGCTTATCGTAGATGCGCTGATGCAGATTGTTGTGGGCAATGAAGGCCTTGAAGGCATCGGCGGTGGTGGCAAAGCCGCCGGGCACCGACACGCCCAGTTCGGACAATTGCCCAATCATCTCGCCAAGCGAGGAGTTTTTGCCGCCCACCTGGGCGAGATCGGTCAGGCGAAGGTCTTTCAACCAGAGGATATTGGCGCTCAAGGCAGGCTCCCGTAATCGGTAGTGGCAAGATAAGGTTGCGCGGCAAAGCCGACAACGCGCTATTTTAGCAGCCCCGCTCATCGTTCTGGCCCGGATAACTCATGCCGCATACCCGTCCCGTGTTTTATGTTTCCGATGGCACCGGCATCACCGCCGAAACCATCGGGCAAAGCCTGTTGACCCAGTTCACCCGGCAGGATTTCAGCAAGGATCGCCTGCCCTTCGTCGATACGCCGGAGAGAGCTGCCGCCGCCGCCCGGCAGATTCGCGAGGCCGGCGAGCGCAGCGGTACCCGGCCGATCGTGGTCAACACGGTGGTCAATGCCGAGCTGACGGCCATCCTCGCGCAAAGCGGTGCGCTGATGCTGGACGTGTTCGAGCCGTTCATTGCCCCCCTCGAGGAGGAATTGGGGCAAAAGCGCAAGCCCCGGGTTGGTCGGGCACACGGCATCGTTGATTTCGATGCCTACCACCAGCGCATCAACGCGATGAACTATGCCCTGACCCACGATGACGGCATGCGCGTGGACTACAGCGATGCCGATCTCATTCTGGTGGGTGTGTCGCGGGCGGGCAAAACCCCGACCTGCATCTATCTGGCGCTGCATCACGGCGTGCGCGCTGCCAATTACCCGTTGACCGAGGAGGATCTCGACGGCGAGCGCCTGCCGGCCAAGCTGCGCCCTTACCGCAACAAGATTTTCGGCCTGACCATCGACCCCGAGCGCTTGCAGCAGATTCGCCAGGAGCGCCGCCCCAACTCGCGCTACGCCCAGCTTGACACCTGCAAGCGCGAAGTGGCCGCCGCCGATGTCATCTTCCGCAACGAGCGCATCCCGGTGCTCTCCACCACCCATGCCTCGATCGAGGAAATCGCCAGCCGCACGCTGGAAACACTCGGCATCAACCGCGAGATGTATTGATGCTTGCCCCGGCACCAGCCTTGCCACTGGGGCGGCTTGCCCGCCCGCCGAGCCGCCTCGGGCTGCTGATGGGGCTGTATGCCGAAAATCATCGCAAGCTGGAGCGATTGTTTGCCCCGAGCCGCTTGCCGCCGGGGCACTATGTTTCGCATCCGCCACGCGCACTGCCGCTGCATCTGGACGTGCTGTACCAGCATCGCTACACCACGGAGCTGCGCCTGAGCTATGCCATGCGCGATGCACTGACCGGCCTGCCGGACCCTTCCGCGCATCTGCGCCAGTATCACGATGCCTGCCAGAGCGAAGCCAGCCACTGCTATGTCGGCCAGCGCTGGCAGGATGTGCTGGGGCTGTATCCGCCACCGGCCAAGGTGATGGGGCACCGCCTGCAGATGAACACCTTTCTCGGCAAATGGCTCGACTATCTGGCCGGGCAGGGGCACCACCGGGATGGGCTGGTGCAAGCGGACGATGCACCCGAGTGATGCGAACAAAAATTTGCAGCGAAGTATTGACGTGCGCAACAAAGCCCTCTAAGATGCACAGCTCCACAGGACGTGGGGCTATAGCTCAGCTGGGAGAGCGCCTGCATGGCATGCAGGAGGTCAGCGGTTCGATCCCGCTTAGCTCCACCAACATCGGATGAAACCGGAAGCCTCCCGGGTTTGTCAAAGAAATCGACGTCCCTATCGTCTAGAGGCCTAGGACACAACCCTTTCACGGTTGCGACCGGGGTTCGAATCCCCGTAGGGACGCCACTTCAAAACCCGTCAGCGCAGGCTGGCGGGTTTTTCTTTGCCTGTAATCCCGAACAACGGCGGGGTTGGCAAGACAAGGAGGCGAGATGCTTGGTCGTCTCAGGGGGAGGAGTTGCCGTACGCGGCCGCCAGACGCGCCAGCCCTTCCTGCATCGATACCTGCGGCACGTAGCCGAAGTCGCGGCGGGCAGGGGCCATGCTGTACCAGTGCGTGGTGGCGAGTTGTTCGGCCAGGAAGCGGGTCATCGGCGGCTCACGCTGCGGGGCGAGGATGGGTTGCAGCTTTTCGGCCAGAAAACCTGCGGCATAGGCGAGGCGGAAGGGGATTTTCCGTGTGACTTTCGGTGCCCCGGCGGCGGCAAGCAGGGCATTCAGGGTGGCTTCCAGCGTCCACGGTTCGCCATTGCTGATGAAGTAGGCGCGCCCGGCGCAGGCGCTGCCGGGTGCCAGATGCGCGAAGGCGGCGAAATGGGCATCGGCGGCGTTGTCGATATAGGTGGTGTCAATCAGGTTTTGGCCATCGCCCACCAATGCCAGTTTTCCGGCGCGGGCGCGCTTGACCAGATTCGGCAGCAGGTGGTTGTCGCCCACGCCCCAGATGAGGCGCGGGCGCAGCGCCACGGTGGCGAGCGCCGGGCTGTTGGCGGCCAGCACCATTTTTTCCGCGATCTGCTTGGTGGCGGCATAGGGTGCTTTGAGATTCTCGCCATACGGCACCTCCTCGGCGCTGCCGCCTTCCACCGGATGGGTGGCGCGGTGGGTCACGCTCGGGGTGGAGGTATAGACCAGCTGGCCGATGCCGTGCTGCCGGCAAGCGGCGAGGACATTCTCGGTGCCGACCACGTTGGCCAGGTGATAGCTCCGGTAACTGCCCCAGGCACCGGCCTTGGCGGCATTGTGGAAGATGGCGGCGCAGCCGCGGGCGGCGGCGATGACGGCATCACGGCTGGCAAGATCGCCCTGCACCTGCGTGATGCCGAGGGCATCGAGTGCCGGGTAGTGCCCGCGGTTGAAGCTGACGACTTCAAAGCCGCGCGCTTTCAGTCCGGCGCAGAGTTTTTGCCCGAGAAAGCCGCCGCCGCCGGTGACCAGAATCTTCATTTCGCAGCGCCTTGTTGTGCGGCCCAGACGGCCAGTTTTTCCCGGCCGATCTTGGCGTTGTGGCGGATGTCCACGGGGAAGGGCTGCGGATAGCGCAGGAATTGGCTGATTTTGGCGGTGTGCACCGTGCCATCGGCCAGATGGCGCAATTCGGCCTCGATGCGCGGCCACTGTGCAAGCGGCACGTCGGGGCGCAGTTCCACGCACAGAATTGCGCGCATGCCCGCTTCGCGGCGGGTTTCGCGCAACACGCCGGCATGGCCGCGAGAAAGTGCCAGCTCGGCCTTGCCTGCGGCCACCGGTACGCCAACCAAGGCACTGCGGGCGACATCGGGGTGGGCATTGAAGACCGGCTCGATTTGCTCGGTGCACAGGGTCGTGCTCTCGTCCAGCACCACACGCTGTGATTTGCGGCCACAGAACCACAGCCGTCCTTCGCCATCGAAATAACCCAGATCGCCCATTCGATGCACGATGCGTTCACCCCCATCGGCAAGCGGCTCGCGGATTTTCGCCAGCCGGGTTTGTGCTTCGCGGTTGAAATAGCTGTCGGTGGCCGAGGGGCCGGCGACGGTGATTTCGCCGACGATGCCCGGCGGCACTTCACGCGCCTCGTGCCAGTGCTCGATGGCCGCATCGGTGATGGCGATGATGCGCACGGTATTGCCTGCCACCGGGCGGCCAACACAGGTGCCGGCCCCTTGTTCGGTGCGCGTGCGCAGGGTGAGCAGCTCGCGCCCTTCGATCACCGCCACCGGCAGGCACTCGGTGGCGCCATACGGCGTCCACAGCTGGCCGCCTGCGGGCATCAGTTGCAAGAGGCGGCTGACCACGTCCGGCGGCACCGGCGCCCCGGCACTGGTGGCGCGCATCACGCCCGGCAATGCCTCGCCATGCTCGGCCAGCACCCGCATCAAGGCCGGCGAGCCGAACAATTGCGTCACGCCAAAGCGCCGGATTGCCGCATGCAGCTTGCGCGGGTCGGCCTTGGCCGGGCGGGTGGGGTCCATGTCCGGGATGATGGCGGTCAGCCCGAGCGAGGGAGCAAACAGAGCGAATGGCGGAAAGGTCGGCAAATCCACGCCGCCGGGCGCGATGCCGAATGCTTCGCGCAGCATCTCCACCTGCGCCATGAAATGCCGCTGCCGATACACCACGCCCTTGGGGATGCCGGTGGAGCCGCTGGTGAAGAGAAGGGCAGCTACATCGTCGGCGGCGGGTGGGGCAAACTGCTGTGGCCTGCCCGCGCCCTGCGCTTCGACGGCGGCAAGGGTGGTGTCGGCAAGCCAGGCGCGCTTGCCGGTGGTGATGCGGATTTTGGCCTGTCGTGCCCAGCCGAGCAGACGGCTTGCCAGCATCGCCAGCGGGATGCCGATGAAGGCTTCGGGCTCGGCCTCGTCAAGACATTGCCGCAGGGCGCGCTTGTCGATGCCCGGGTCCACCAGCACCGGCACCGCGCCAAGGCGGAACAGGGCGAACATCAGCAGGAAGAACTCCGGCGTAGGCCGCACCATCACCACGCAGCGCATGCCGCGCCGGATGCCGGTGGCGGCAAGGCCGCTGGCAATGGCATCGCAGCGCCGGTCAAGCTCGGCGTAACTCAAGGCGATGGCGTAATCGCCGCGCTTGCCGGGGCAGCGCATGGCGATGCGCTCGGGAGCTTCCTGCGCGCGCTGGCGCAGATGGTCGGCAATGTTCTGGATGGGCGTTCTCATCCGGCTATTGTCCCAGCCCTTGCGTCTTTGTGCGCATGGAAGAAAATTTGCCGATGCAAACGTCGTCCGAAAATCCTCATCCATGCATGCGCTGTGGCGCCTGCTGCGCCGCCTTCCGGGTCAGCCTGCATTGGTCGGAGGCTGCACCGGAGCTTGGGGGGCATGTGCCGATCGAGCTGACCGAGCCGGTGCGCCTGCACGAGCTTGCCATGCGTGGTACTTCGCAACCAGCGCCACGCTGCATTGCGCTGGAGGCCCGCATTGGTCGGCACGCGCATTGCCGAATTTACCCGCAGCGCCCGCAAGTGTGCCGGGATGTAATGCCGGCCTGGGAAAACGGCCACGACAATCCGCAATGCAATCGTGCTCGTGCCCGTTACGGGTTGCCGCCATTGCAACCACAGGATTGGCTGACGACAACATCAACCTGATGCCTGAATCATTCTAGAATGGCGTATCCAGACAGGAGCCGTCATGCACAAGACTCTTCTCGCCACCTGTACCGCGCTGTTGTTGGCCGGCTGTGCCGGCATGGCCAAAAAACCGGCCGCTCCTGCCGCCGAGTCGCCAGCGGCACGCAGCAAGGCAGCGCCCTTCTCTTTTACCGAAGATCCGTATCCGAGTACCTATCGGCCACTGCCATCCACGCCACTGCTGTTGACCGGGGCGACTGTACTGGTTGGCGATGGCAGCCGTCTGGAAGGGGCGGACGTGCTGATGGAGAGCGGAAAAATCGCCGCGATCGGCGTGAATCTGAGTGTGCCGGCCGAGGTGCAGCGGGTGGATGCTCGCGGCAAATGGATAACGCCCGGCCTCATCGACGTGCATTCGCATCTTGGGGTTTACCCAAGTCCGGCGGCCTCGGCACACAGTGATGGCAACGAAATGACCGCGCCGGTGACGGCACAGGTATGGGCGGAGCATTCCATCTGGCCGCAAGACCCGGGCTTTGCCACTGCATTGGCGGGCGGTGTGACCAGCCTGCATATTCTGCCGGGGTCGGCCAATCTGATTGGTGGACGGGGCGTGACGTTGCGCAATGTCCCGGCCACCACCTATCAGGCGATGAAATTTCCCGGTGCTCCGTGGGGATTGAAGATGGCCTGTGGTGAAAACCCCAAGCGGGTTTACGGCAGCCGTGGCGGCCCGGCGACTCGCATGGGCAATATTGCCGGTTTCCGTGCCGCATTTGCAGAGGCGCAGGATTACCGCAAGAAGCAGACCGGGACATCGCCTGGGCCGCGCAATTACAAGCTGGACTCGCTGGTGGCGGCCATGGATGGCGACATCCTCATTCACAACCACTGCTATCGCGCCGATGAAATGGCCATCATGCTTGATTTGGCGAGGGAATTCGGCTTCCGCATCACCGCCTTCCATCATGGTGTGGAGGCCTACAAAATCGCCGATCGTTTGGCGGCCGAAGGGGTTTGCGGCGCACTTTGGGCCGACTGGTGGGGCTTCAAGATGGAGTCGTTCGACGGCATTCAGGAGAACTTGCTGCTGGTCGATCGTGTGCCGGGCAGCTGTGCCATCGTGCACAGCGATTCGGGCGAAGGTATCCAGCGGCTCAATCAGGAAGCGGCCAAGATCATGGCTAATGGGCGTCGCATCGGCATCGAAACCGCTCCCGAACATGCCATCCGCTGGCTGACACAGAATGCCGCACGTGCGCTCGGCATCGAAGCCCAGACCGGCACATTGCATGTTGGCAAGCGTGCCGACGTGGTGTTGTGGAACGGCAATCCCTTCAGCAGTTATGCGCTGGCCGAGCAGGTCTATATCGACGGTGCCCGCTTGTATGACCGCCAGGATGCCGGCCGCCAACCGCAATCGGACTTCCTGCTTGGACAGGATCTGATGCAAGGAGAAACCCGATGAGCATGCGCTTTGGACAGGCGGCATTTGCCGCTGCACTGATGAGCCTGGCCTTGTCCGGCAAGGCGCAGGATATGTTGATCCGCAATGCCACCGTACATACCGCCGGAGCGGCCGGTACGCTGCAGGGTGCCGACGTGCGCGTGCAGCAAGGACGGATTGTTGAGGTTGGACGCGGCCTTGCGGCGGGAGGGCTGCCGGTGGTGGAGGCGGAGGGACGGCCGCTGACGCCGGCATTGTTTGCCGGCATCAACGACATCGGTGTGGAGGAGGTCAGCGGTGAATCCAGCACGGTCGATAGCCACGTCGCTTTCGGACAGGGGGCGCACGATATGCAGCCGAGGCCGGAATTCGATGTCACGCTGGCCTACAACCCCGAATCGGTACTGATACCGGTCGCGCGGGTCGAGGGCTTTGGCTGGACATTGCTGGCGGCCACGCCCCGTCCCGGTGGCGGCATCATTGGCGGGCGTGGTGGAGTGCTGCGCTTTGACGGCGGCTTGAACGCGCTTGGGGATCGCGTTTTGTTCATCACGCTGGGCAGCGAGGGGGCCAATCTCAGCGGCGGCTCGCGTGCCGGTCAATGGATGCTGCTGGAGCAGCTGCGCGAGGCGGTACGCAGCTCGCATGTCGAGGCGGCCGATCACGCCGGGCTGACTCCGGCAGGGCGTCGCACCCTGGCTGAATTCTTCAATGGCGAAGGGCTGATTGCGCTCAATGTCCATCGTGCCGCCGATATTCGCCGCGCCTTGCAGTGGGCGCGCCAGAACCAGTTGCGGATTGCGCTGGTGGGTGCGGCCGAGGGCTGGAAAGTGGCCGAGGAAATTGCCGCGGCCAAGGTGCCGGTATTCGTCGACCCGCTGGCCAATCTGCCGGCCGACTTCGACCAGATTGCCGCTCGCAACGATAACGCCGCTCGTCTGGCCGCGGCTGGCGTGGCGGTTTCCTTTGCCATGCAGGGCGATGCTTCGCACAGTGCCCGCAAACTCAGGCAAATGGCGGGGAATGCCGTGGCCTATGGTCTGCCGTGGGAGGACGCTCTGGCTGGTTTGACGCGCATCCCGGCCGAAGCGCTTGGTCTTGGCGCGCAGATGGGGCAAATCGCTCCCGGACAGCGCGCCGATCTGGTGTTGTGGAGTGGCGATCCACTGGATGTGGCGCATACTGCCCGGCAGCTGTGGCTTGGCGGGCGCGCCATCCCGATGAAATCGCGCCAGACCGAGCTGCGCGATCGCTATCTGAAGCAGAATCCGCAGGCATTGCCGCCTGCCTATTCGCACCCTGTTGCAACCCCGCCCCTGAAACGAGGTGAGCCATGAAATCCCGTTACTACATCCGTTTGGATACGCCACTGGCCGCTCGCGGCGATGACGCTTTGCGCTTCAAGTCGCACAGTGCGGAAGGCTTTGCCGAAGAGCTGCAAGATGCTCTGCGCCACGGCAACCTGTTCGATGCCTGGCTTGCTACCCAGCAAGATCCGGACGAGGTGGATCCCCGGCTTGCCGAAACCGATCCCGAAGCGATTGTCGAAGGCCAGCTGGAGGATCTTGCCGTCAATCTGGTCGTTACCACGGCTCTCAATGGCGAGGCATTCAAGCATCGTCTGCGCCTTCTGGCCGGCCACCAATGGCAGCTGCGTGACGTGACTGCCGCCTGATTCTGCGCGCGTGCCGGGTGGCAGCAGAAAGTCATCCGCTGCAAGGCACGCCTGCTGCCCATACCGTATTGCGAGGAAATGCCGATGTCCGAGAGCCTTGCGCCCAGCACGGGGCAAGTATTGCAAGCCCGGCTGGCCGCCGTGAACGCGCAAATTGCCGAAGCTTGCCGCGCTTGCGGGCGTGCGCCTTCGGAAATCCGCTTGCTGCCGGTCAGCAAGACACATCCGCCGCAGATCCTGCGTCAGGCCTTTGCCGTCGGCATGCACGGTTTTGGCGAGAACAAGGTGCAGGAAGCACGCGAGAAAGCCGAGGCACTGGCGGATCTGGACATCCGCTGGTCGATCATTGGTCATTTGCAAAGCAACAAGGCCAAATATGTGGCGCGCTTTGCCCATGAATTTCAGGCGCTCGACTCCATCGCATTGGCAAGTGAGCTGGATCGGCGCCTGCAAATCGAAGGACGCAGTCTGGATGTGCTGGTGCAGATCAATACATCCGGCGAGCCGCAGAAGTTTGGCATGCCGCCGGAGCTGGCGCAGGATTTTCTGCGCCAGATGCCGGTGTTTTCCAGTTTGCGCGTCAAGGGGCTGATGACGCTGGCAGTATTCGATGCGGATGAGTCGCGAGTGCGAGCCTGTTTCAAACGCTTGCGGCAGTTGCGTGACCAGCTGCGCCAGAGCGCACCGGCGTCAATTGCGTTGGACGAGCTTTCCATGGGTATGTCGGGGGATTTTCCGATCGCCATTCAGGAGGGAGCAACGACAGTTCGGGTCGGACAGGCCATCTTCGGTGCGCGGCCGACATCGGACAGCCACTATTGGCCGCCCTCAGACAGGCAAGACTAAGCCGTGTCGCGGCTGCGACTGTCTTGTTGATGTCGCTCTGGCAAGTGACCGGGCAATCTTCTGCCCGGCGTCCGGGAGCATGGCGGCAGAGCCTGTCATTGGCCTGCCGCAATGGGGGAGGTCGCATGCGGATTTTTCCGGCAAGGCGCGTGAAAGCAGCGCGATGAGCGCCGGTCATCATTTCCGATACGGCGTTTCCGGCAGAACATGCCGGCTCAAGACGTGTCTGACCGATACCGGCAGCTTTCCTTGTTCCGCTGTTTTTCTTTCGTGCTGCAACAGACGCGGGAAGCGTGTCTGGTGTCTCAGCGCAGAACGCCGGTCAGGCCGGGCGCCGGGCTGAGAGAGCTGTCGTGCTTGATCTGGAAATTGCGGGACTTGCCCTTGTCGGGGGTGGCACTCACTTCGCCCTGCAGTTGATAGCGGATGCTGCGCCCGCTGGCAAGTGTGTCGGCAACATGCAGGCGGGCGGCCGGTGTTGGCGCCAGTGTGACGGGGAGTATCTCGGCAGAAGTTGCCGCCACATCCAGCCCCGGCTGGCTGCTGATGCGGGCGGCCTCGTCCTCGGCAACGTCCAGCTTCAATTCGAGCCGATCAAAGCGCATGCTGACATTGCTGTAGTTCTGCACGCGGACATGCACAGTCCATTGTCCCTGGCTGTCCACTTCCAGTTGCTGGATGCTGAGTGCCGGTGTGGATATCCGCTGTCCACCGGTGCTGGTACAGGCCGCCAGCAAGAGCGGCAGCATCAACATCGACATGCGGGCGGGCAGGGCAGTCTTCATCGGGGACTCCGGTTGATCACGATGGTGTGCAGGATACGCGCATTGTCGGGCAAGGTTCGCCGATGACGGACAGATGAAAAAATTTTCAAAAAAAGTGTTGACAGCCATGAGGTACATTCGCATAATTTCGCCTCCTAGCAGCGCGCCCGTAGCTCAGTTGGATAGAGCACCAGGCTACGAACTTGGGGGTCGGAGGTTCGAATCCTTCCGGGCGCGCCATTTTTCGAAACCACCCGAAAGGGTGGTTTTTTGTTGTCAGCGTGCGTGACATTGAAACTTGCACGAGCGATCGGCTTTGTTTTGTCCCCCTTTGTCAGGGGGGGGGAAGGCGGCGTCCTGCATGGCCAGTCGATCGGCCAGTTGTCGAAGTTCCGATGGGGAACGCCAGCGGCATGCAGTACCTGGGCAATTTGAAGATGTGAAACGGCGCGTGCGGGGGTATCCGAATCCCTGTCAACAATGGGGATTGAGGGAATGGGTTGATTGTTTCCACAGACGGCAAGGCCGATAATGGCCGGCTTGCCTTCTGTCACTGGAGCCTGCCGTGCCTTTGGTTGCCCACCGTCCGCTTGAATCGCTTGAGCGCATCCGTGCCGAAGGGCAGGAGGTGCTGAATGTCGAGCGTGCCGAGCATCAGGATATCCGCGAATTGCACATCGGCCTGCTCAACATGATGCCGGATGCGGCATTGAAGGCGACCGAGCGGCAATTTCTGCGCCTGATCGGCAGCTCCAACCGGATTGCACAGATTTATGTGCATATCTTCAGCATTGACGGCATCCCGCGCAGTGCGGAATACCGCGACTATATCGCGCGGCATTACGAAAAGTTCGAGGATGTGGCAGCCAGCGGTCTGGATGGTCTCATCATCACCGGTACCAATCCCACCCATGCGCGCTTGCAGGACGAGCCGTATCTGGAGGCGATGCTGCGGGTGTTTGCCTGGGCCGATGCCAATGTCGCTTCGGTGCTGTGCTCCTGCCTGGCCTCGCATGCGGCGTTCCAGCATTTTTACGGCATCGAGCGCATGGGGCTGGCGGAAAAATGCTTCGGTGTCTTTTCGCATCGCGTGCTCGATCGCACCCATCCGCTGCTGTCGAACATCAATACCCGCTTCGACATGCCGCACTCGCGCCGCAACGAGGTTTCCGCCGCCACATTGCAGGCGCACGGCCTGCCGGTGCTGGTGGCAGGTACCGATGGCAGCGTGGCGTTGGCGACCTCAAAGGACGGCTTTCGCCATATTTATCTGCAAGGCCATCCCGAATACGACCAGATGAGCCTGATGAAGGAATACAAACGCGATTTGCTGGCGCATGCGCGTGGCGAGAGCGTCAAACCGCCCCAGCTGCCGGCGAATTATCTTTCCGAGGCGGCGCAGGCGCTGCTGGCTGATTACATGGCGCATGGCTTCCCGGAAAAGCCCTTTCCGTATCGCGAGCTTGATGCGCTTATCGACAATACCTGGCGGGATACCGCCAAGGCGATTTTTGCCAACTGGCTGGGCCTGATTTACCAGCTCACCCATCATGACCGCAAGCGCCAATACATGGACGGCATCGACCCGGCCAATCCACTCGGGCTGTTTGCCGAGACGATCGCGCGTTGAATCAGGCCATGCGGCCAGGCAACAAGTGTGCCTGGCCGGTGTGGGGAGTGAGGACGCTCAGCGGGCGCAGCGGGCGAAGACCGCCGTACCGTTTAACCAGTCGGCACGGCCTTCCAGCGAGCCATCGCTGCGCAGGCTCAATTGGAAGTTGCCTTGGCGGGCAGGCTCGGTGCTTTCGTCTTCGTACATCACATTGACCCTTGCGGTGCCGGCCAGACGAGCGGCACCACGAGTATTGAAGTGCAGATTGTCTGCCGTAGTCGTGCTGCCGATGGTGTTGTAGGTCAGGCTGTTGGCATCGATGTCCAGACTGCTGGCGTCTTCGCTATGCACTTGCCCGCTGCACATCGCGTTCAATTGAGCAGCTTTTGGCGCAGTGGCAGTGGCGTTGCTGACCCATTTGCCCTGGAACGAAGTCGGAACACCCTGCGCAAGGACAGGGCCGGCACAGACGGCCAGCAGCATGGCCAGAAGAACCTTGTTCGCTTGCATGATGTGTTTCCTCGGCGGATGAAAAAGAGGATTAGAGAGTATGCCGATTGCCCATCGGCAACAAGTTGGCTCGCATCGGGTGTTGGCGGGGCGTCAGGTCGCTTCGGGGCGGCATGGATGGAAAAACGGACAGGCCGGCTTTTTTCGGCCTGTCCGTGTGGTCGAGCTGTGTAGCCTCAATACTCGTAGCGCAGGCCGATGAGGTAGCTGCGGCCGAAGCCTTCGAGTTCCAGCACGCGGCTGCGTTCGCCCTGGAAGCGCACTTGCCGGGTGTCGGTGATGTTGTTGACTTCGGCAAACAGGCGGAAGTTCTTGTTGAAGGCGTAGCTGGCGCTGAAGTCGAGGCTGGAGCGGGCGCCCCAGTAGATGTTCAGGGCCGGGTCGGTGATGTCGAACTCCTGAATGTAGCGGCTGCGGCGGTTCCAGGCTAGGCGGCTGGTGATGCCGTATTTTTCATACGACAGCGCCAGGTTGTAGTTGTGTCGCGAGGTGCCGGGCAGTTCGGTCCTGCCCAGGTCAAACGGCAGTTCCGCCCGCGATTTGGCCAGTGTGTAGTTGGCATAGACCCCGAGGCCGTCGAACGGTGCCGGCAGGCGGTCGAAGGTTTGCTGCCAGGACAATTCAAGGCCGTAGACTTGGCCGCTGCGGCCATTTTCCGCGCGCGTCACGCGCACGGTGTCGCCGCTCGGCAGGCTGCGGGTGCTGTTGGCAACGAACAGCGGGTCGTTGATGCGCTTGTAGAACAGCGCTGCCGAGAGCAGGCCGAGCGGGCGCAGGTAGTGCTCGAAGGAGACATCGAGGTTGTGCGCGTAGGCGGCTTTGACATCCGGGTTGCCTTCGGCAATCGGCGAGGTTTCCAGCTCGCCCTGGGTGCGATAGGGGGCGATGTGGCGGAAATCCGGGCGGTTGAGGCCGGTGGAGTAGGAGGCGCGCAGGATGCTGTCTTCGGCAAACTCGTAGCGCAGGTGCACGCTGGGCAGGACGTGGGTGTAGCGATTGCTGGCCTGGCTCGGGGTGATGGCCAGCGTGTCGGTATTGAGGTAGGCCGCTTCACCGTTGATGCGGGTGTGTTCGATGCGGGCACCGGCAATCAGGCTGAGGTCGCCGAAGTTCTGGTCGATGCGCAGGTAGGCGGCATGGATGTCTTCGGCGGCGTGGTAGTCGCCGGTGGTGGAGTCGGCCACCAGCCGCAGGTGGTTGCTGCTGCCGGTGAGCGCGCCGGCGTAGCGGGTGAAAATGTCGCGGCAGAAACGACGCCCGGCGAGGAAGTAGTCGAAGTTGTTGGAGAGGCCAAGGTCACTGCACAGCATGTCGGACATGCTGATGCCGAGGCTGGCAAAGTCGCTGGCGCTGCTGTTGCGATAGCGTTCGTCATCGAAGGATTTGTCGCGCAGGCGGCTGCGCAGGCCGAACTTGATTTCGCCATGCCCGCCGAACAGGTTGGCCTCGCGGGAAAGGTCGAAGCGCAGGGCGGTTTCGGTTTCCTCGCCGTATTCGTAGCGGTCGTTCAAGCGACGGAAGGCGAACCAGCTTTCCGGCAGGTTCACGCCGCTCGCAGGAGCGTCGCTGCGGCCGAGAATCGTCCACACCGGGAAGTCGGGATTGGCGTAGTCGTACTGCATCTGCGGGCGCACGCTGGAGCGGAAGATGTACTGCATGCGCGGGCTGGCGGTTTTCTCGGCCGCGCTGTGGGCCACTTGCCATTGCGCTTTCCACTCGCCGAGCCAGTGCTCGCCGCCGAGGTTCAGGGTGGTGATGGATTTGTCGTAGGTGCGCTCGCGCAGCTCCTTGTCGAAGGTGGCGCGCACGGTGCCGAGGGTTTGGCTGGCATCGCTGCCGTGGCGATCCATGCCGATGATGAGGTTGTCGCGGAACTCGTGATCGGTGAACTTGGAGTAGGAGGCAATCAGGTTGATCTGGTGATCGGCATTGATGCGCCAGTCAAGGCGGCCGGTCAGCCCGGTGCGGCGGCGGGTACCTTCGTAGTCCTTGATCTGCACTTCCTGCGGCAGGATCGGGCCGTTCTCGCCATTGCGGAAATACAGGGTTTCGACGTTGTCGGTAAAGCGCCCCTGCTTGCTGTAGGAGGCGGAAATGAGCGCGCCGATGTTGCGATCGGCACCAAAGCGCTGGCCGAAGGTGGCCGAGGCGCGCTGGTTGTCGCCA
The DNA here is from genome assembly GCA_041855065.1 of Lysobacter sp. Classification (GTDB taxonomy): domain Bacteria; phylum Pseudomonadota; class Gammaproteobacteria; order Xanthomonadales; family Xanthomonadaceae; genus Solilutibacter. The sequence continues at coordinate 43,322 of JBHADJ010000043.1, forward strand.
TCGCCGAGCTGGAAGCGGCCAAGGGCGGCGGAGGCGCGCAGGGTCATGCCGTCGCGATCCAGTGCGCTCTGGGTGCGGATGTTGATGTTGCCGGCGATGGCATCGCCGTCCATGTCCGGGGTCAGGGCTTTGGTCACTTCCAGTGCCGAGATCACGTCGGCCGGCAGCGTGTCCAGCTCCACGCCGCGAGTGAGGGCATCGGGATTGGCCAGTTGGGCGCCGTCGATGGTGACGGTGGTGAATTCCTTGGGCGCGCCGCGTACGCTGACATAGCGGCCTTCGCCCTGATCGCGCTCGATCGACACGCCGGGGATGCGCTGGGTGGATTCGGCGATATTGTTGTCCGGGAATTGGCCGAGCAGGTCGGAGGACACCACGTTGACCAGATTGCCGCTGGTACGCTGCTGGTTGAGTGCCAGTGCCTGCGCATCGCGCTGGCCGCGCACGACCACGCGGTCGAGCGAATCGGCGCTGGCGCTAGCCGCCTGCAGAGTGATTTCGGTGCGGGTGGCGGCATTTTCATGCACGATGATTTCGCTGCTGTAGCGCGGATAGCCGAGATAATCCACACTCAGAGTGTGGCGGCCGGGGGACAGCCCGCCGATGCGGAACTGGCCGTTGTCGTCCGTGCTCACTTGCCGGCCATCGATGCTGACGATGGCGCCTTCGAGATAAACACCGCGGCTGGCTTCCTTCACCTGGCCGATCAGGACGCCGGGGCCGCTGGCCTGGGCGGCGGCATCGGCGCGGCCATCGGCCCGGGCGGCATGAGGCAGGACAAGCACCGAAGCGATGGCAAGAGCGAGAGCGGTCGGATACAGCTTCATGAAAACTCCACAAGACTTGAAATGAGGGCGCAAGGGCCGAGGCATCGGAACAGTCTGCGAGTGGTTTGTTTCTGCTTCGTGATGGGAATATGACGCTTTTTTGTCGGCAAAACCTGCCACGAAACTGAAATATCCGGCGGCTAAGCTGCCGCACTTTGGCATTTCTGCAAAGAGTTTTATGCGTCGTTTTCTGTTGATTCCGCTTCTGGCCGCGATCCTGCCGCTGATGGCGCAAGCGCCGGGCGAAAACGAGCCGAATCTGGCTTTTCCCGCCACCAGTCAGCGCTATCTGGCCCGTGCCATGCCCGATCGCATCGTCGCCACGCCTGCTGCCGATGCCGCGCATGGTTTTGCCGTGAGCTGGCGTACCGATACCCGCGTGCGCGAGCCGCGATTGCAAATCCGCGAGGCGGTGGATTCACCCGATGTCGGCACGGTGCGCGAAATACAGGCCCGCACGCGAAGGATGGAAAGCAACAACGGCCCGGCGCATTACCACCGTGCCGACATCGACGGCTTGCAGCCCGACACGCTGTACATGTTCCGTGTGGCCGGCCATGGCGGCTGGAGCGATTGGCGCCAGCTGCGCACGCTGGGCGCTGCCGGGCAGCCGCTATCATTGCTGTTTTTCGGCGATACCCAGAACAAGAACCTGAGCCATGTCAGCCGAGTGACGCGCGAGGCGATGCGGCAGGCCGGCGATGCCACCTTGGCGTTGTATGCCGGCGATTTGGTCAGCGAAGCGGTGGACGACGAAGAATGGGGCGAGTGGTTTGAGGCCACCGGCGATTTGCCGGCGGTGATGCTGCTTGCCCCCGCCATCGGCAATCACGAATATTGGGAAGAAAACGAGGATACGCCGGACGAGCGCCGGGTATTGGGCGCGCATTGGTCGCACAGCTTCGCCCTGCCGGGCAATGGTGCCGCGCACCCGCACAGCCGCGAAACGACTTACTGGTTCGATGCCCACGGCGTGCGCGTGGCGGTGCTCGATGGCACTTCGGCGCTGGATCTGGGCAGCCTGCAAGCACAGGCCGACTGGCTCGACAGGGTACTGGCCGGCAAGCCCGGCCACTGGTCGCTGGTATTGATCCATCAGCCGATGTTCTCGCCACGTGGCCGCGGCGCCAGCGACCGGCTGCGCGAGGTGTTGTTGCCGATCATCGAAAAACACGGTGTCGATCTGGTGCTGCAAGGCCATGACCACACCTATGGCCGCCGCAGTGGCGAGCGCCGCGGGCAAACCCTGCCGCAATACATCGTCACCGTGGCCGGCCCCAAACAGTACCGGCTGAGTGAAGAAGCACGCGCCAGCATGTCACCGGTGGGCGAGGACACCCAACTGTTCCAGCGCATCCGCATCAGCGACGATCGCCTGCACTATCAGGCGCGCACCGTGACCGGGCGGCTGTACGACGATTTTGAAATCCGCCGCGACCGGCAAGGGCGCAAAGTGCTGCAGGAAAACCGCGCAGGCCGCATTCCCGAGCGCGATTGCAGCCACCGCGATGCAACTCTGGGCGGACGCAAAGACCGCTGCTGGGAATAAGGAGAGACGCTCATGCGACTGGCATTTTTTCTGACCCTGTGGCTGGCAAGCGGCAGCCTGATGGCACAAACCCGTCCGCTCGAATCGGCACAGGCGGTCAATGCCCCGCAGGAGGCGCATCTGTGGGTGGAAATCCCCGCCGAAAGCGCCATCAAGTACGAAACCGACAAACACAGCGGGCAGATTTTCGTTGACCGCTTTCTCGCCATGCCGATGCACTATCCGGCCAATTACGGCTCGATGCCGCGCACGCTGGCCGGTGACGGCGACCCGCTCGATGCGCTGGTGCTGACCCGCAGTCCGCTGCATCCGGGCGTCATCATCCGTTTTCGCCCGGTGGCCGTGCTGCGCATGCAGGATGGCGGCGAGGCGGATGAAAAAATCATCGGCGTCCCGGTGGAGCGCGTCGATGCCCACTATGCCGGCATTCGCGACTTGGCCGATCTGAACCCGCAGGACATCGCCCGCATCGAAGCCTTCTTCCGCCATTACAAGGCGCATCAGGCCGGCGGCAACCCGGTCACCCTGCACGGCTGGGGCAATGCCGCCGAAGCCCGGCAGTTGATTGAGCAGAGCATGCGACGGGCAGCGCAATAAGCGAAGCGGTCACGTCGGTGCCGCCATGCTGGCGGTCACCGTCATCTCAATAAAAATCGTAATACAGCGACCATTCGCCGCTGTCGGGGTGGCGCGAGAACATCAGGCTGCCGCTATCGACCACATTCAAGCCGGCTTTGGCGTCGCTGGAGATCTGAAACATGAAGCGAAAGCCGCTGTCGCCCATGTTCAAACCCGCCTCGCCTTCGTTGTTGCAAATGCCGCTTTGGCAGAAAGACGGATAGCCGCCAAACTTGTGCGCATAGCAGTGCGCGATGGCGATGTCGTCGTAATACTTCAGCGTGTTGGCGTCGGCCTCGTTGGGGTAAGGCGGTTCCAGCGCGCAGATGGCATCGCTCAGATGGTCGGCGCCGCCACCGTCCCACAGCGGGAAATCCTGCGCCAGAAACACGGGTTTGAGCGGGAAAGGCTTGATACCCACCGTGGGGTATTCGTGCGGCACCAGCGTATCGGTGGCGGTGTATTCGCGCAGCAGCCAGCCCTGGCCGTTGCGCTCCTGATCGTTCCACACCTCCGGCCAGCGTTCGCCCATGAACACGGTCAGCCAGGTGACGTGACGCAAATCTTCGGGCACAAAGGGCAAGGCGGGCAGGTAAAACTGCGCCAAGGGATGCAGCGGCTGGCCCTGTGCATCCAGCACCGGGCCGGCTTCTTCAGGCCGGCACAGGAACACGCGCCCGATCCAGCTTTCCTCATCGCTGCCGCTGGGGCGAAAACCACCGGTTTCAAACGCCGTGCAAGGCCGCGCCAGTTGCGTGCGAAAATCGGCAATCTTTTGGGCAATGTGGGGAGATTTGGCTGGTGACATACTAAGGCTCCTGAGCGGGTGTCGTCGGTGGTGGTGGCTCTTCAGCGCTCCAGCGCTTGCAGCAGCAGCTTCAAATCCTGATTCAAACGCGCCTGCACCTTTTCGGGCAAAGCAGCCAATAACGCAGCCTCATTGGTTACGTGATCAACAACGGCTTGCTCGATCAGCGCTTTGCCGCTGTCGGTGAGCTGCACCAACAGGCTGCGGGCGTCGTCGGGGTTGGGCAGGCGGCGGATCAGCCCTTGTGTTTCCAGCTTTTGCAGGCGGCTGGTCATGGTGCCGGAAGTCACCATCAGCGAGGCGAACAGCGCGGTCGGGGTCAGGCAATACGGGCTGCCTGAACGGCGCAAGGTGGCCAGCACATCGAATGCGCCCTGCGTCAAACCATAGTGTGCAAAGACTGCCTCCAGCTTGGGATAGAGCATATCGGCGCAGCGTTTGATGCGGCCGAACAAGGCCATGTGCTCCGAGGCCAGCGCGGGCATTTCCCGCTGCCACTGCGCCACGATGCGGTCAACCGCATCGGCAGCCGTTGGGTCATCTGCTTCATTCATGTTGTGTTGTTCCATGCGGAGGAATTGTCTGATTTTATCTTGACTTCGAGATAAATAGCCAGCACAATCGGTTTGTCTTGATGTCGAGATAAATCATGCCTTACCGTTTTTTGCTGATTGCCACCACCGCGCTGGCGCCATTGATCTGGGGTTCCACCTATCTGGTTACCACCGAGTTTTTGCCGCCCGATCGCCCGCTGACGGCGGCATTGTTGCGGGTATTGCCGGCCGGCCTGTTGCTGCTGTTGTGGCGACGCGAGTGGCCGCAACCGCAGGAATGGTGGCGGTTGCTGTGTTTGGGCGTGCTCAATATCGGTTTTTTTCAGGCGATGCTGTTCGTGGCGGCTTACCGTTTGCCCGGCGGGCTGGCGGCGGTATTGATGTCCACGCAAACCCTGATGGTTCTGGCTTTGACCCATGTGCTCGGGCGGCAGCCACAACCGGCGGCGGCCTGGCGGGCGGCCTTGGTTGGTGTGCTGGGTGTGGGGTTGTTGGTGTCTGCGCCGCAGGCCGGTGTTGATGGCTGGGGCGTGGCGGCAGCTGTTGCCGGCGCGGCGGCGATGGCGCTGGGGCTTTTTCTCTCCAAACACTGGCAAAGCAGCCTGTCCTTGTGGGCATTTACCGGCTGGCAGCTGGTGTTTGGCGGCCTGTGCCTGCTGCCGTTTGCGTGGTGGCTGGAGCCCGCGCTGCCGGCGCTAACGCTGCGCCATATCGGCGGCTACCTGTATTTGTGCCTGTTTGGCGCGCTGCTGGCCTATGCGCTGTTTTTCCGCGGCGTCCGTCTGTTGCCGGCGGCGACGGTTTCGGCACTGGGCTTGCTCAGCCCGGTGTGCGCGTTTGTGCTCGGCTGGTTGTTTCTCGGCCAACGCATGGGCATGGTTGGCCTGCTGGGTTTTGTGTTGGTGCTGTATGCGGTGTTCGGTGTACAGCAGGCACTGCCGGCGGCTTCAAAATAATCTGCTGTTAGTGTGCTGGGCTTGTCCGGGCCATCAGGGGAAGTGCTGGCCGTGGTAAGCGATGCCAATGCCAGCCTGGGACTTTTGCCAAATACCCATCTGCGGCGAGTTTCTGCGTTGTCAGTTGATACCCTTATCGGGTGTTGCTCGCTTGTTTGCCTGTCTGATCC
>JBHADJ010000044.1:0-17981 GCA_041855065.1 Lysobacter sp.
ATAAATGGAAGGCATGCATGTCCAGTGCATCGCGCCGCCAGCGCAGGGTTTTGCCGCCTGTACGCATTTGCAGCCCGCCAATCTGGTTGATGGGCCCGGTCGGGGCGTGATGGCCGGGAATCCAGCGGGGATAAACCAAAGTCAACGGTCCCGCCGTGACCGGCAGACGCAATTTGACATGCTGGATGCGACGCTCTATGTCGCGTGCATCCACTTCAAGCTCAATGGCTCGAGGCAGCTGTGCTGCGAAGGCGGGGACAGCCGCCAGGGCGAAGGCGGTGAAAAATGCACGCATCAGGCGGGTGGCGATCGCTTGCATGTGCTTATGCTCTCCTGCCGTATCGGGGGATGCAAGGGGCGGGTTTGACGGGGTACTTGTTGCGGCGAAGGGGGCGTATCCGGACAGAAACACGCCCACCACCTACAATAGCGCGGTTCAACCAATGGAGCAGGCATGAAACTCGGTTCTCTCAAAGAAGGTGGCCGCGATGGCACCTTGATTGTGGTTTCCCGCGATCTTTCCCGCGCGGTGCGTGCCACCGGCATTGCCGCCACCTTGCAGCAGGCGCTGGAGGATTGGAGCAACATCGCGCCGCGTCTGAATGCCTTGTACGAGGCATTGAATGCAGGCGAGGCCGAAGGCGCTTTCGATCTCGACATGAAGGCATTGGCCGCGCCCTTGCCGCGTGCTTACGAGTTCGTGGATGGCAGTGCCTATCTGCCGCATGTGGAGCGTGTGCGTCGCGCCCGCGGGGCGGAAGTGCCGGAGAGCTTCTATGTCGATCCGCTGATGTATCAGGCGGTGAGTGCCGGCTTCTACGGCCCGCGCGACCCGGTGAAAGTGGTCAGCGAGGAGTACGGCATCGACCTCGAAGCCGAAATCGTGGTGGTGACCGATGACGTACCGATGGCAGTGACGCCCGGGCAGGCGGCCGAGCATATCCAGCTGATTGGCCTTGTCAACGATGTTTCCTTGCGCAATCTGATTCCGCCGGAGCTGGCCAAGGGTTTCGGCTTTCTGCAATCCAAGCCGCGTTCGGCACTCTCGCCGGTGTTCGTCACGCCCGATGAGCTGGGCGATGCCTGGCAGGATTGCAAGGTGCATCTGCCGCTTCTGACCCATATCAACGGCAAGTGGTTCGGCGCACCGGAAGCAGGCGTGGACATGCAGTTCAACTTCGCGCAACTGGTGGCACATGCGGCCAAGACTCGGCCGCTTTCTGCCGGCACCATCGTCGGCTCGGGCACCATCGCCAATGAGGACACCGCCAAGGGCGCTTCCTGCTTTGCCGAGCAGCGCACGGTGGAAACCCTGCGCGATGGCAAGCCCTCGACGCCATTCATGTCGTTTGGCGACGTGGTGCGCATCGAGATGAAGGACCGGGAAGGCCGCGACATCTTCGGTGCCATCGAACAGGTCATCGAGCAGCAGCTGTGAAGGCCTGACGGCTTTTGATGATTGCAGGCCCGGTCATTCCCTTGCAGAGTGGCCGGGCTTTTTCCATTCGAGTACGCCATGAATCCTTCCCATATTCGTCTTTTGCCCGATACGCTGGCCAATCAGATCGCTGCAGGCGAGGTGGTCGAACGACCGGCCTCGGTGGTCAAGGAGCTGGTTGAAAACGCCCTGGATGCCGGGGCACAACGGGTGGACATCGAGCTTGAGGAGGGCGGCGTCCGCCTGATTCGTATCCGTGATGACGGCAGCGGCATTGCGGCCGAGGAGCTGACGCTTGCCGTGCAGCGGCATGCCACCAGCAAAATTGCCACGTTGGAGGATCTGGAGGCGGTCGCTACACTCGGATTCCGCGGCGAGGCGCTGCCGTCGATTGCTTCTGTCAGTCGGTTTCGGCTGGCATCACGGCGTGCAGAAGATGCGCATGGACATGCGCTGGAGGTGGAAGGGGGGAAGCTGGGCGACGTGCAGCCGGCAGCCCAGGCGGCCGGTACCACGGTGGAAGTGAGGGATTTGTTTTTCAATGTGCCGGCGCGGCGCAAATTTCTGCGGGCGGAACGAACCGAGCTTGGGCACGTCGAGGAATGGTTGCGGCAACTGGCATTGGCGCGTCCGGATGTGGAGTTGCGTCTTGCTCACAATGGCAAACCGCTGCGGCGCTATCGGGGAGGCGAGGCGCACCTGCTTGCCGATGAACGACTGCTGCAAACGCTGGGCGAGGAGTTTGCCCGGCACGCCATGCGTATCGAGCATGAGGCAGCGGGCATGCGCCTGCATGGCTGGATTGCGCGCCCTCACTACAATCGACCCAGTACCGATCAGCAATATTTCTACGTCAATGGGCGTGCGGTGCGTGATCGCAGCGTCGCACATGCGGTCAAGCTGGCCTATGCGGATGTTCTGTTTCATGGGCGGCAGCCGGCTTATGTACTGTTTTTGCAGATTGATCCGCGTCGGGTGGATGTCAACGTGCATCCGGCCAAGCATGAGGTGCGCTTTCGGGACGCGCGGCTGGTGCATGACTTCGTATATCGAACGCTGAAGGAGGCACTGGCCGAAACGCGTGCCGGGCAAGAGGATGGCGGCGTTGCACAAGTCGTTTCGTCGGCAAGCGTACAGTCGGCTGCTGCCACGGCGAGCAGTGCTGCGGCGCTGCCGTTCGATGCACGTACCCCGCATATGCAGAACCGATTGGGTCTGCAAGTGGCGGATGCGCCGGCTGCCTATGCGGCTTTGTATGGTGGTGGATCACGCACGACGGGCGTGTCTTCGCACGGCCAGGTGACGATGCCGACGGCACTGCCTGCGACAACGGACGAAGTTCCGCCGCTGGGTTTTGCCATCGCCCAGCTGCATGGCATTCATATCCTGGCCGAGAATGCGGATGGACTGGTGGTGGTGGACATGCACGCCGCTCATGAGCGAATCAACTATGAAAAGCTCAAAACAGCTTTCGACGGCGAAGGACTGCGCTTGCAGCCGCTGTTGGTGCCGATTTCCCTGTCGGTTTCCGAGCGCGAGGCAGAGCTGGTGGAGCGTGAGGCGGAGGCATTGCAGCAGCTGGGTTTCGAGCTTGTCCGCAGTGGTGTTCAAAGCATTCTGCTGCGTGCAATCCCGGCGCTTCTTGCCGAGGCCGATGGCGAGGCGTTGGTGCGTGATGTGCTAGCCGACTTCATCGAGCATGGTCACAGTTTGCGGGTGCAGGAAGCCCGCGATCACTTGCTGGCGACGATGGCATGCCATGGCAGTGTGCGTGCACACCGGCGCCTGTCGATTCCGGAAATGAACGCGCTGTTGCGCGAGATGGAGGCCACTTTGCGCAGTGCACAGTGCAATCATGGGCGTCCAACCTGGACTCGTTTTACATTGGCGGAAATCGACCGCTGGTTTCTGCGGGGCCGTTGAAGTCTGAAAGGAGAATCGCTTGATGAAACGCCATTTTGCCCATCGGATGCTGTCTGTCGCACTGGCGCTGTGTCTGCCATTGGTCGCTCTGGCCAATCCGGCGCCTGCGGCTGCCGAACCACCGATCCCCTTGATGTGGCGTGCCTGCGACAGTGACAACTGTGTCTACATGCTCGGCTCTTTCCATCTTTTGCGTGCCGAGGACAGGCAGCTGGCGGATGAGGTAGAAAGGGTTTTTTCTCGTGCCGGGCAGGTCATGTTTGAAATCGACCCAAGGGAAATGAACAGTCCCGAGACAGTCGGAAAAATGGCCCAGGCAGCCATCTCCCGGACGCCGGTCAAGCGGCCGGCAGAGTTGGAAGCGCGCCTTCAGGCACTGCTGAAAAAACATGGCGAGGTGCTGCGCAACTTCGGCATCACTGAGCAGACCTTGCCGCATTTCCAGACGTGGTTCGTTGCCATCAGCATCAGCCTGCTTGATCTGGAAAAGAACGGGATGCATGGCAAGTTCGGGCTTGACAACCAGCTGGGCGAACGTGCGCTGGCGGCAGGCAAGCAGGTGGCAGGGCTGGAAACGATCGATGCGCAACTTGCCGTATTCAGCCAGATGGCAAACGAAGAGGCATGGCAGATGCTGGATGAGGCGCTGGATGAGCTGGATACCGGCAACAGCACTTTGCTGTATCAGTACTGGCGCCAAGGTGATGCAGAGGGCTTGTGGCAGGAAACGATCGAGCCAATGCAGCGCGACTATCCTGCGCTTTATCGGCGGGTGAACATCGATCGCAATCAGGCCTGGTTGCCGAAGATTGCCGCGCATCTTGACGAGACAAGTGGCGAGGATGTGATGGTCGTGGTCGGTGCCATGCACTTGCTCGGCGCAGACGGCCTCGTGGAAGGGTTGCGCGTGCGTGGCTACCGCATCGAGCGGGTATGCGAGAGCTGTCCTTCACCGTGAATCAGTGGGCAGTGAGGTGGGTTTGACGATTTCATTTGGTGCTCCGTGGTGCGTGGGGGAGCGAAGCAATAGCGCGTTTCTTCATTAATGGAGAGGCGAGCAAGCCTGTCGCTATTGCTTGTTAATATGATATTCACTTAAAATCCCGGTGCCAGCCAGCGTAAGCCAGCGAGCCTGTCCTTTACGCTACTGGAGATCGACATGAAACGATGTGCGCTTTCTTCCGCGATTGCGCTTGCCTTGTGGCTGCCTTTCGGTGGGCATGCCCAATCCCGAACCCCTGACGACTGTGCCAGCCAACGCAAGGCCGCGCAGTCTGCCTGCAGTGATGCAGAAAACCCGACGCAATGCTTGCGCGAGAAGTTGCCGGCGCGGTGTGTGCTGCCGGAGGAAGCCGGCACACTGGAGCGCATCACGGTCGTGGGTACCCGCTTCGGCATTGATGTGCAGAAATATCCCGGCTCGGCAACGGTCTTGTTGCCCGAAGACTTGGAGACCGGCACGGACATGATCCAGTCGCTGAAGTCGGTGCCGGGCTTTGACAGTGGCAATGACAATGGCCGGGCATTGGGGCAGAGCTTCAGCATTCGCGGATTCGGCCATGGTTCGGAGAACCGGGTGATCCTGATGCAGGACGGTGTGCGGCGCTCGGCCAATCTGTTTTCCAATCAGGTATCGGGTTTTGGCATGGATCCGGTGCTGCTCAAGCAAGTGGAAGTGGTGCGTGGCTCTTCCGGGATTTCCTATGGTGGCGGCGCCATCGGCGGTGTGGTTGGCAGCACGACCAAGGATGCGTCCGACTTTGTGCTGCCGGGGCGTGATTTCGGCTTGAGTGCCAGCTATCGCTTCGACTCCAACAACCAGAACCAAATCTGGGCGGCATTTGCCTATGCGCCGGAAAACAGCCCGTTCGAGTTTTTGGCCTTTGCCAAGGATGCCGTGCGCGGCGACCTCACGATGGCCGGGGATATCGTCGAAAACGGCATTGCCCGCCGCAACGTGGCAAAAAACCGGGAAGATATCGATACCCGCTTTTTCAAGGCTGGCTGGAAGATTTCCGATGCGCAGAAGCTGATGCTCAGCCACTTCGATTACCGCATGGACGTGGAAACCGGCTGGAACAGCCTTTATCACGCCACGGTGTCGGCCACCACCGGGCCGGTCATCGGCGAGCGCGTGCAGCAGGATACGGTGTTGTCCTATCGCCTGAATCCAGAGTCCAATCCGTGGCTTGAACTCTCGGCCAATGCCTATGTCAGCCGCGGCTGGTATGAGCGTGGCTATGAAAGGGGTCTGAATCTCTACTACAAGAACGAGGACAAGCGGCGCGGCTTCAATGTGCAGAACCTCAGCCACTTCAATACCGGCAGAGTCGGGCATCGCTTGCTGGTGGGGATGGATTACGAGCAGCGCGAAGAAGGCGCGCTCTATCTGCGTGATGGCGTGGAAAGCCGCTTCGGCTCCATTCCCAATCGCTACCGGGATTTGGGCGTATTCGTCCAGCACGAGTCCGCCTGGTTCGATGACCGTCTCTTGCTGCAGTTGGGCGGGCGTTACGACCGTTTCCACCGCGAGGTTCTGGCGGTGGCGAGCGATTATGACAACAGCCGCTTCTCGCCGCGCATTGGTTTGAGCTATGAGCTTCTTCCGGGTTTCAACTTGCTGGCCAATTATTCGGAGGCATTCAGGGCACCTTCGCCGCATGAAACCTCGTCCAATGGGCCGCTCAACATCCATTACTGGTATTTGCCCAATCCCGATCTCAAGGCGGAAACTTCATCCGAATACGAGCTCGGCTTTTCATGGCGGCGCCACGGAGTTTTCCGGGAAAATGATCGCTTCAATGCCAAGCTGATGCTCTTCCAGGGCCGCATCGATGACATGATCCGGCTGGTGGTGGATTACGGTTCGGTCTCGCCCGGCAACAGCGAATATGCGCAATACCAGAACGTGGATGGTGTGGATCGCAAGGGGCTGGAGTTCATGATGAGCTACGATCAGGAGCGCTGGGGCGGTTTTCTTGGCTTCGAGAAGCTCGACATGGAGGATGTCAATACCGGCCAAAAAAGCCCCTCGGCGTTTGCCGATCGCGCGCGGCTGGGCCTCCATTGGCGGCCATTCGATGATGACTTCACCATCGCCTTCGATGTCAATCACTGGTTCAAGCCCGAGCAAAATCCGCAAACGCTGGTTTCCGGGCGTACGACCTACTGGTATGTGCGTGACGCCTACACCCAGAGCAATCTGCAATTGCGCTGGCATCCGCAAAACACCGGCGTGCGTGGCTGGGATGGCAGCATGCAATTTGTTTTCGGCATCAACAATCTCTTCAACCAGAAACGCTTGACGGCCAGCAGCGTGGAAACCACATCGCGTACCGGTTTGGCACGCAATGTGTATTTCAGCGTGACCAAGCAGTTCTGAGTGATGAAAAACGCCCGCATCAGGAGGATGCGGGCGTTGGCCGATTCAGTCGGTGATGACCCGTGCCCGCAGCGAGTTCGGCATCGCCTCGGTAATCACCACATCGACGAAGTGGCCGATCAGGCGGGCAGAGCCGGGGAAGTTCACCTGACGCATGTTTTCGGTCTTGCCGGTCAGCTCGTTCGCGTCTTTCTTCGAGGTGCCGGTGACCAGCACGCGCTGGGTGCTGCCGACCATCGCCCTGGAAATGCCGAATGCGTGTGCGTTGATGTGCGCCTGCAAGCGGGCGAGGCGGGCGTGCTTTTCGGCGTCACTGACATCATCGGGCAGGTCGGCGGCCGGGGTGCCGGGGCGGCGCGAATAGATGAAGCTGAAGGATTGGTCAAAACCGACATCCTCGATGAGCTTCATGGTTTTTTCAAAATCCGCCTCGCTCTCGCCGGGGAAGCCGACGATGAAGTCCGAGCTGATGGAAATATCCGGGCGCACCGCACGCAGTTTGCGCACCTTCTGCTTGAACTCGAGCGCGGTATAGCCGCGCTTCATCGCCGCAAGGATGCGGTCGCTGCCCGATTGCACCGGCAGATGCAGATAGTTAGCGAGTTTGGGCACGTCACGATAGGCCTCGATCAGCGAATCGGAAAACTCCAGCGGATGCGAGGTGGTGAAGCGGATGCGCTCGATGCCCTCGATTTCGGCAATGGCGCGGATGAGCAGGGCAAGATCGGCGGTTTCGTCCGTGCCCTCGATCGGCCCGCGATAGGCGTTGACGTTCTGCCCGAGCAGGTTGATTTCGCCCACCCCTTGCGCCGCCAATTGCGCCACCTCCACCAGCACGTCCTCGAACGGGCGGCTGACTTCCTCGCCACGGGTATAGGGCACCACGCAGAAGCTGCAATATTTGGAGCAGCCCTCCATGATGGAGACGAAGGCCGTGGGGCCTTCGGCGCGCGGCTCGGGCAGGGCATCGAATTTTTCGATTTCCGGGAAGGAAATATCCACCTGCGCCTGCCCGGAGGCACGGCGGGCGCGGATCAATTCCGGCAGCCGGTGCAGCGTCTGCGGGCCGAACACCAGATCCACGAACGGCGCGCGCTTGAGGATGCCATCGCCCTCCTGGCTTGCGACGCAGCCGCCCACACCGATGATGACCTGACGGCCATCCTGCTTGAGCTGGCGCCAGCGCCCGAGCTGGCTGAAGACTTTTTCCTGCGCCTTCTCGCGGATGGAGCAGGTATTGATGAGGATGACATCGGCCTCGGCGGCGTCCTCGGTCAACTCAAGCCCCTCGTGCTCGGCCAGTACATCGGCCATGCGCGCGGAGTCGTATTCGTTCATCTGGCAGCCGTGCGTCTGGATGAACAGCTTGCCGGTGGGTTGCGCGGGCGAGCGCGGCGAGGTGCCGTCGAGGACGGCGAGCGGGATGCGTTGGGTCATGGCAGTTACCGGGGCGCGGCGGTGATTCCGGGCCGGAGGTGTGAAAGTTTACGAAAACGGGCGAGAATGTTACTGTAAGTTGCTGCCCGGCAGTACAGGGGGAGGTGCGAGCCTCGGCCGTCGCAGCTCACGGCGCTGCCGGAAGCGGTGCGCAATGGGAGAACGAGATGATAAAAACACGTCTGACAACAAGTCTGCTGCTGGCAGGATTGGCGGTTTTGCCGGGGCAGGAGAGTGCTGCGGGGACGCTCTATCGCTGCGAAGGGGCCGATGGCCGCCTGAGCTATTCAGGCAGCCGGATTCCGGGTGCGACCTGCCGGGTGGCGACAACTTACAATCCGGCGCGTGAGCGGCAGCGCACCCAAGAGGCTGCACCCGCACCTGTTGCACCACCGGCGGCGGCCGTGGACAGCAGCAGTACCGGCGCGGACAAGGCAACAGCAGCGGCAACCTCGAAGCCGGCATCGACTGTTACAGCCACGCCGAGCAGTCGGCGTGTCAGCGGGCAGATTTATACCTATACCCGCAATGGCGTGACCTATGCCAGCAGCACGCGCCCCGCCGGTGTGTCGGCTGCCGCGATGCGCACCATTCCCTATACCTACATGGAAACCTGCTTTGCCTGCGGCGCTTCGCCGAGGGTCAATTTTGGGACGTTGCGCCTCAATACCGCGGCATTTCGCAACGAGATCGCCGAAGCCTCGCGCATGCACGGGGTCGAGGAATCCATCATTCGTGCCATCATGCATGCCGAGTCGGCCTACAACCCGAATGCGCTTTCCCATGCGGGTGCGCAAGGACTGATGCAGTTGATGCCGGCCACAGCGCGTCGATTCGGGGTAACCAATGCTTACGATCCACGCCAGAACATTCAGGGGGGCGTGCGTTACTTGGCCTGGCTTCTGCGCCGTTTCAACGGCGATCTGACCTTGGCGGCGGCCGGTTACAACGCCGGTGAGGGTGCGGTGGATCGTCACAAGGGCGTCCCGCCTTACAGGGAAACTCGACAATATGTTGAACGCGTGCGGGTCTTGGCGGATCGTTATCGCAGCCATGGTACGGGCGGCTGAATTGCGGATGCAGTGCTGGGGCTGAGATCCCGGCCTGTCGCAAGGGAGTGATCCGTGTACGCCGAGGCGTATTCTTCGACTATCCGGCTGGCCACAGGGAACGGATTGCCGCAATGCCCTGAGCGCCATGGCGGCGGGCAAGGGGGATATCGGAAGGGGAAAGGCCGCCAATGGCATAGAGGGGCAAGTCCACCTGTTCGCGCAGGCGTGCGAAGGCTTCCCAGCCGATCCCCGCACGCCCGGGGTGACTGGGGGTTGAAGCAATATTGCCGATGATGGCGTAGTGACAGCCATGCCGGGCAGCCAGCAGCAGGGCTTCGAGTGAATGGCAAGATGCCGATAATGTGATGCCCTGCGGCGTTTCGGCAGCAGCCAGCAGTTGCTTTTCCGGCCAATGCAAGCCGATGCCATGCTGATGTGCCAATGCTGCATCGCCGTTGAGACAAAGCTCGGCGGCAAACGGGTGGGCGAGCGCAACGGCCTTGCCAACCAGGCTTGTCCAGTTGGCAGCAGGGTAGTCGCCTGCACGCAACTGAACGCGGCGCTGACCGTTTTGCAGGGCGTGCTGCAAGCGAGCGAGCCAGGCAGCCTCGTCGCCAAGCGTGGGCGAGGGCGTGACCAACAGAGTATCGGGTGCCGACAAGGCGGCCAATACCGGACGATCGGCCGGTGGCATGGGATAGCGATGCAACATGTTTTGCGGCACCCAAGCCAAGGCCTGTCCATCCAGTCCGCGGGGGATCCCGCGCCAATGGGCAATCCGGTAGACGTCCAGCACGATGCGCTTGTGCGGCATGGCCTGCGGTACGGCAATCAACGGCTCGCCGATGGTTGCCTCGATGCCGAGCTCTTCGACAAACTCGCGTGCCAATGCGGCCTGCGCCGTTTCGCCTTGATCGACTTTGCCGCCGGGAAACTCCCAAAGCCCGGCCAGATCCCGTCCGGCAGTGCGCCGAGCCAGCAAGATCCGTCCTTGATGATCTTCAATGACACCCGCCACGACATGGGTGGCGGGGGGACGATCTTGCGTCGGCGTGCTCATGGTGGCAGCTCGGAATTATTCCAGCTGGCCGTGGCAGTGCTTGTATTTCTTGCCCGAGCCGCAGGGGCATGGTTCGTTGCGGCTGACTTTGGGCATCGCCGCCTGTGCATCTTCGAAGTCGGTGGCGCCCACCTTGTCGGCGGCTTCTTCGTCGGCACCATAGCCGCCCATGTCCGGGTGACGGAACTGCATGCGCTGCATGGTCTGTTCGGCCAGTCGGCGCTCTTCGGCTTCGATGGCCTCGATTTCCTCCTGGGTGCGGATGCGAATGCGTGCCAGCAGCTGGGTCACTTCGCGCTTGACCGTTTCCAGCATCTCGCTGAACAGCTCGAAAGCTTCCTTCTTGTATTCCTGCTTCGGCTGTTTTTGCGCATAGCCGCGCAGGTGGATGCCCTGACGCAGATAATCCATGCGCGCGAGGTGCTCCTTCCAGTTCTGATCCAGCATTTGCAGCATGAAATGGCGCTCAAGCTCGCGCATGCTTTCGCTGCCGATTTGCGCCTCTTTTTCGGCAAACAAGGCGTCAACGGCTTTCTGAACCTCGGCTGCCACGGCCTCGGCATCCATTTCCTCACGTTCCTTGTGCATCGATACCAAGGGCACCTGGACGCTGAACTGTTCGGCCAGCGCGGCTTCAAGACCGGCGAGATTCCATTCGTCATCGACCGAATTGGGCGGGACGAAGCTGTCCACCACATCGGCCACCACATCGTGGCGGATGCTTTCGATATTGTCCTTGATGCTTTCGGCCTCCAGCAATTCGTCGCGTTGCTGGTAGATCACCTTGCGCTGGTCGTTGTTGACATCGTCGTAATCGAGCAGGTTCTTGCGGATGTCGAAGTTGTGCGCTTCCACCTTGCGCTGGGCATTGGCGATTTGCCGGGTGACCAGCGGCGATTCGATGATGTCGTCCTCTTTCAGCCCCATGCGCTCCATCATCTTCTGCACCCAGTCGGCGGCGAAGATGCGCATCAGATTGTCTTCGAGCGAGAGATAGAAGCGGCTGGAGCCGGGGTCGCCCTGACGGCCGGAGCGACCACGCAGCTGGTTGTCGATGCGGCGGGACTCGTGCCGCTCGGTGCCGATGATGTGCAGGCCGCCGGCGGCCTTGACCTCGTCGTGGCGTGCCTGCCAGGCGGCTTTCAAGTTGGCCCGGGCGGCCTCGTCGAGCGGTGTGCCGGACTGTGCTTCAAGCTGGGCGATTTCCGCTTCCAGCGAGCCGCCCAGCACGATGTCGGTTCCGCGACCGGCCATGTTGGTGGCGATGGTGACGGCACCGGGACGCCCGGCCTGCGCCACGATGTGGGCTTCGCGCTCGTGCTGCTTGGCGTTCAGCACTTCATGGGCGATGCCATCCTGTGCCAGGTATTGGCTCAGCAGTTCGGAAACTTCGATCGAGGTGGTGCCGACCAGCACCGGCTGGCCTTTGTTGTGACATTCCTTGATGTCGCGTGCCACTGCGCGGAATTTGCCGGCTCGATTCAGGAATACCAGATCCGGATGATCCTTGCGAATCATCGGCCGGTGGGTGGGAATCACCACCACTTCGAGGCCGTAGATGCTCTGGAACTCGTAGGCTTCGGTATCGGCGGTGCCGGTCATGCCACCGAGTTTCTTGTACATGCGAAACAGGTTCTGGAACGTGACCGAGGCGAGAGTCTGGTTTTCGCGCTGCACCGGCACCCGCTCTTTCGCTTCGACCGCCTGATGCAGGCCATCCGACCAGCGCCGGCCGGCCAGGGTGCGACCGGTAAATTCATCGACGATCACCACTTCGCCGTCCTTCACGATGTAGTCCACGTCGCGCTGGTACAGCGCATGCGCACGCATGGCCGCGTTCAGATGGTGCACGACATGGATGTTGTGAGCGGCATACAGACCGCCATCGTCTTCGCCCAGCACACCGGCCTCGCGCAGCAGGCGTTCGGCATGTTCCATGCCTTCTTCGGAGAGGTGAACTTGCTTGCCTTTTTCGTCCACCCAGTAATCGCCCTCGGCCTTCTCGTCGGCTTGTCGCACCAGATGCGGCACAACCTTGTCCACCTGGATGTAGAGTTCCGGGCTGTCATTGGTCGGGCCGGAAATGATGAGCGGCGTGCGTGCTTCGTCGATCAGGATCGAGTCCACTTCGTCGACGATGGCGAAATTGAGGCCACGCTGGAAACGATCCTGCCGGGACAGCGCCATGTTGTCGCGCAGATAGTCGAAACCGAATTCGTTGTTGGTGCCGTAAGTGATGTCGGCGGCATAGGCCTCGTGCTTGTCGCCATGCGGCATGCCCGGATACACCACGCCAACCGACAGGCCGAGCCAGTTGTACAGCTTGCCCATCAAGGCAGCATCGCGGCGGGCCAGATAATCGTTGACCGTCACCACATGCACGCCCTTGCCTTCGAGTGCATTGAGATAAACCGGCAATGTACCGACCAGTGTCTTGCCTTCACCGGTGCGCATTTCGGCAATCTTGCCCATGTGCAGCACCATGCCGCCGACCATCTGCACATCGTAATGGCGCATGCCGAGCACGCGGGTACTGGCTTCGCGGCAGACGGCAAATGCTTCGGGCAGCAGTTTGTCGAGGGATTCGCCTTCGGCGATGCGCTTTTTGAATTCCGCGGTCTTGCCTTGCAGCTCGGCGTCCGAGAGCGCCTGCATGGCAGGCTCCAGAGCGTTGATTTTGGCGACAATCTTGTTGAGCTGGGTCAGCAGCCGCTCGTTGCGGCTGCCAAAAATGCGGGTAAGCAAGCTATTGAACATGCGTAAGGCCGATTGAAAGTGACGCGCGGACGCGGACGAGAGTCGAATTGAACAAGCTATTGTAGTGGAGGCGATGGATGGGTGTATCAAGGGGGATTGGCATCGGCTGTTCTGTGTGATGCCGAATAAATGCGTCTCCCCTGCAATGGGCGGCTTTGTGGCAGCCCCCGTGGAAGTGGGGGCTGTCCGCGGACATTGGCAGGCAGCCTTCTGCCTTGCCGGTGCCAATGGTTGCTCCGGCAAAGAAGCGGCTGTCGAGTTTTACAGGATGCGTGGCGGCTCGCCTCCGACAATCACCACATCGGCCGGGCGACGGGCAAACAGTCCAACACTGACCACACCGGGAATCTGGTTGATGGCTTCTTCCAGGGCGCGGGGATCATGGATGTTGAGATGGTGGATGTCGAGAATGACATTGCCATTGTCGGTAATGACCGCTTTTTCTTCCGAACTCATCCGGAACACCGGCTGCCCACCGGTCAACGCCGTGATTTCGCGTGCCACCAGGCTGCGCGCCATCGGGATTACCTCGACAGGCAGCGGAAAACGGCCGAGGACGTTGACTTGCTTGCTGGGATCGATGATGCAGACGAAGCGCTGACTGGCTTCGGCGATGATTTTTTCCCGCGTCAGGGCACCGCCACCGCCTTTGATGAGGCATTTGTGCGCATCGCATTCGTCGGCACCATCCACGTACAGTGCCAGTTGGCCGGTGTGATTGAGATCAAGTACCTCGATGCCGAGCGATTTCAGATGGGCCGTGCTCTGCTCGGAGCTGGAGACAGCGCCCTTGATGCGAGTGGGATCGCGGCCAAGGGCATCGATGAAATAGGCTACGGTCGAACCGGTGCCTATACCGACGATCATGCCGTCTTCCACGAAATCGAGCGCTTTCTCGGCAGCCAGGCGTTTGGCATCAGACATTGGGGGTTCCTTGTTCAAGAGCGGTCAAAAGTTTCCATTGGGAAGCGGTCACCGGCAGCACGGAAAGGCGCGAGCCGGTACGGATCAGGGGAAATTCCTCACCCAGATCCTCGCGATGCTCGCGAATTTGTGCCAGCGGGACTGGACGGGCGAAGTGGCGTACATAGCTTATATCCACCAGCTCCCAGCGCGGATTTTCCGGAGTGGCTTTCGGGTCGTGGTATTTGCTGGAGGCATCGAACTGGGTGGGATCGGGGTAAGGCAGGCTGGCGACTTCGGCCAAGCCGTAGATGCCCGGCACCTCGGTATTGGAGTGGTAGAACAGCACCCCGTCGCCCGGTTGCATTTGCCGCATGAAATTGCGCGCCTGATAGTTGCGCACACCGGTCCAGGGTTCGCTGCCCACGCGCTGCAGATCGTCGATGGAAAATTCGCCGGGCTCGGACTTCATCAGCCAGTATTTTTTGCGTGTGCTCATGGGGTTTCGCGTCTCAGTGTGCGGGTAGGCGTAATGATGACATCACAAGGCACATCCCAAGGTGCCGGCGAAAGGCCGGCAAGAACCTCCTGCACGTCGAAACCGATGCCGATGCGAAGAGGCGGATTGACGCAGCGGGCCGCAAGGCTGCGGTCGTACCAGCCGCCGCCCATGCCGAGCCGATGACACTGTGCGTCGAAGCCGGTCAGTGGCAGGAGAATGCAGGACAGTGCCGTGATGGGCAGACAGCGGGAGAGTGCGAGGGGCGGCTCGGGAATGCCGTAGCGGTTGTGACGCAGCGCATCGCCTGCCCGCCACGGCGCAAAGCGCAGTACGCGATCGACTTCATCCAGTACCGGCAGGCAGTAAGTGAGGGAGGCAGGAAGACGCTGTTGCAACACATCCAGCGATAGTTCGCCATCGCAGGCCCAGTAACCGGCGACATGGCCATGTGTGGGCAGTTCCGGCAGATCCAGTACGCGCTGTGCAAGCTGCTCGGCAGCCTGAAGGCGCTCGGCAGGTGCAATGGCACGACGCAGGGCGCGCAGTGTTTGACGACTTGGCAGCTTGGTGGCGGCATCTGGCATGGTGTCATTGTATTGAGTGCGAGCCAAATGACGGGCATGAAAAAGCCGTGCCAGACGAGCTGGCACGGCCAAGTGCGGATTCATCCAGCGGTAAAATCAGAACTTGATGACGTAGGCGGCGCCGTACACGATCGGGTCGATGTTGGCGGTGCCGATTTCGGTGCCATTGACCTTGACCTTGGTGTCGATATCGGCCCAGCGGGCATCCACGCGGATGGAGCTGCGTTCGGTCACGGCGAAGTCGACGCCGACATGGGCGGCAAGACCCCAGGAGTTGGTCAGGTTGAGGTCGGCGGAGCTGCCGTCCAGGCCTTCGCTGTAGAAGTAGGTATAGTTGACACCGGCACCGACGAACGGCTTGATGGCACCATCGGGAGCACCGAAGTGGTACTGCAGGCTGAGGGTCGGCGGCAGCTGCTTGGTGGAACCGGCACGGGCACCGGCCAGCTTGATTTCATGGCTGAAGGGCAGGGCGGCGATCAGCTCAATACCGACGTTGTCGGCGATGAAGTATTCGCCAGTGACGGTCGGGCGAATGCTGCTGCCAACGCGAACAGGCACGGTGCTGCCGACGAAGCCGTTGTTGGACTTCGGATCAACGTTGTGCACGCCGAAGCCGAGGGTGACGTCGCCCTTGGACTGGGCAAACACGGGGCCGGCAATGAACAGGGCGGCAGCGGCGGCGATAGGGGCGATCTTGCGAATCATGGTGCTGTATCTCCAATCGAGTGAAGTGAAATCGACATGGCAATGTTGCAGTGCAATGAGCAATGTCGATTGAGAAAGATCAAAAATCCGTTAAATGATGCTGGCGGAATCGTGAATGCGAGTTAAAAATGCCATTTGTCAGTCCGTGTTCTGCTAAAATTTCGAGCTTCCTCTCTGTCATAAAGGACGCAGAAATGGCCATCAAGGTTGGCATCAACGGGTTCGGGCGCATCGGTCGCAACGTCTTCCGCACCGCTTTCCAGAACTTCGCCGGCGAGATCGAAATCGTTGGCATCAATGATTTGCTGGAGCCGGAATATCTGGCCTACATGCTGAAGTTCGACAGCGTGCATGGCCGTTTCGATCGCGAGGTGAAGGTCGAAGGCAACACCCTCATCGTCGAGGGCAAGCGCATTCGCCTGACCCAGGAAAAAGACCCGGCCAACCTCAAGTGGGATGAGGTCGGCGCCGAAGTGGTGATCGAATCGACCGGCATCTTCCTCACCAAGGAAGGCGCACAGAAGCATATCGATGCCGGCGCCAAGAAAGTCATCATGTCCGCACCGTCCAAGGACGATACGCCGATGTTCGTGTTCGGCGTCAACCACGAAACCTATGCCGGTCAGGCCATCATCTCCAACGCCTCCTGCACCACCAACTGTCTGGCGCCGATTGCCAAGGTGCTGAACGACAAGTGGGGCATCAAGCGTGGCCTGATGACCACCGTGCACGCCGCCACGGCCACGCAGAAGACCGTGGACGGCCCCTCCAGCAAGGACTGGCGCGGTGGCCGTGGCATTCTGGAAAACATCATCCCGAGCAGCACCGGTGCGGCCAAGGCGGTCGGCGTGGTGCTGCCCGAACTCAAGGGCAAGCTCACCGGCATGGCCTTCCGCGTGCCGACCTCGAACGTCTCGGTGGTGGATCTGACCGTCGAGCTCGACAAGCCGGCCAGCTACGAGGAAATCAAGGCGGAAATGCGCGCGCAGAGCGAAGGTGCGCTCAAGGGCGTGCTCGGCTATACCGAGGACAAGGTCGTGGCCACCGACTTCCGCGGTGATGCCCGCACCAGCATTTTCGATGCCGACGCCGGTATCCAGCTTGATGACACTTTCGTCAAGGTGGTGAGCTGGTACGACAACGAGTGGGGCTACAGCAACAAGTGCCTGGAAATGGCGAAAGTGGTGGCAGCCAAGTAAGCCGCCTACTCTTCAAACGTTGAAACACCAGACCCGGATGGCCTCGTGCGATCCGGGTCTTTCATTTCCGGGCTGCGATGGCCTCTTCATCTTTGCCCGAAGGGGTGTCTCTGGCTGGCGGCGTGGCAGAGTTCGAGAACACGGAGGAGAAAGCGTGGTAGTCCGGTCAGCAGATGCACGGCTGCAGAGCAATCCAGCGGGAAGATTGCCACTTGTCGGATAGTGCAGGAAAGCCGACAAGTGTATTTCTCTGCATGCCAATGTTCTCGCCTGATGTGGAAAATGGGGAAACTATGGGGGCCGCCGGACGTTGGCAGGCGAGGCATTCAGGCATTCGTTTTCACGCTGCCCGATGGCGGGCAGATGTTGCGCATTGTCGAGCCATCGTGCGGAGCGCGTTCACTTCTCCGAGCTGCCAAGGCGCACACCATCAAGCGCGGGGGCCTTGAGCGGAGCGCTGGCGCTGCCGGCGCGCACAACGCCAAAGCGCCCGCCCTGGTTGGGTGCCGCGTTCCAGTCGGCCAGTGCTTGCTCGAAATCGGCCTGGGTGCGGCCGACAAAGTTCCACCACAACAGCACGGGTTCTGCAAACGGCTCGCCGCCCAACAGCAACAGCTGGGCTTCGCCATCACAGGCAATTTCCAGCGTCTCAAGGCCGGGGGCAAAGTACAGCAGCTCGTGCGGCTGCACAGCCTCACCGGCCACGCTGGCCTGCCCGCGCAGCACCATCACGCCGTATTCAAAGCCGGCTTGCAAAGGCAGGCGCACGCGCGCGGGGCCGGTACTGGTCACATCCAGCCCCAGCAGCGGCGTATAGACCTGCGTGGGCACGGTGCGGCCCAGCAGGCTGCCGGCCAGCAAGGTGAGGGCAAAGCCGCCGTCGTGCCATCGGGGCAGCTCGGGGTAGTGGTGAAAGGCCGGTTCGCGCTGGCGTTCGGCATCGGGCAGGGCAATCCACAGCTGCGCGGCGTGCAGGCGGCTGCCGTCCGTCACGCTGTCTTCGGTGTGGGCAATGCCGCGCCCGGCGGTCATCAGG
>JBHADJ010000045.1:0-9258 GCA_041855065.1 Lysobacter sp.
GGGACATCGAGCTCAAGCACGGAAAAATCGACCCGCAAGCGAGCCAGCAATTCGATACGACGGGGGGATCGGGAGGCAAGATAGAGCATGCGCGCAGGATAACCCGGCAAGCCTGCATGAAAGCACAAGCCACCCACATGAACAGCGGCCAATCGGCTATGTTTCCATCGACCCCGCCGCCTCTGTTGCCGCGTTCAAGCCGAAACTTCATTTCTCACCCACGGAGCCGCCCATGAAACCTGTCACCCTGCTGATGCTTACCCTGCTCGGACTTGCCCTGCCGCTTGCCGGCCGCGCCAGCGAACGCACCACCCCTGCCGATGGCACCTTGCTGGCCGTCACCGCCCAGGGCAGCAGCCAGCAAGTACCGGACATTGCCGTCCTGCATGCGGGCATCGTCAGCCGCGCCAGCGACAGCAGCGCCAGCCTGCAACAAAACAGCGCCCACATGGCCCGCCTGCTGGCAGCCCTGAAAAAAGCCGGCATCGCCGAGCGCGACATCCAGACCCGCGGCATCCAGCTCAACCCGCAATATCACTACCGCGAAAACCAGCCCCCCACCATCACCGGCTACGAAGCCCGCAACAGCCTCAGCATCAAGGTGCGCCAACTCGGACAACTGGGCAGCCTGCTCGACACCTTGGTAAGCGAAGGGGCGAATGAAATCCACGGCCCCAACCTCCTCATCGACAAGCCCGAGGACGCCTACGACAGCGCCCGCCGCGCCGCACTGGAAACCGCCCGCAACCGCGCCCGAATGTATGCCGATAGCCTCGGCCTGCGCGTGCGCCGCATCGTCAGCATCGACGAAACCGGGCAGCTGGGCAGCCTGCCTGCCGAAGTGATGATGAGCGCCCGGCAAGGCAAGGCACTGGCCGCCAGCGCCATGGACAACAGCATCGCCCCGGGAGAAAACAGCCTCGAAGTCACCCTCAACGTCGTGTTCGAACTCGGCCAGTAAGCGCATCGGCAAAGGAGCGGCACCACTTCTGCCCAAAACGCAGAGCCGCTCCCGCCCAATCCGGCGCTCGAGGCACGTGTGGCAGATCGCACGACATCACAGACGATGCGGATGATCTGCCACACTTGTCCTGCGACTACGACAAACTCAGCACATCATCCAGCAAAGCAGCAGCGGTGACTTCGGCACCGGCTCCCGGCCCCTGCACCAACAATGGCTGTTCGGGATAACGATCACTCCAGATGGCCACACAGTTGTCGGTACCGGAGCCGGCGGCCAATGGATGATCAGCCGGCAAGGCTTCAAGCCCGACTCGCGCCCGGCCATCTTGATAGCGTGCAATGAACTTCAGCACCGCTCTGCTTGCGCTTGCCTCCGCATACCGTTTGGCAATGTCGGCATCCAGCGCAGGCAATGCCGCATCCAGCTCGGCAAGCGGCAATGCCGCAAGTGCTGCCGAAACCAGCGTGCTCACCTCGACATCTTCCGGAGCAAGGCAAGCCCCACTGGCACGGGCAAGAATCAACAGCTTGCGCCGCACATCCTCGCCGGACAGATCATCACGCGGGTCGGGCTCGGTAAAACCGGCATCACGCGCTTCGCGTACCAAAGCGGAGAACGGACGCTTCCCATCGTAATGATTGAACAACCATGCCAGCGAGCCGGACAGCACCCCGGCGATGGCAAGAATGCGATCCCCACCCTGCTGCAATGCACGCAAACTGCGCAGAAGCGGCAAACCGGCGCCCACCGTGGCCGAATCGCCGTATCGCCCCCCATCAGCCTGTGCCGATTGAATGGCCTGCCAGCGGGACAGTGCGGCGCCCTGCCCCAGTTTGCAGGCAGTAACCACGTCGGCACCGGCATTGAGCCATTGCGCATGATGTCCGGCAATCACATCGCTGGAACTGGCATCCACGACGATATCACCCCGTGCAAAGCGCGTCTGCGCAAGCCAGGCAGCATCCCTCACGGCGGTGGAGTTGCGCAGGGCAAGACAGGTTTTTTCCGGATCCCCATCACACCATTGCCAACCACGCGAGTTGGCAATGGCAATGATCTCGGGCAGCTCCACACCCCGTGCACGCAATCGGGCATGCCGCGCCACCACGGCACTGCCAACCGTACCGGTACCAAGGAGAATCAGGCGCTTTTGCTGGCTCATGCCACCTCGCAACGAGCAAGTGCAGCCGCCAGATCGGCCCGCAAATCATCGACATGCTCAATACCGATGGACAAGCGCAACAGACCATCGCGAATGCCGGCTGCCACACGTGCCTCGGGCGTCATTGCCGCATGGGTCATGGTGGCCGGGTGTGCGATCAAGCTCTCCACACCGCCCAGGGATTCGGCCAGCGTGAAGTACTCAAGCCCATCCAGGAAGCGGCGTACCGTGGTCTCGTCGGCCAACTCGAACGACAGCATGGCCCCGAAACCCTGCTGCTGGCGACTGGCCACATCATGCCCCGGATGCGTGGCAAGCCCCGGCCAGTACAGCGCCTTCACCGCGGGGTGATTTTGCAGCAGATCGACGATGGCGCGGGTATTTTCCTCATGCACGCGCAGACGTGCGGCAAGCGTGCGCAGACCGCGCAGGGTCAGGAAGCTGTCAAACGGCGCACCGGTCAGGCCAAGGGCATTCCCCCACCAGGCAAACTGCTCGTGCAAGGCGGCTTCGCGAGCAATCAACGCCCCCCCCACCACATCACTGTGGCCATTGATGTATTTGGTCGTCGAATGCAGCACCGCGTCCGCACCCAATACCAGCGGTTGCTGCCACAGCGGCGAAAGGAACGTATTGTCAGCCAAGGTAAAGGCACCGACTGCCTTGGCTTCGGCAATTACTTCGCACAGATTGGTGATGCGCAGCAGTGGGTTGGAAGGCGTTTCGATCCACACCAGCTTGGGACGGCGGGCAAAGGCCTTGGCGCGCGCCAACGCATCGCCCATGTTGACCGTGACCAGCTCGAAAGCGCCCTTCCTGGCCAGCGCATTGAACAGCCGCCAGCTGCCGCCATAGCAATCGTGCGGAACCACCAGCACATCACCGGGATCCAGAAGCGCATTCAAGGCCAGCGTGATGGCACCCATGCCGGTCGCGGTAATTACCCCACCGGCTCCGCCTTCCAGCTCAGCCAGCGCATCACCCAGCATGTCGCGGGTCGGATTGCCACTACGGGTGTAGTCATAGCGGCGCTTCTGGTTGAAGCCGGCAAAACTGAAATTGGAGGACAGTACCAAGGGCGGCGTGACGGCGCCAAATGCTTCGTCACTGTCGATGCCGGCACGCACGGCTCGGGTGGTCAGGTGGTTTTTTGCTGTCATGTCAGGCATCCGCAGGAAAAAGGCTCAAATCACGTCATCAAGCCTGCGGCTGCGAGGGTCGAACCGAAAACGGTACAACCATCTGCACGGCGACATCCGTCTCCGCAGGAATTGGCACCTTGGGCAGCCCAGGTTGCCTCGGCGTCAAAGGGCCTCTCCCTCAGCCGATCTCGATGGATAATGCGCATCTTGCCAGTGCCCTCCGGCACTGTCAATCGCTTTATCCGAATAAAAGGATTGATTTTGCCAAGCTGCCGCTCAAGACCGAAAAACACCTGCAGAAAACCGCTTGGCATCTTTCTGGTTCTGCTGCTGCAAGTCGTCCACGAAAGCCCCGCACAATCGTGGTTGAGCTGGCCACCCAAGCCCGGCGGTGTAACACGAGCTCCCACGGTCGCCGCCCCGCCACCATTGCGCTTGCACATCGAATCGCTGCACTCGGGAGAAAGGGCCGTCTGGCTTGACAACCAGCTGCATGGCCCGGTGGAGGTACGCATCGAAAGCACACGGCCAATTGCCGGAATGCCCGTGCAACAAGTGCTGACACGCCACGGCCGCAATCAGGTGGCCATATTGTCCGGTCAACCCGCTCTTGACTTGCGCTTTGTCGCCGTTCCCGGCATGCCAGGCATCACGGCTCAGTCGGTTATCTATCAATTTCCCCTGCTTGGCGTGCCCGTGCGAGTCGGCCAGGGGCCTCTTGGTCGTTTCAGCCACCAAGATGCGGAAAATCGCCATGCCATCGATTTTTCCGCCCCCATCGGCACACCGGTAATCGCGGCAAGAGCCGGCACCGTGATGCAGGCCGAGGATCGCTTCCGTGATGGCTCGGGGCGTCAGGAAGAAACCAATTTCATCCGTGTGCTGCACACAGATGGCAGCATGGCAGTGTATGCACATCTGCACCAGCACAGTGCACGGGTAAAGCCCGGGCAGAGGGTGGCGCTTGGTGAGCAACTCGCCGAAAGCGGCAATTCCGGCTATTCCACCGCCCCGCACTTGCACTTCGTGCTTCAGGCAAACACCGGAATGCAGTTGGTTTCCCTGCCATTCCGGATGCGCAGCGCGGAAGGGGAGTTATCCCTTCCACGCGAGTAATCACGCTCAGCGGCCGCCGAGCGCTTCCTTGAGCTGCGCGATGAGGCGAACGGCCTCTTCGCGTCTTTCCAGCTCACCACGCGGGTCGATCGCCGAAACAAAGACACTGTCGCCCACTTGCGTCACGCGCACCAGAAAATTGACGCCAGCAACGCTGACATCATGGCTACCGAGCAACTTCGATGTGCTGGACACGGTGACCTCCGGCGAAGCTGCCAGAATTGCATCCACTTGCGCGAAAATCGCTTCCCGCTCACCAGCAACATGGAAGCCGCTGGGGTTCTGCATCGGCGCGGCAGCAGCCTGCTGCGAGGCAGTTGCCGATTGCGTCGACGGCAATGCCATCGCACCTTGCGTATTCGGCATATTCAGCTCCGGCGGCAATTCCAGCGGACGGGCTTCACCGCTCAACTTGTAGCTTTCGTTGTCTTTGCGGAACCAGTTGCAACCGGAAGTCAGGGCGATGGCAGCGGCCAGTGCGGCAAGGGTGGCCACACGGCCGGGGGAAGCGATGGACATGAAGTATCTCCAGTGGAAAATCAGGCTGCCTCTTGGCAGTCCCTTTCAAGTGCAAGGATAGCGCCTCTTGCCTCGGCAAGTCTCGGCACGTGTTCGTCGCCCAGCGGCAGCAGCGGCAGGCGCAGGCCGTGGCCGATGCCGGCATCGTGCAGCAGGGCCTTGAGCGGAATCGGATTGGGCGCACAGCCGAGAAAATCGAACAGCGGCTGCATCCGTGCATCCAGTGCGCAGGCCGTGGCATGCTCGCCCTGCCGCACCAGCTGGTACAGGCGCGACATGGCATGCGGCACGACATTGCTTGCCACCGAAATCAGGCCATCGGCACCGGCCAGAAGGGCGCGGCAGGCGCTCGGGTCGTCGCCGGAAAGCACGGCAAACTCGGGCGATTGCAGTGCCAGAAGAGCCTGCATGCGCGCGGGCGCGGCAACCGCTTCCTTGATGCCGATGATGGCCGGATGCGCCGCCAGCTCGGCCACCGTTTCCGGCAGCATGTCGCAGCCGGTGCGGGTGGGGACGTTGTAAAGCAGCAACGGCAGGCCGGCGGCATCGGCCAGCGCCCGGTAATGGGCCATCAGGCCGGCCTGCGTCGGACGCACATAAGGCGGCGTCACCACCAGCGCGGCATCGGCTCCCAAGGCAGCGGCGTGACGGGTCTGGATCAGGGTTTTGCCGGTATTGGCAAGACCGGTACCGGCGATGACCGGCACCCGCCCGGCGACGTGTGCCACCGCCGTGCGCAGCAGAGTGTCGTATTCCTCATCCTCCAGCGCGGCGGCTTCGCCGGTGGAGCCGGCCACCACCAGTGCCGCGATGCCGCCTTGCAACTGCTGTTCGATCAGGATTTGCCATGCTTCGAAATCCACTTCCCCGCGCGCATCGAACGGGGTGGCCAGGGCGGTGATGATTCCACCGGGGCGGAACGGGGAAGCAGGCATGCGGACAATCGGAAGACGGGAAAACCCCGGATGCGCCGCATGTTACTTGCGGGCTGAAATCATCGGCAAGTATCCTGCACACCCGTGCCGGTCTTGCGCCGGCATTTGTTCAGGCCACTGTTTTGGACGCCCCGTTGAACGATCACGCTCCCCGCCCCTCGGCAAACGAAAACCATCTTTTCATCAGTGCCTACAGCACGCATCCGAAATCGCCGCTGCTGGCGGTAACCCGGCGCATTCATGACAGCGGCTGCTCGCTGGTGGATGCACGCCTTGTCACGGTCGGCCGCGATGTCATGGCCGCGGTACTCGCCTCCGGCTCCTGGGATGCCATTGCCAAGCTCGAAACGATGCTGGAGCGTCTGGCCCGCGAGGCGGAGCTGCGCATCACCCACTACCGCACCGGCCCCAAGGCGATGCAGTCGAACCTGATTCCCTACGTGGTGGAAGTGGTGGCGGCTGACAAGCCCGGCATCCTGTACCAGCTGGCCGAGTTCTTCCAGCAGCAGGGCATTACCGTGGAGGCCCTGCACAGCTCGCGCTACAAGGCGATGCAGACCGGGGCGGAAATGTTTACCGCGCAGCTCACCATCGGTGTACCGTCCGACATGCACATCGCTGCCTTGCGTGATGATTTTCTCGATTTCTGCGACCATCTGAACCTCGATGCCATCCTCGACCCGATGAAGTTCTGACATGTCCGATACGCCCCAAGCCCTGCCGCAATCGACCCTGGATCTGCCACTGCTGCTCGGCGATGGCCGCCGTACCCGGCTGGCCGACTACCGCGGGCACTGGCTGGTGCTGTATTTCTATCCCAAGGACAACACGCCCGGCTGCACCACCGAGGGGCTGGACTTCAATGCCCGGCTGGCCGCGTTCGAGAAGCTCGGAGCCAAGGTGCTTGGGGTGTCCAGGGACTCGGTCAAGACCCATGCCAACTTCGCCGCCAAACAGGGCTTTGCCTTCGATCTTGTCAGCGATGCCGACGAGGCACTGTGCCGCGCCTTCGGCGTCATCCAGATGAAGAAAAACTACGGCCGCGAATACGAGGGTATCGTGCGCAGCACCTTCCTCATCAATCCGGCCGGCGAGATTCATGCCCGTTGGCAGCCGGTCAAGGTGGCCGGCCACGCCGAAGCCGTGCTGGATGCCCTCAAGGCCGCCCGCGCATCGTGAAGCCCCCCGCCACTCCGCCCACATCACGCCATCGGCAGCCCGGCTGCCCGGTGGCGTTTTTGTTTCCACGCCCGCAAGGAACCCTGCCATGACCCACGGCAAACGCCTGTATGTGCTTGATACCAACGTGCTGATGCATGACCCGACGGCGCTGTTCAAGTTCGAGGAGCACGACATCTTCCTGCCGATGCAGGTCATCGAGGAGCTGGACAACGGCAAGAAAGGCACCAGCGAAGCGGCGCGCAATGCCCGCCAGGTCAGCCGCTTCATCAACGAATTGATTGAAGCGCAAGGCACCGAATGCATCGCCACCGGCCTGCAACTGACCCCGCCGGGCGGCTTGCGTCTGGGCGGCGAGCGTGCCGCCGGCGTGCTGCGATTCCAGACCCGCGACTTCGGCGGTGGCGACAAGCTCGGCCTCTCGCGCGCCGACAACCACATCCTGGCCGCCATCCTCGCCCTGAGAGCCGAAAGCAGCCACGAGGTGGTGTTTGTCTCCAAGGACATCAATCTTCGCATCAAGGCAGCGATTGCCGGCATCCCGAGCGAGGATTACGAAAACGACCGCGCGCTGGACGATTTCAACCTGCTCTACACCGGTGCCACCGCTCTGCCGGAAGATTTCTGGCAACGCACGGGCAAGGGGCTGAAATCGTGGACCGACAAGGGCCGCACCTATTACGAAGTTGCCCTGACCCCGGAAGATGCCTGGCATCCCAACCAATTCCTCTACCTGCCGGGCGACGAACAATCCGAGTTCCGCGTGGTGTCGGTGAACGAAGGCCGCGCGGTGCTGGAAATCGTCGATGACTATCGCAGCGCCCAACACTCGGTCTGGGGCATCACCGCCCGCAACCGCGAGCAGAACTTTGCCCTCAATGCGCTGATGAACCCGGACATCGACTTCGTCACCCTGCTCGGCACCGCCGGCACCGGCAAAACCCTGCTCACTCTGGCCGCCGGGCTTGCCCAGACGATGGATGCACAGCGCTACCGGGAAATCATCATGACCCGTGCCACCGTCAACGTCGGCGAGGACATCGGCTTTTTGCCCGGCACCGAAGAAGAAAAAATGACGCCGTGGATGGGCGCACTGACCGACAATCTGGAAGTGCTGATGCCCAACAGCAAGGGCGGCGGTCATTGGGAGCGCGCGGCCACCAACGACCTGCTGGCCAGCCGCATCAAGATCCGTTCGCTCAACTTCATGCGCGGGCGCACCTTCCTCTCGCGCTACGTCATCCTCGACGAAGCACAGAACCTGACCCCGAAACAGATGAAAACGCTGGTCACCCGCGCCGGCCCCGGCACCAAGGTGATCGCGCTCGGCAATGTCGAACAGATCGACACGCCGTACCTGACCGAAACCACCTCGGGGCTGACCTACGTGGTGGATCGCTTCAAAGGCTGGGCACACTCGGCCCACGTCACCCTGCGCCGTGGCGAGCGTTCGCGTCTGGCCGACCATGCCTCGGAGGTGCTGTGATGGCCTCGCGCGCCCGCACGCTGGACAAAGTCTTTCTCGTCCTGTTCATCGCCTTCGCCGCACTGCGCCTGTACGGCTTTTTGCAAACGCGCATGCTTTCCGAAGGCATTTCCGGGCTGGGCTTTGCCCTGATGGCCTTCGGTGTCTGGAACCGCGCCTTTGCCCACCTGACCGAAGCCAACCTCGGCAAACGCCGGCAGGCCGCCATGTTCGGCACCTATGGCGGCATGCTGCTGATTCTGGCCGCCATCGCCATGCGCTGGCTGGGCTGAACCTGCCCGACCCGCGCATGATGCCCCTGCCCCGCCAACGACCGCGACCCACCCGATGAAAGCCCGCGAAGGCTTGCCACGCTGGGTTTTGCTCGGCGCCTGCGCCCTCGCCTGCATCGCCGGCATGGTGAACGTGGTCGGCTACATGGGCTTCGAGCATCAGGGCATCACCCACCTGACCGGCACCACCACCTTGCTCGGCGAGGCACTCGGTGGCGGCAATTGGCGCGCTGCTTTGCAACTGGGCGGCATGATTCTGGCCTTCGTCGCCGGCTCGGTGCTGAGCGGGCTCATCATTCAGGACACCCATCTGCGCCTTGGCCGGCGCTACGGCATCGCACTGGCGCTGGAATCGCTGCTGTTGTTCATCGCCGCGGCGCTGTTCAAGGAAAACAGCATGGCCGGCCCGCTGCTCGCAGCCACCGCCGCCGGCCTGCAAAATGCCATCGCCACCACCTACAGCGGTGCACTGGTACGCACCAC
>JBHADJ010000046.1:0-13886 GCA_041855065.1 Lysobacter sp.
TCGGAAACGATGCCGCCATTGCTGGCAAGGTTGTCCGAGCCATTGCCGGCGATGTTGAGGAACATCATCAGCTGCTCGGTGGAGTTGATGCCTTGCCGGGTGATCTCGTCCTTTTTCAAAGTGGTGATCGGCAAGGCCGCTTCCACCTCGGTACGCTTGATGCGCGAGCCGGTCACGGTGACCCGGTCAAGCTCACCGCTCTGCGAGGGGGGGGGAGCCGAGTCTTGTGCCAGTGCCGGTAGCGGCGCAAAAAGTGCGCAGACAAGTGCAAGTGTCAGTGGAGAAACGCGCAGGCAAGATGGCTTGGACATGAATGGTATCCCGGCTATGAGAGGTTGTTCATCACATGTTTGTGATAAGTGTGATTGTCGCAAAAAAGCGCCCGTGATGGAGCACCTTGCGCGGAGTTGACAAGCCCCGGATTCGCCATGACGTGCGGAGACAGCATCTGCTTGCTTCATCCGGCGTCGAGGAGATGTCGTTCTCGCTTGCCATTCCGGCGTCGCATGGTCACCGCCGCTTCAGTGTTGACGCTGTCACGGTGTTTGCGTTTGCTCGCCCAGTTTGTCCAGCAGCGCGTCCAGCAAGGCGCGTTCCTCGGCGCTGAAATCGGCGAGCAATTGGCGTTCCATGTCGAGGGCAAGCGGGGCGATTTGCGCATGGATATGCCGACCTTGCGCGGTGAGAGTGAGGCGGCTGCGGCGGCGGTCGCTGGCATCGGTATCGCGTTCCACGAGGCCTGTTTCCATCAGCCTTGCCACGGCACGGCTGACGGCCACTTTGTCCATCGCCGTGCGCTCGGCCACTTCGTTGGCCGACAGGCCGCTGTAGCGCCCCAGCACGGCGATGACCCGCCATTCGGTGATGCCAAGGCCGAAGCGGTCGGCATACAGGCGGGCAATGCGCTGGCTGATGCGGTTGGACAAGACCGAAAGCCGGTAGGGCAGGAAGTTTTCCAGATCAAGTTGTGCGGGGCGTGGCATGGGGCGATTGCGGCAGTGCGTCTTGTAAATGGTTTCATTTGAAACTATAAAGCAGGCTTTGCCAACTTCCCATTGCAACCTTCAGGAGCCGTCATGTCCGTAGCCCGCGCCATCATTGACCAAGACATCGGGATGATTCCGACCACCTTTGACAACCCGATGGGCATCAATGGCTTTGAGTTCGTCGAATTTGCCGCGCCCAAGGGCGAAGGGGCACGCATGCGCGCCTACCTTGAAGGCATGGGCTTTGCCGCGATTGCCAAGCACAAGACGCGCGCCATCACCCTGTTCCGTCAGGGCGGCATCAATTTCCTGCTGAACGAAACCGAAGACAGCTTTGCTTCGGACTTTGCGCAAAAGCACGGCCCGTCCGCCTGCGGTTTTGCCATCAACTTCAAAAAACCCAGTGCCGAGGTGCTGGCGCATGTGCTGGCCAATGGCGGTGAAGCGATGGACTTCAAGGCCGACAGCCGCGCCGTGGATGCGCCGGTCATCAAGGGCATCGGCGATTGCATGCTGTATCTGATCGACAATGACAACGCCGATGTGTACGGCGATTTCGAGCTGCTTGACGGCGCGGAAGAACAGCCGCGCGGCTTTGGCCTGACCTTCATCGACCACCTGACCCACAACCTGTTCCTCGGCAACATGGACAAGTGGTCGGCGTACTACGAAAACCTGTTCAACTTCCGCGAAATCCGCTACTTCGACATCAAGGGTGCCAAGACCGGGCTGCTGTCGAAGGCGATGACCGCACCCGATGGCATCGTGCGCATTCCGCTGAACGAGTCTTCGGATGAAAAGAGCCAGATCAACGAATACCTGCGCGATTACAACGGCGAAGGCATCCAGCACATCGCCCTGTTCACCAACAACATCTACGACACGGTGGAAGCGATGCACGCGCGCGGGGTGAAGTTCCTCGACACGCCGGACACGTATTTCGACGTCATCGACATTCGCGTGCCCAACCACGGCGAAGACGTCGAGCGCCTGCGCAAGAACTCCATTCTGATCGACGCCGACCCGGACACCAAAACCCGCAAGCTGCTGCAAATCTTCACCCAGAATGCGTTTGGCCCGATTTTCTTCGAAATCATCCAGCGCAAGGGCAACGAAGGCTTTGGCGAGGGCAACTTCCAGGCGCTGTTTGAAAGCATCGAACGCGATCAAATGAAGCGCGGCGTGCTGTAACCCGCTTGCCCGCCCGTCGGCATGCCGGCGGGCATCTTTCCTGCCAAACCCCGGAGCCATGCCATGAATGCCCACTGGATTTCCCTGATTGCCGCCTTGGCGGTGGCGCAATTTTTGTTCTTTACCGTCTTGGTGGGGCGCGCGCGCGGCAAGTACGGTGTCAAAGCCCCGGCCGTGACCGGCCATGAAGGCTTCGAGCGCATGTACCGGGTGCAGATGAACACGCTGGAATTGCTGGTGATGTTCCTGCCACTGCTGTTTCTGGCAGGCCGCTATGCCCCGGCAGCGTGGGTGAGTGGCTTGGGCGCGGTGTATTTGCTGGGCCGCCTGATTTATTGGCGTGCCTATGTCGGCAACCCGGCCAAACGCGGTCTTGGCTTCATTCTGTCGGTCTTTCCGATTCTGTTTTTGCTGCTGCTGACGCTGGCGGGCATTGCCCGTGCGCTGTTGGCGCAAGCCTGATTTTGCATTCCAAGGAGTTTCCATGACGCTTTCCTACATGAGCGGCTTCGGCAACGAATTTGCCACCGAAGCCCTGCCCGGCACCTTGCCCGATGGCCGCAACTCGCCGCAGGTGGTGGCCCACGGCCTGTATGCCGAGCAGCTTTCCGGCACCGCGTTCACCGCGCCCCGGCACAGCAACCGCCGCACCTGGACTTACCGCATCCGCCCGGCGGCAATGCACGGCGCATTCAGCCCGTTTGCCCAGCCAAAGTTCCACAACAACTTCGGCCACGGCCCGGTCACGCCGGATCAGTTGCGCTGGAGCCCGCTGCCGCTGCCAAGTGCGCCGACCGACTTCATCGAAGGGCTGTTCACCATGGCTGGCAATGGTGCCCCGGCCGCCGCCAGCGGCATCGGCATCCATTTGTATGCCGCCAACCGCGACATGCAGGGGCGCTATTTTTACAACGCCGATGGCGAAATGCTGATCGTGCCGCAACAAGGCCGCCTGCTGCTGGCAACCGAGCTTGGCACGATGCAAGTGGAGCCGCAGGAAATTGCCGTCATTCCGCGCGGCGTGCGTTTTGCCGTGCGTCTGCCCGATGGTGCCGCGCGTGGCTATGTGTGCGAGAACTTCGGTGCCTTCCTGCGCATCCCCGATTTGGGCCCGATTGGCAGCAATGGCCTGGCCAACCCGCGTGATTTCCTCACTCCGGTGGCGGCGTTTGAGGATATTGAAGGCGATTTCGAGCTGGTGGCGAAGTTCCAGAGCCATCTGTGGCGCGCCGACATCGGTCACTCGCCGCTGGATGTGGTCGGCTGGCACGGCAACCACGTGCCGTACAAATACGATTTGCGCAAGTTCAATACCATCGGCTCGATCAGCTTCGACCACCCCGATCCGTCGATTTTTCTGGTGCTGACCTCACCCACCGATACGCCCGGCGTCGGCAATCTGGATTTCGTGATTTTCGGCCCGCGCATTCTGGCAATGCAGGACACCTTCCGCCCGCCGTGGTTCCACCGCAATATCGCCAGCGAGTTCATGGGGCTGATTCACGGTGCTTATGATGCCAAGGCCGAGGGCTTTGCCCCCGGCGGCGCGTCCATCCACAACTGCATGACCGGCCACGGCCCGGATGCGGCGACGTTCGAAAAAGCCAGCGTGGCGGATTTGTCCCGTCCCGATTACATCAAGGACACCATGGCCTTCATGTTCGAAAGTCGCGGCGTCATCCGCCCGAGCACGCAGGCGATGGACGCCGACCACCGCCAACGCGACTACCAGGCCTGCTGGGCCGGATTGAAAAAGCACTTCAAGCCGGTTTGAAACCGGGGGGCGGCGGGGCGACTTGCCGTCCCGGATATTTCAGTGACTTCTTCAGTGACTTCCTGCCCGGGCTGCCTTGCAGCCATGCGCAACATGCAACGAAACTCCATACGTCCGATACATGAACATGCCTGAATCACCACGCGTTGGTGCCATCCGGGCGGCACTGGAGGCGGCCTTTGCCCCACTGTCGCTGAGCATCACCGATGACAGCCACAAACATGCCGGACATGCCGGTGCCCGTGATGGGCGAGGACACTTCAGCGTGCATGTGGTAAGTGCCGCGTTTGCCGGCATGACGCCGTTGGCACGACATCGGGCGGTATATGCCGCACTCGGCGAGCTGATGCAAACCGACATCCACGCGTTGGCCATTCGCGCCGAGCCACCTGCCAAGTAGCGGCCGAGCGGGTGAGGCGTGGAAAAAGGGTGGCGGGTCGGGGCGCTATACTTGCGCAATGCGCACCCGGCCGGAGGGTCTGCCGATTGCGTTCCATGCCGTGAGTGCTGAATGCGTCTTTCCACCATCAAACTTGCCGGGTTCAAATCCTTCGTGGATCCGACCACGCTGCATCTGCCTACCAACATGACCGGCGTGGTGGGGCCAAATGGCTGTGGCAAGAGCAACATCATCGACGCGGTGCGTTGGGTCATGGGGGAATCCTCGGCCAGCCGGTTGCGTGGCGACAATGCCACCGACGTGATTTTTTCCGGCTCCAATGCCCGAAAGCCGGTCAGTCAGGCGACGGTGGAACTGATTTTCGACAACAGTGACCATGCCATCAGCGGCGAGTTTGCTGCCTTCAACGAGATCTCCGTCAAACGCACGGTGGGGCGCGACGGACAAAGCATCTACTACCTCAATGGCGGCAAATGCCGGCGCAAGGACATCACCGACCTCTTTCTCGGCACCGGACTTGGCCCGCGCAGCTATTCCATCATCGAGCAGGGGATGATCTCCCAGGTGATCGAGGCGCGCCCGGAGGAATTGCGCATCTATCTGGAAGAAGCGGCGGGCATTTCCAAATACAAGGAGCGTCGTCGCGAGACCGAAAATCGCATCCGCCACACCCGTGAAAACCTTGAGCGTCTGAATGACCTGCGCAACGAGGTCGGCAAGCAGCTGACCCATTTGGCGCGGCAGGCGCGTCAGGCCGAGCAATACACGGCACTGGCGGCCGAGCGACGCATCAAGGATGCCGAATGGAAGGCGCTGCAGTATCGAAGCCTCGATGGCGAACTGCAAAAACATCGGCAGGCGCTGGCCAGCGATGAAACCACGCTTGAGCGGATGATTGCCGAACAGCGCCATGCCGAGCGCGAAATCGAAACTGGCCGGGAGCGCCATCAGGATGCAGTCGATGCCCATGCCAAGGCGCAGGCGGAGGTGTACCGGGTGGGCGGCAGTCTGGCGCGCATCGAACAGCAGATCCAGCATCAGCATGAAATGAGTGCTCGTCTGGTCAGCGCTCGCGAGGAAGCGGAGGCAGCACTTTCGGAAATCGTCGCACATATCGGCAACGACGAAGAAGCGCTCTTGATGTTGCAGGAGAGCCTTCTGGAGGCCGAGCCGCGGCTGGAGGCGTTGCGCGAGAGTGATGAGGCGCGTCAGGCCGAACTGCATGAAGCGGAACGCCGCCTGAGCGAGTGGCAGCAGCACTGGGAGAGACAAAGCCGTGAGCAGGCCGAAGCCGCACGGGCCGGAGACGTGGAACGTACCCGGGTGGACTATCTGGACAGGCAATTGCTCGATGGCGAGCGTCGCCGCGAACGGCTGTGCGAGGAGCGTGCCGGTCTGGATATCGAAGCCCTGGCCGAAGGTTTTGCCAGCCTTGAGGTGCGCCACGAAGAGCAGAAAATCGCCATCGAGACATTGCAGGCAGAAGTCGAGGCGCGCAAACAGGCCGTTACCGGTTTGCAGGAGCAGCAGCGCGAGTTGCAAAACCGGCTGGCCGAGGTGCGCAAACGTGCTCAGGAAGGACGTGGCCGGCTAGGGTCGCTGGAAACTTTGCAAAGCGCCGCGCTTGGACAGGAGGCAGGTGCGGCCATGGCTTGGCTGCACCGGCACGGCTTGCAGGATGCCGTGCGCCTTGGCGAAGCCATCCAAGTGGAAAGCGGTTGGGAAATGGCTGTGGAAAATGCGCTCGGTCAATTGATCGAGGGGGTTCTGGTCGAGAACCCGGCGCATCTTGCCGATGCACTGGCCGAGCTGGATGAGGGCCGTCTGGCATTGGTGGCGGAGGCCGAAGCACCACTGGATGACGTGGCTTCGACCTCTCTGGCTGCTCGGATAACTGGCCCTTTTGCCATCATTCAAATGCTGCGGCATTGGCATGTGGCGGATGACTTGGCAGCGGCACAAGCATTGCTTGAGCGGTTGCCGGCCGGCAGCCTTGCCGTCACGGCCAAGGGCGAGCGCCTCGGGGCAGGCTGGGTACAGATCGAGCAGCAGGATGCAGCGCGCAAGGGCGCGTTGCTGCGCGAGCGTGAAATCCGCACCTTGCGGGAGGAAATTGCTGCCCTGCAGGTACAGGAGGACGACATTGAGGCCGAAATCCTCAGGCTCCGCGATGAGGCACTGGCTGCCGAGCAAGCGCGTGAGGAAGTCCAGCGCAGCCTGCACCAGAACCATCGCCTCTTGTCCGAGCTGGCCGGGCAGCTGCAAAGTCAGCATGGCCGGCTGGAATCCGGTCGCACTCGACTGGCGAGCATCGAGCAGGAGTTGGCGCAGATTGAGCGCAGTCAGGAAGAAGGGCGGGAGAGTGTCCGTGAGGCGCGCGATCGGCTGGAGATTGCCATCGAGCGCATGGCCGAGCTGGAAGAGGCCCGGCAGACGCTCGAGGACGAGCGCAGTCGGCTGATCTCGACGCGTGAGCGTGCCCGCGAGATGGCGCGGGAGGTGCGCGAAAGTGCACACGCACTGGCATTGCAAGTGGAAACGCAGCGCACGCGGGTCAACGCACTGACCCAGGCGCTTTCACGCATGAGCCAGCAGCGCGGCCAGTTGGACAGCCGCTTGGGGGAATTGACCGCACAGCTTTCCGAAGGCGACAGCCCGGTGAAGAAGCTTGAAGCCGAGCGGCAGGCCACGCTCACCGAGCGGGTTCAGGTCGATCAGGCGCTGGTGCAGGCGCG
This sequence comes from Lysobacter sp., assembly GCA_041855065.1. GTDB lineage: Bacteria > Pseudomonadota > Gammaproteobacteria > Xanthomonadales > Xanthomonadaceae > Solilutibacter. The sequence continues at coordinate 7,087 of JBHADJ010000046.1, forward strand.
CGCCCTGCTTGAGGAAATCGAAAGCCGTTTGCGCGAGCATGAACAGATCCGCCAGAAACGTGACGCGGAAGCCCTGGCGCAGCGCGAGCGCATCGGCCAGCGCAAGCTCGATCAGCAGGCAGCGATGATTGCCGCCAACCGGCTGGCGGGCGAGGTTGGCGAGTCCGGCTTTGTGCTTGCCGAGCTGGTTGCCCGCCTGCCGGGGAATGCCAACGTGGGCGAATGGGAAAAGGCCGTGCAGGATTTCGATGCACGCCTGCGGCGTCTTGAGCCGGTCAATCTGGCGGCAATTGCCGAACATGCCGAGGCCGAGGAGCGCAAGAAATATCTGGACAGCCAGGATCAGGACCTCAATGCCGCGCTGGAAACGCTGGAAGAGGCCATCCGCAAGATCGACCGGGAAACCCGGGGACGCTTCAAGGATACTTTCGATCGGGTCAACGCCGGTGTGCAGGCACTGTATCCACGCCTGTTCGGTGGTGGTCATGCCTATCTGGAGCTGACTGGCGATGATCTTCTCAGTACCGGCGTATCCATCATGGCCCGTCCGCCGGGCAAACGGGTATCGAGCATTTCGCTGCTGTCCGGTGGCGAAAAGGCGATGACGGCCGTCGCGCTGGTGTTTGCCATTTTTCGCCTCAATCCGGCACCTTTCTGCTTGCTTGACGAGGTGGACGCGCCGCTGGACGAGGCCAACGTGGGGCGTTTGGCGGCGATGGTCAAGGAAATGAGCCAGAGCGTGCAGTTTCTTTTCGTTACCCACAACAAAGCCACCATGGAGGCGGCCGAACAGCTTTCCGGCGTCACCATGCGCGAGCCGGGCGTAAGCCGTCTGGTATCGGTAGACTTGGCCGAAGCCACACGCATGGTCGGCACTTCATGAGCCGCACACGTTGCGGCACTATGACTTTCACACACGGAAACGACGGATCACGGATTTTCTCATGAGCGAAACTTTGGCTATTCGGCTTGGCATCATCATTGCCGGGCTTGTCCTGATTGCGGTGATTTTCTGGAGCAGTCGAGGCAAGAAGCCTGTCCAGGGACAGCGCAGCCCGACCCGCACAACGCGCAACGAACCAACGTTGGGCGAGGATATTCGCGATGCGTTGGCGGACGAGACGGCATCCTCGCTCGAGCAGCACGAGCCGGATGCAGTATCGAGTCAGTCGCACGAGCCTGGACGCCGGCAGGCCGAGGAGTTCGACAAAATCGTCACACTGTATGTGGCTGCCCGGGCCGGACAGACCTTGCACGGGCCGGACATTCTGGTGGCGGCCGAAAAGGTCGGGCTGGTGTATGGTCACATGCAGATTTTCCATCGTCTGCTGGAGGGCAAGCCCAGTGCCGATCCAGTGTTCAGCGTGGCCAACATCATGAAGCCCGGCAACTTCGATCTTGCCCGGCTTGACGAGGTGCAAACGCCGGCGATTGCCTTCTTTCTGACCTTGCCCGCCCCGGTCGATGCACTGGAGGCCTGGGACACCATGCACCCGACGGCACAACGAATGGCCGAGCTGCTGGATGGTGTGCTGCTGGATGGTGATCGCAATGCCCTGGGGCGTCAGCGCATCACCCATATCCGTGACGAGATGCGTGCCTATGACCGTGCGCGGGAAACGCCTGATCTTTTCAGTCGCTGATGTCCTGATGGCCGGTGTCCATTCGCCGGCGCACCGATGCGGTGACTTCTGCCCGCATCGGCTTTTTGCTGATTTTGCCGGTTTGGTGACATGAATCCTGTCTGTGCTGCCGAGCGCCGCGAGCGCATTTTTTTCTGGCTGACTGCCATCGTCCTGTTGTTTGCCGGTATCGGCCTGCGCGACCCTTGGCCGGCTGACGAGCCGCGCTTTGCTCTGGTGGCGCGTCACATGGTGGAAAGCGGGCAATGGTGGTTTCCGATGCGCGGCGACGAGCTGTATCCGGACAAACCGCCGATGTTCATGTGGTTGCAGGCGATTTTTCTCAGCCTGACCGGCAATCTGCGCATCGCCTTTCTGTTGCCGCCATTGCTGGCCTCGCTTGGTACCTTGGCGCTGCTGCGCGACTTGGGCGCGCGTCTTTGGAACCGGCAGGCCGGTGCTTATGCGGCATGGGCGCTTCTGTTCGCCTTTCAGTTCACCTTTCAGGCCAAGCGTGCGCAAATCGACCCGGTGCTGGTGTTTTGGGTAATGCTGTCGATGTACGGACTGCTGCGCCATCTGCTGAAAGGTCCGGATGTGCGCTGGTGGCTGGTGGGCTGGGCAGCCGCCGGGCTGGGCGTGATTACCAAGGGTGTCGGCGTGCTGAGCTTGCTGGTATTGCTGCCGTTCGCCTTCGCCCGCTGGCGCAAGTGGCCGGGGCTGGTGCACATCAGCGCCGGGCAGTGGGTGGCCGGTGTGGCGATGCTGCTGCTGCCGATTGCGCTCTGGCTTGGCCCCATGCTCTGGCAGGTACATGCCAGCGGTGAGGAGCTGTATCAGCGATATGCCGACAACATCCTGTTCAAGCAAACCGCCAAGCGCTATGTCGATCCGTGGCATCACTATCAGCCGTGGTGGTATTTCCTGGTGGTGATGGCGACCCAATGGCTGCCGGCCGTGGCGGCCGTGCCGTTCATCTGGCCGCGCTGGAAGGCGGCGTTGCAGGAGCGGGATGCCCGCATCCTTTTGCCGCTGGCCTGGTTGCTGCTGGTGGTGCTGTTCTTCTCGCTTTCGCGCGGCAAGCGCGAGGTCTATATCCTGCCGACGCTGCCCTTGCTCTGTCTGGTGATGGGGCCATGGCTGGCCGAGGTAATTGCCCGTCCCGGTGTACGCCGTGGTGCGTGGTTGGCCGGGCTGGGCTTTGCCGGCGTGCTGCTTTCACTCGGGCTGGCCGTGGCGCTTGGCAATCCCGGCGTCGAGGCCAAATTGGCTGCGGTGCGTGGACTGGACAATGGCGATGCGCTGGGCTGGATGCTGGCTGGAATCGGTGCAATCGGCGTGCTGGTAGCGATATGGCTGCGGGCGCGTCGTGGCGTGGCAGCGTTGTACGCGGTGATTGCCAGCCTTTGGCTTGGCTACAGTTTGGTGGGCTATCCGCTGATCAACGATGCCAGCTCGGCACGTGGCTTGATGCGGGATGTGGGGCAGCGCATCGGCACGCAGGCCGAGCTGGGGCTGGTCGCATGGAAAGAGCAGAATCTTTTGATGGCTGACCGCCCGGCCGCCACATTCGGTTTTTTGCGCAGCCCGGCCGAGCAGTTGCAATCGGCACGGATCTGGCAGCAACAGGCGCCCGAGCAGCGCTGGCTGCTGCTGGAGGATGATGCGCTGGATGCGTGTTTCGACCGCGCACGCCTGCTGGATATGGGCATCTACAACCGCCGGCAATGGTTGCTGGCCGACGGCAAGGCCAGCATACCAGGGTGCGTGCCCAAGCCGTCTGCTGCGACCAGCGATGATGGAGCATTGGAATGAGCGAGCCGTGGCTCAGCATTCTGGTGCCCTTCCACAACGTTGGTGATTATCTGGCCGAGTGTCTGCAATCGATTCTTGCGCAAGATGTCTCGGGGGTGGAAATCCTGCTGCTTGACGATGCTTCCGACGATGCTTCGGCCACATGTGCCGCAATGCTCGCCAAGGCGCATCCGGCGTGTATCCGTCTTGTGCGCAACACAGTCAATCAAGGCGTGGCGAGCTGCCGCAATCAATTGCTGGGCTTGGCGCAGGGGCAGTGGCTATGGTTTGTCGATGGAGATGATGTGCTGGCGCCCGGTGCGCTTGCTGCCTTGGCCCAAGTGCTGAGGCAATCTCCCGAGCTTGCCTTGCTGATGTGCGATTACCGCAAGTTTCGCGAGAATCCCGGCTTCAAATATCGGCTCAAGGACAGCTTTTCCGTCAGCACGTTCAAAGGTGCCGAGCATGGCGTGGGCGAGCTGCCATTGCGCGTGGGGCTTTTGCGTGCCGGGCAGTTGCAGCCCTGGAGCAAAATCGCCCGCCGCGAAATCTGGCAACGGGTGCATTTCCCTGCGGGGCGCACATACGAGGACATTGCCGTGCTGCCGCAACTGACGGCCGGGATCGACCATTGGCGACATCTCCGCTCGTCTCTGGTGCATTACCGAGTGCGAGCCGGCAGCATCGTCAACAGCCACAACCCACGGCGCATGGCGGATTTGCTGGAGGCAACATGCACGCTGCGGCAGGCGCTACGGGATGCGCCGGGCATGCAGGCCGGACAGGCCGGGCGTCGGATACTCGATCGCTACTGTCTGCACCGGCTTGGCACCGTCGCGCGCTGGTGTCATGAAAGCGGGTTGTCGCCGGATTGCGATGTTGCCGAACAGATTCGTGCTGCTTGGCCGGAAGGATTGCCAAAGGCATTGGCAGCCGCCGATGGCTTTGGTTGGCACCGATTACGCAAGCGTGCCGAGCGCCGTTTGCAAAGGGCAGGGTGGCTGTGATGGCAAGCGATGCGAATGGCGCAGTGCGGGTCATTCATTTCGTGACCGGCGGATTTTCCGGGGGGGCCACGCAGGTCGCTGCTGCACTGACCGAGGCAGGCCAGGCAAGCGGGCGGATCAGACCAATGCTGGTACTGCGCAAGAAGCGCCATACCGATCCGGCGAGAGTGGCTGCCTTGCGTCAGCGCGGTCTGGATGTGCGCGTGGTGGCAGGCTGGAGTCATGCCGCCAGCATCATTGGTCTGTGGCGCATCTGTCGCGAGTTTCGCCCCGATGTATTGGTGGCGCACGGCTTCAGCGAGCACCTGTGGGGGCGCTATGCTGGCTTGCTCGCCAGGGTGCCGGCACTGGTGCATGTGGAGCACAACACTCGCGAGCGCTATACCGCCTGGCGGCGTGCCCAGACCCGCTGGCTGGCACGGCACACTGCCCGGATTGTTGGTTGTTCCGAAGGTGTCAAACAGGTTTTGCTCGACATGGGCATGCCGGCACAGAGGACCCTGGCCATTTCCAATGGCATCAATTTGGCTCCATTCGCGCAGGCCGAGCAAATCGACTGGACACAGCGCCAGGCGGGCATCGTGATGGTGGCGCGCTACTCGCGACAAAAAGACCATGCCACCTTGCTGCGTGCGTTGGCGATCTTGCGGCAGCAAGGCATGGCGCCGCCACTCTGGTTGGCGGGCGGTGGCAAGGCATTGCATCGGGCACCGGTGGAAAAGCTTGCCGCCGAGCTCGGTCTTGGTGAACAGGTGCACTTTCTCGGTGTGTGCAAGGATGTGCCGGCGCTGCTCATGCAGAACCAAATAAGTGTGCTCAGTACCCATTACGAAGGCATGCCGCTGGCATTGATCGAAGCAATGGCGGCGGGCTGTGCCGTGATCGGCAGCCGCGTACCCGGCGTGCAGGAAGTCATCAATGATGGCCAGAACGGTCTTCTGGTGCCCGAGTCCGATCCCGAAGCCCTGGCCGATGCCATCGCCGGCTTGCTGCAATCCCCGCAAATGGCCAGCGTGCTGGCGCAGCAGGCGCGTCAAGATGCCCAGCTTCTTTACAGCCGTGAACGGATGCACCAGCGCTATGAGGATCTCTTCCTTGAAATAGCCGGAAACCCCCGTTGAGTTGCTTTGGCTTGCCTTGCGGCTGGGGCAGCCGTATCATTGCTCGTTCACTTGTTTCTTTGCCCGGCAAGGCCGGGGAGTACCGCCATGGCACGCATCACCGTCGAAGATTGTCTTGAAGTTGTCGATAACCGTTTTGAACTGGTCATGATGGCGGCCAAGCGTGCGCGTCAATTGTCCGAAGGCGTGGATTCCAAGCTGGACAACGAGGATGACGACAAGCCGACCGTGCTGGCCTTGCGCGAAATTGCCAGCCGCGTGGTGGACAACAAGTACATCGAAGCCGTGGCACGCGCCGAGAAAGCACGCAAGGAACGCGAAGCCATGGAATGGGCAGCTGCTGAAATGGTCAGCGCCGATGACGACCTGAAGGGCGACGACTGATTCCCCAAGACCCCGGACGCTTCCGGGGTTTTTTGTGCGTGCAGGCGCTGTGCCGCCTCAGCCCAGCATCAGCCACGCCGGGGCGTGGTCGCTCGGGCGCTCCCAGGTGCGCGGGGTGCGGTCGATGCCGCTGTCGGTGAGGCTGGCTTTCAGTGCATCGGAGATCAGGGTGAGGTCGATGCGCAGGCCGAGGTTGCGGCGGAAGGCTGCTTGCCGGTAATCCCACCAGCTGAAAATGCCGGCTTCCTCGTGCTTCAGGCGGAAGGCATCGGCAAAGCCGAGGGCGAGAATCTCGCCGAGTGCGTCGCGTTCGGCGCGCGAGGTGAGGATGTGGTCATCGTTCCATTGCTCGGCATCGTGCACGTCGCGGGCGTCCGGGGCGATGTTGAAATCGCCCATGACCACCATTTTCGGCCACTGCTTGATTTCCTCGCCGAGCCAGTCGCGCACGGCGGCCAGCCAGCGCAGTTTGTAGGCGTATTTGTCGGTGCCGATGTCCTGGCCGTTCACCACGTACAGGTTGACGATGCGCAGCTCGCCGAGGCTGGCGGCAATCACCCGGGCCTGCGGATCATCGAAGCCGGGGATGCCGCGCTGCACCGCCGTGAAGGTGCCGCTGCGGGTGAGCAGGGCGACGCCGTTGTAGGTCTTTTGCCCGCAAAAAACCGCCTCGTAGCCGGCCTCGCGCAGGGCGGCGGCGGGAAACTTGGCGTCTTCGAGTTTGGTTTCCTGAAGGCCGACCACGTCCGGCTGGAACGCCTGCAACCATTGCAGCAGGTGCGGCAGACGCACGTTCAGTGAGTTGACGTTCCAGCTTGCGATTTTCATGCCGAATGCGGGGCGTTGGGGGCTGCATGGTACTGCACGCGGCA
>JBHADJ010000047.1:0-5770 GCA_041855065.1 Lysobacter sp.
ATGTGTGCGCACCAGACGCCGCGCGGGCGCAGCACTTCGGCAGCAAAGCGGCGCAGATTGTCGGACGACGCTGCCGTCCACGGCATCAGCAGGGCGAAGGCTTCATCCAGTGCTGCCGCAAGATGCGGGCGCAGCGCCATCCACGCCCATTCGCGCACGGCAAAATGGGCATCGTCGGCCAGCGGGCGGAACTGCGACAGGCGCGTGGACAGAGCCACATCCGTTTGACTGCCCAGCATGAACGCTGCCCAGCCGCGCACCGTATCGCTGCGGTGGTGCAGACAGATGGCGAGGGCATCTTCGCCCAGATGCTGCCAAAGCAAGGCACCGATGCCCTGCATCCGCTTCAAGATCCCTAAGCCCAGCACTGCATCAAGCGCGGCGTGCGTGGGCGCGGGCAGGTTGGGGAAAACCTGCGCCAGCAAGGTGCGTTGGTCGAGTGCCAGACCTTCGGGCAGGGTGCGGGTTTCGATTTCCCCGCGCGAGAGCGCCGCGAGGGTGTCTGCCGGGATATCGGCCATGCGCCGGGCGCCTGTGCGTGCGGAAGTCATGGGTGGGACTTGGGGCTTGTTCAGCAAGGTGAGGGAAGCGAGTATAGTTGGCCTCCCCCATTCACTTCTGGAGCGCACCATGCAGCCTTCCGCCGCGACACCCCTGGGCAGCCTGCCGACGGCATCGCCAGTCAAAATCCGTCACATCAACAAGGCCAACAACCCGCTGCTGATGGGCGGCGGTGTGCTGGTGGCGCTTGTCGTCGCGGTGCTGATTGGCATCTGGCAGGCCGGCGTCATCAAGGACATCCTGCAAGACAAGAAAATCCAGGCCAATGCGCAGCCGGTGGATGCCGGCTTTGGTCCCGATAGCCGCTGCCGCTCCCGCTACAAGGTGATGACAAGCTGCGTGGTGCATATCCGCTACCAGGGGCAAACAGTAAAAAAGAACTTCGGCTTTTTTGATTTGCGCTCGCGTAGCTACAACGTCACCGCGATGGCCTCGCCCGATGTGCCGGGCGTAGTGACGCTGGATTTGGCGATGGAAAAAATCCCGAGCCGTCTGGCCTTCAGTGCGGTGTTCATCCTGATCGGGCTGGTGTGCGCCTTTGCCGCAGTGAATGGCTTGCTGCGGCGGCTGCCGTGTGCCTTCAAGGCTGCCGCTGCGCTCAACGACCCGGCCAACCAGCCCTTGCAGGTGCTGGCGCTGCCGCTGAACGGTGAGGGCGACAAATACCTGTACGAGGGCGAGGAAGTGGCGTACAACTTCGGGCAGAAAGCCCCGTGGGTGGTGCAGGATAGCGCCGGGCGCGCACATATCCTGGCGGTGGCGCCGAAACAGGGTGGCGTGCCTGCGGTGCTCGATGCCGCGCTGGAAACCCTGGGCGGCATCAACAATGGCGAGCGCCAAGCATTGCGTCAGGCTGTAGCAGAGCAAGTGCAGCAGGCACCGGGCAATTGGCAGCTGTTGTCGTAAGTTTCTGGGCGCTGCAAAGGGCGGCACGCATATTTTTGCGTGCCGTTTTTGAAAACAGAAAAAATGCGCCGTGGCTGGCAGCGGCGCGCAAGCATGCTACGGCGGCAGTGTTGGCGGGCGATACGGTCAAGGTGCATGAAATCGTATTTGATCGCCTGTATGTATTGCGGAACCAGCTGGTGCATGGCGGTGCCACTTGCGGCAGCCGGGTAAATCGTGAGCAGTTGAAGCAGGCCTGTTTCTTGCTTGCGGAAATCGTGCCGGTGATGATCCGCTTGATGGCGAAAATCCTCAAGACCGATTGGGGCGAGGTGATGTATCCGGTGATGGGCGCAGTGCCGCTCAAGTAGCTGCTGGGTTGGGCGGTTATTGTTCAGCCTTGGCTTGTCGGGTAATCTTGGCTAACAAGGAAGGGGCGTGAGATGGTTCAGTTACCGCGACAGGTGCAAATATTTTTGGAGTATTGCGAGGCATTTATCCAGAGCCCGCCGCCGCGGCCGGAGGCATTGCCACATAGCGATGCCATTCCGCCGGCGCAGGATATAGCGGTTTTTGAGGCAATGGTGGCTGCGCACTTGGGTCGGCTGCAGCGTTGGGTGGAGCGTGTGTCGCTGTGGACCAACCATACTTTGAACGAGGCGTTGGCGTGCTCGGATACGCCAGAGCCGGTGCTGCGCGATGTGTATGGGCAGTTGGCAATATTTAATGCTGAGCTGGAGTTGCAGCGTACCGAGTTGAGCGCCTTGGCCGGTTCTGCTGCGATGCGTGCAGCTGCACCACGGTTGGATGGGCTATGCCATGACCTTCAAGTGACATTGCGCAGTTTGGCAATGCAGGCAGTCGCGGATCTGGACGCAGCGGCTTTGCAAGCGCGTGTGGATAAGGGAGAGCCCTTGGCTTTTGAGCTGGAAGTAAGTTTTGAGGGCAGCGTGCGTCTGGCTGAGTTCCAGGCTTGGTGCGAGGCTTGCCGAAAGCAGGTAGAGCTGGAGGCGTTGGCAGCCAAGGACGGGGCGGCAGTGCCTTCCGCCGACCATTGGGCGGGTTGGTTGATTCTGCTGCTGGTGTTCTCGGTGCTGGGGGTATTTTTTTGGGCGTTCGGCGAAAACGCGCTGCTGTATCTTTTCTTGACGATAGCGGGCATTGGGCTTTTGATATTCGTGTTCCGCTATCCATTGGCACTGCTGTTGGCCATTTTGGGCAGTTGCGCTTTCGGTAGTTGAGACTGATTTCGGCGATGTGCGTATAATCCGCGCCGCCCATGGTGCCCGGCGGAGTGATTTCGCTGGATTAAACGGGAATCCGGTACGCGCAAGCCAAGCCGGAGCTGCCCCCGCAACGGTAGGTGAGCACGCATCGCGGATGTGTGTGGCTGGCAAGAACCACTGTGCATCGCACGGGAAGGTGCCGCCAAGGGACACGCCTTTCACAAGCCCGGAGACCGGCCTTGGGTGGAGCCTTTGCAGGCTTCGAGCGGACATGCGGTGGGCATGTGGGTGTTGACGCGGGTGTGGGCATCAGCCTGTGCCTGCGCGGGCTTGCGTGTTGGCTGCGGTCAAACCCCCTATTGAGCCGTGCGGATGGGCACGGTGGAGCTGAATCATGAAAACCCGAAATATCCCTGTTCGTCCGGCGCTGCTTGCGCTGGCGCTTGCTCACGCGCTGCCGCTTTGGGCGGCGGAAGATGCCAAGTCCCAGCTTGACCGGGTGATCGTCACCGGCAGCCGCAGCCCGGTGACATTGCGCGATACGCTGGCCTCGGCCACCGTCATTGATCGTGCGGAAATCGAGCGCCTGCAAGCGCGCAATCTGCAGGATTTGCTGCGTGGCCGTGCCGGCCTTTTCTTCTCCAACAACGGTGGCCAGGGCAAGGCGACATCGCTGTTCATGCGCGGTGCCGAATCCGATCATGTGCTGGTGCTGGTGGATGGCGTGCGCATGGGGCCGGCAAGCAGTGGCGGTTTCTCCTGGCAGGATTTGCCGATCGAGCAGGTGGAGCGGGTGGAAATCGTGCGCGGGCCGTATTCCAGCCTGTACGGTTCCGAAGCGATTGGCGGAGTGATCCAGATTTTTACCCGGCGCGCGCATCGCCCCTTGCAGCCGAGCTTTTCGCTGGGCATCGGCAGCGAAGGCAGCCAAACGGCCAGTGCCGGGTTGTCGGGGCAGTCGGCGCAGGGCTGGTATGCGGTGAATTTGGCACAGCAGAAGACCGACGGCTTCAATGCCTGTCGTGGCCGTGCCGCGGTCGGCAGTTGGGGGCAGCCCGGTTACGTGGCCGGAGCCGGATGTTTTGCCGACGATCCCGATCGCGATGGTTATCGCAACCGCTCGGCCAGCCTGCGCGGCGGGTTGAGCTTTGCCGATGGCTGGCAGGTGGACGCCAATGCCTTGCTGGTGCGTGCGCGCAATGTGTTCGACGGCAGTTTCGTCAACGAGGCCGAGGTGCGTCAGCGCGTATTGGCGGCCGGTGTGCAGCAGCAGGTCAACGAGCACTGGCATTGGAGCCTCAGGCTGGGGCGCTCGGCCGACCATGCCGAGAATTACAAGGACGGTATCTGGCGCAGCACATTCAATACCGATCGCAGCCAGGCCGGTTGGCAGGCCAACGTGAAACTGGGGCAGGGGCAGGTGGTGGCCGGTTTCGACTGGCAACGCGATGATCTGGAAAGCGATACCGCCTACAGCCAGACGCGGCGCGACAATCGCGCGATTTTCGTCGAGACGCGGCAGGCTTTTGGCCGCCATGCCGTGCAAGTCTCGGCCCGGCATGACCACACCCGCCAGTTTGGCGGCAAGGGCACCGGCAGCGTGCAATGGGGCTGGCAGTTGAACGATGCCCTGCGGCTCTCCGCCGGCTGGGGCACGGCCTTCAAGGCGCCGACTTTCAACGAGCTGTATTACCCGGGCTACGGCAATGCTGCGCTCAAGCCGGAAACCTCGCGCAGCATTGAGCTCGGTTTGCGCGGCGAGCATGGCTGGGGCAGCTGGCACTTGCAGGCATATGAGAACCGGGTGGACAACCTGATTGCCCACGATGCGTCGATTTTTGCTCCCGGCAATGTCGACCGGGCGCGCATCCGCGGTGCCGAGTTGAGCGGTGAAACGGCGTTTGCCGGTTGGCAGCTGCGTGCGGCCTTCACCTATCTTCAGCCGAAGAACGAAAGTGCCGGCCAGTACGGCAAGTGGCTGCCGCGCCGAGCCCGGCAAAGTGGCCGGGTGGACATCGAGCGCAGTTTTGGCGATGTCGAGCTCGGGCTGACTGTCGTTGGTGCCGGCAAGCGTTACGATGACCTTGCCAACCGCCGCCCGCTGGCCGGTTATGGCAGCACCGATCTTCGCCTGGGCTGGCGTTTTGCGCCGGGCTGGCAGGTGCAGGCGGCGCTTGAAAACGTGTTCGACAAGGCGTATGAAACGGCCGAGTTCTACCCGCAGCCGGGGCGGACTTGGCTTGTTACCCTGCGCTACGGCGGCGAGTAAGACGCACCTTTCGCGGCGCGATGTGGCTGCATCGCGCCGTCACCCACCCCAAGGAGTTTTCCATGCACACTGAAATCTCACCGCAGCAAAACCGCGTTGTTCTGCTGGCCCTGATTGTGGCGATGACCCTGACCCGCTTTCATGAAATCGGCAATTGGCTGCATTTGTACGATGCCTCGATGGCGGTGTTTTTCCTCGGCGGGCTGCTGCTTTCGCGCCAGCGTTATTTGCCGGTGTTCATGCTGCTGGCCTTGGTGATTGATTTTGCCGCCATCACCTTGCGCGGGGAAAAGTTCCTCGAATCGCATTGCGTCACGCCAAGCTATGGTTTCCTGTTCGTCTCCTATGCCGTGCTCTGGTATGGCGGACGCCTGGCACAGCGCTGGCTGCATCTGCGCGGGCAGTCGCTGGCGGCGGTGACGCTGGCGGCAATGGCGGCCAGCACGCTGGCCTTTGCCATTTCCAATGGCTCGTTCTACTGGCTTGGCGGGCGCTATGCCAACCCGCATTTTGCCGAGTACATCGCCCGCGCCTGGCAGTGGGGGCCGTCCTATGTGCTGACTGCCACGGCCTATGTCGTCGCGGGTCTCCTGATCTGGGTCGGCGTTGCGGCCCATGCCCGCCGGCGTGCGGCAGCGGCAGCCTGACCGCGCGGCGATGACAGCGACCGATCCGGCACAGCACAAGGCGCGCGCGCAACGCAAGAAGGCGCTGGTGGATGCCCGCATCGCCCGCGCCACGCAAAGCCGCGGCGTGGTGGTGGTGAACACCGGCAACGGCAAGGGCAAGAGTTCCTCGGGCTTTGGCATGCTCGCGCGCGCACTCGGGC
>JBHADJ010000048.1:0-3001 GCA_041855065.1 Lysobacter sp.
TGCAAAAGCCCGTACCGCCTATGTCTGTAACGAATGCGGGGCGGACTATCCGAAGTGGCAAGGGCAGTGCAGTGCCTGTGGCGTGTGGGACAGCCTGAGCGAAGTGCGGCTGGAAGCGACCGCCGGCAAGGAGAGCGTTGCGGCCTCGCGCCGCAGCGGCTGGGCGGGCAAGGTCGATGCGGCGAAGATCACGGCCCTGAAGGACGTGGCACAGACCGAAACCGTGCGTGTTTCCACCGGCATCGGCGAGTTCGACCGGGTACTGGGCGGCGGTCTGGTGGAAGGCGCGGTGGTGCTGATTGGCGGCGATCCGGGCATCGGCAAATCCACCTTGCTGACGCAGGCGCTGGCGTCGATGGCCGGCAGTCTCGACGGCTTGTATGTCACCGGCGAGGAATCGCTCGGGCAAGTGGCGGGGCGTGCCGCGCGACTCGGCTTGCCGCTGGAGGGGATGTGGGCGCTGGCCGAAACCTGCGTCGAGCGCATTCTCCAGCAGGCCATTGATGCGCGGCCACGTTTCATCATCGCCGACTCCATTCAGACCCTGTGGACGGAAACGCTTTCGGCCGCCCCCGGTTCGGTGAGCCAGGTGCGCGAGAGCGCGGCGCGGCTGGTGCGCTATGCCAAGGAAACCGGCACCGCGGTGTTTCTGGTCGGGCATGTCACCAAGGAGGGCGGCATTGCCGGTCCGCGCGTGCTTGAGCACATGGTCGATGCGGTGCTGTATTTCGAGGGCGATTCCGGCAGCCGTTTCCGCGTGCTGCGTGCGTTCAAGAACCGCTTTGGTGCGGTCAACGAGCTGGGCGTGTTCGCGATGGGCGAGCAGGGCCTGCGCGAAGTGCCCAACCCGTCGGCGATTTTTCTCTCCGGCGGCAGCCTGCACCAGCCCGGCAGCTGCGTGATGGTGACGCGCGAAGGCACCCGCCCACTGCTGGTGGAAGTACAGGCGCTGGTGGATGCCTCGCCGCTTTCAAACCCGCGTCGTGTTGCGGTGGGGCTGGAGGGCAATCGTCTCGCCATGCTGCTGGCCGTGCTGCATCGCCACGGCGGCGTGCTGGTGGGCGATCAGGACGTGTTCGTGAACGTGGTGGGCGGTATCCGCGTGCAGGAAACCGCGGCCGACTTGCCGGTGTTGCTGGCCGTGCTTTCCAGCCTGCGCGACCGGCCCTTGCCGGAGAAAACCATTGCCTTTGGCGAGGTCGGCTTGTCCGGGGAAATCCGTCCGGTGCCCAATGGCGAGGAGCGCCTGCGCGAAGCGGCCACTCACGGCTTCAAGCGCGCCATCGTCAGCCGCGCCAATGCGCCCAAAGCCGGCAGCATCAAGGGCATGGAAATCATCGCCGTCAGCCGTCTGGCCGAGGCACTGGAAGCGGCCTGAGTCGACAGTGGCCTTTCTTCCGTATTCAGAGTAATCTGCCGACATTCCTCACTGATGGACTTTTACCCATGAACGATCCGATGAACGTCGCCACCCCTTCTTCCGACGACCGTACCATGGCGATGCTTTCGCACTTGGGAGCAATCCTTTTCTGGTTTCTGGCTCCACTGATTTTCTGGCTGATCAACAAGGACAAGCCGGAGAAGGCGTTTGTCACCGATCAGGCCAAGGAGTCGTTGAACTTCCAGATCACCGTATTCATTGCCATCTGCGTGTCTGTCCTGCTGAGCATTGTGGTCATCGGCCTGATCTTGCTCCCGATTATTGGCATCGCCAATCTGGTGCTGTGCATCGTAGCCGGCCTCAAGGCCAACGAAGGCATCGCCTACCGCTATCCCTTCACGCTGCGTCTCATCAAATAACATAAAGGCAGGGCTTGCTGCCAAATGAAATGCCCGGCGGGGAAACCTGCCGGGCATTTTTGTCTGCAATTGCTTGCCGAGTTCTGCCCGCACTACAGGCTTTCTTCAAGCAGCAGGACTTCGCTGTGATCGAGCACCATTTCATCACGCAGCTGCTCCTCCATGGATTGTCGCTGGTTTTCCGTGGGCTTTTGTGTTTGGACGAAGTGGAGGGCGCTGGCACGGTCGCGCCAACTCAGCGTCAGGCGGAAGTCCCACTGATCACGATTGCCGTGCAGCTGTGGCTGCGTCATGCGGATACCGAGCAGCCGCCCGGCAGCCAGCTCCGCTTGCAAGGCAGGCAGGCGAGTTTTCTTGAACAGGGAGATGAATTGCCCGCTGCGGCCCGGCTTGAGCCACCAGGTGTGTTCGACCAGAAACGGGGGTTCGGCAGTCACTGGTGGGGCAGGGATGTCGTCTCGTGCACTGCCATGGGTAGCCATGGGCACCCATAGCAGAAGTGTGGCAAGGGGCAGGGCAAGACGTGACATGACAAGGCTCTTGGTGACTCAGGCAACGGCAGTGCGGGTGCGTGCCAGCATCGGCCAGCGTGTCAGTACGGCCTTGCGGATGCCGGCTTCGTCCAGCCCGGCTTCGGCCAGGAGGTCCTCGCGGCTGGCGTGGTGCTGGAAGGCATCGGGCAGGCCGAGGTGCAGGATGGGCAGGCAGATGCCTTCGGCAGCGAGCAGCTCGGCTACCCCGGCACCGGCACCGCCGGCCACCACGTTGTCTTCCAGCGTGACGAAGCCTTCATGGGTTTGTGCAAGTGCCAGAATCAGGGCCTTGTCGAGCGGACGCACGAAGCGCATGTTGACCACGGCAAGGCCGAGCGCCTCGCCCACCGCCAGTGCGGCAGGCAGCACGGCACCAAAGGCCAGCAGGGCGATCGGGCCGCCTTCGCGCTTGATTTCCGCTTTGCCGATCGGCAGGGCTTCCAGATTGTTGCCGGCGGCGATGCCGGTGCCGCTGCCGCGCGGGTAGCGTACGGCAGCGGGCCCCGGATAGCTGTAGCCGGTGGTCAGCATGCGGCGGCATTCGGCTTCGTCGCTGGCGGCCATTACCACCATGTTCGGCACGCAGCGCAGGAAGGACAGGTCGAGGTTGCCGGCATGGGTGGCGCCGTCCGGACCGACCACGCCGGCGCGGTCGATGGCAAACAGCA
>JBHADJ010000049.1:0-2793 GCA_041855065.1 Lysobacter sp.
ACCGTTTTATTTTCCGGAGCCTGGCCAGCCGTGGCAGCGGGGCAGCAATGAAAACACCAACGGTTTGCTGCGGCAGTATTTTCCCAAGCGTCAGGACTTGGTCCAATACAGCGCAGCGCAGATTCAAGCGGTTACCGACAAAATCAACCTTCGCCCCAGAAAATGTTTGGGGTGGAAATGTGCTTATGAGGTGCTGTTTCGAAAAACGTTGCGCTTGGTTTGACAATTCAAGCCAAAACACCGCCGTTGTGTTAATTGTCAACAGACCCTAACAGACCAACAAATCAGCAGCGTCCGAACGGACACCAACTGAACAATGCAGCATAATGTGCCGCAATGGCATATTGAATCAATTTTTGAATATATACTGGGGAAAATATGGACGACATTGCCGCATCCGATCTCAAGAGCATTCTGCTTTCCAAGCGCGCCAATCTTTACTATCTGCAGCATTGCCGGGTGTTGGTCAATGGCGGGCGGGTGGAATATGTCACCGATGCCGGCAAGCGCTCGCTGTACTGGAATATTCCGATTGCCAATACCACGGTGGTCTTGCTCGGTACCGGCACTTCGGTGACGCAGGCGGCGATGCGCGAGCTGGCGCGCGCCGGGGTGATGGTCGGCTTTTGCGGCGGTGGCGGCACGCCGCTGTTTTCGGCCAACGAGATGGATGTCGAAGTGGCATGGTTCAGCCCGCAGAGCGAGTACCGGCCAACGGAATATCTGCAAGATTGGGTTGCGTTCTGGTTTGATGAAGAAAAGCGCCTTGCCGCGGCAAAAGCCTTGCAGCTGGCGCGGCTGGCGTGCATCCGGCAGCAATGGCTGGACACGCGCACACTGCGCGATGCCGGCTTCGAGGTGGATGCGGCAAGCCTGCAACGGGTATTGCAGTCGTCGGCCGATGCCATTCCCGGCTGCCCCGATGTCGGCAGTTTGTTGACCGAGGAGGCGCGCCTCACCAAAGCGTTGTTCCGGCTGGCGGCCGATGCCAGCGGCTATGGCGATTTCACCCGCGCCAAGCGTGGCAGTGGTGGTGATGCGGCCAATCGCTTTCTCGATCACGGCAACTATCTGGCTTACGGGCTGGCCGCCAGCGCCACCTGGGTGCTCGGACTGCCGCACGGGTTGGCGGTGCTGCACGGCAAAACCCGGCGCGGGGCGCTGGTGTTTGACGTGGCTGATCTGGTCAAGGATGCGGTGATTCTGCCGCAGGCATTCATTTCGGCCATGCGCGGTGATGAAGAACAAGCCTTCCGGCAAGCCTGCATCGAGCAACTGACGCGGATGGAGGCGCTGGATTTCATGATCGACACGCTCAAGCGCATTGCCCGGGAGACGGCGCAGGCATGAACATTCTGCTGATTTCCGAGTGCAGCGGCCGCGCCCTTGGCCAGACCCGGCGCATTCTCGACCAATTTGCCGAACGCCGCGGCGAACGGACGTGGCAAACCCCGATCACGCAGGCCGGGTTGCAGACCTTGCACCGCCTGCTGCGCAAAAGCGCCCGGAAAAACACCGCCGTTGCTTGCCACTGGATTCGCGGCCTGAATCATTCCGAGCTGCTCTGGGTGGTGGGCGATGCGCGCCGCTTCAATGCCCAGGGGGCGGTGCCGACCCACACCACGCAGCGCAATGTGCTGCGGCAAGGGGATGAAAACGACTGGCACAGCGGCGAGGACATCAGCCTGTTGGCACAGATGGCGGCGCTGCTGCATGACCTTGGCAAGGCCAGCGTTGCCTTCCAGTCACGCCTGCAGGGCGGCCATGCCGGGCGCAATCTGTACCGGCATGAATGGGTGTCGCTGCGCTTGTTTGCGGCCTTCGTCGGCACGGACGATGATGCCGGCTGGCTGACGCGCTTGGCATCGCCCGATGCACAGCAGGATGCGCGCTGGCTTGACCCTGCGCATTTCTTCCGCGATGGCGTGGATGCCGATACCCCGCCGCCGTTTGCCCATTTGCCGCCCTTGGCTGCCGCCATCGCCTGGCTGGTGGTCACGCACCACCGCTTGCTGACCCTGCCGGTGGATGCGCAAGACGACAAAGCCTGGTTCGGCAAGCGCAGCAACACATTCAACCCGGCCCAGTTGCAGCCGGAAACACTTTGGCCAAGCATCCATGCCGGCTGGAACGATTGGCATCCCGGTGTGGCCCATGCCAGCGCCGAAGAAGTGCGAGCTTACTGGCAAATGGCCAATGATTTGCCGGTGCAACTGCCCGCCTGGCGCGCGCGTGCAGCCAAGTTGGCGCAGCGCCTGCTGGCATTGCAGAGCAAACCGGGCAAGGGCGATTGGCTGAGCAATCCTTATGTGATGCATCTGGCACGGTTGGCGCTGATGCTGGCCGATCACCATTACTCGTCACTGCCGGCGGGCGATGGACGCTGCCTGAAACTGGATGAAGGCTGCCGCCTGTATGCCAATACCGACCGTGAAGGCCACCTCAAACAGCCTTTGCACGAGCATTTGCTTGGCGTGGCACGCGATGCGGCCATGCTCTGCGCGCACTTGCCGAGCTTTGCCGCCCATCTGCCCGGCCTTTCGCACAAGCGTCTGCGCAAGCGCACGACGGATGCGCGTTTTCGCTGGCAGGACAAGGCGTTCGACGCCGCCGAGTCCCTGCGCGAGCAGGCCGCAACGCAGGGCGCGTTCATCGTCAATATGGCCTCCACCGGACGCGGCAAGACGCTCGCCAATGCACGCATCATGTATGCGCTGGCGCATCCGCAGCAGGGGATGCGTTGCACCTTCGCGGTGGGGCTGCGCAGCCTGACTTTGCAAACCGGGCGCGCCT
>JBHADJ010000050.1:0-27355 GCA_041855065.1 Lysobacter sp.
AATCACGCTTTCATTCATTGAGGGGTTGTGAAACAGTGCCTTGACCTCGCCCGAGCGAAGCCGATTTTCCATCGTAGGGTGCAGCGCGTGCGGGTACAACCTGCCTCGCTACCTGAACATGGCAAGTCTGCGCCTTGCAAGATGCAATTTCTGTGCATATAGTGTGCAAAACATGACACGCGAGGCTCCCATGTCTGCCGTCCTGCAAGAAAATACGGAAATCTTCCGCGAACCGGGGCAAAGCTACCTTTCTCCGAGCAAGTTTGCCCAAGTCATGGGGCTGGACATGGGCGTGCTTGCCGATGCCCTCGGTGTGCATCGCAATACCATGCGCCTGCACCCGGAAAGCCGGCGCACGCAGGAGCGCCTGAGCGACTTCAACCGTGTTTTTCTCGCCCTGCTGGAATTGCAGAGTGATCCTGTCCGTGCCGCCTTCCAGATGAAGAACACGCCCATTCGCGTGCTCAACCAGCGCACGCTGTTCCAGGCGGTAAAGGACGGGGATGTCGAGCCGGCCCTGCGCTATCTGCAAACCGTCTGCGCCGGTCAGAACGGATGAAATACATCCAGCTTGCCCAAGGGCAAGTGCTGTTTCGTGCACACAACCCGCGCTGGGCGCACGTGCCGCTCAGTGGTGCCGGTGCGGCCCTTGCCGGGGGCCGCTTCAATCGCCCCGGTGTCAATGCGCTCTACCTCAGCTTCGAGCTGGAAACGGCCGCAGCCGAATACAGGCAGGACAACGACATCACCGATCCTTTCCTGATGGTGGCTTATCGCGCCTGCCTGCCGCCACTGGTGGACTTGCGCCAACGCGATGCCGGCTGGGACCGACTGTGGCAGGATTGGGACTGCGACTGGCGG
Organism: Lysobacter sp.; assembly: GCA_041855065.1. Lineage (GTDB taxonomy): Bacteria > Pseudomonadota > Gammaproteobacteria > Xanthomonadales > Xanthomonadaceae > Solilutibacter. The sequence goes on from JBHADJ010000050.1 coordinate 862, forward strand.
GCGCTGTATGTCAATGGCGTGGAGCCGCCCAGCTGGGCACTTGGCGATCTTTTGCTCGAAGCCGATGCGCCCGGCCTTGTCTTTCCCAGCACCATTCGCCAAGGCGGCACCAATGTGATGCTGCATACCGACCTCATCGAAGCCGGGCAATTGCTGCCGCATGACCCGCTGCAACTGTTGCCGCGCAACCCCGCCAGCTGGCAGGCACGGAAAGCTCAACCCGAAGAAAGCGCATCCAGCGCTTCCCAGCGTGCATAGGCCGCATCCAGCGCGGCCTGTGCTTCGCTCAAGACGGCGTTGTCGGCCTGCACGCTGGCGGCATCGCGCTGGAAATATTCCGGCGCGTTCATCCGTTCAAGGTGGGCCGCAATTTGCGCTTCCAGCGCCTCGATGCGGCCGGGCAAGGCTTCAAGTTCGCGGGCGTCTTTGTAGCTCAACTTCTTCTTGCCGGCAGGCGCAGGCGGCTCGGGCCGGTTTTGCACCGGTGCGGGTGTGGCCTCGGGCTTCTTCGCTTCTACGGCAGGCTCGGGCCGCTGCCGCAGCCAGTCGCTGTAGCCGCCGACGTATTCGCCCACCTGCCCGGCACCTTCCATCACCAGCGTGGAGGTCACGACGTTGTCGAGAAAATCGCGGTCATGGCTGACCAGAAGCACGGTGCCGCCGTAATCGGCCAGCAATTCCTCCAACAACTCCAGCGTTTCGGCATCAAGGTCGTTGGTCGGCTCGTCCAGCACCAAAAGATTTGAAGGCCGGGCAAACAGTTTGGCAAGCAAGAGGCGATTACGCTCGCCACCGGAAAGGCGGGTAATCGGCGCGCGGGCGCGTTCGGGGGTGAACAGGAAGTCCTGCAAATAGCCGAGCACATGCTTGCGCCGCCCGCCGATTTCCACCGTGTCGCGGCCTTCGGCGACGTTCTCCAGCGCATTCCAGTCCTCGCGCAGCGTGTTGCGATACTGGTCGAAATAGGCGATTTCAAGCTGCGTACCCGGCTTCAGCTCGCCGCTGTCAGGTTTCAGCTCGCCCAGCAGGAGCTTCAGCAAGGTGGTCTTGCCGCTGCCATTGGGGCCGATGAGACCGATGCGCTCGCCGCGCAGAATGGTGGTGGAGAAATCCCGCAGCAGCACGTGTCCATCACGGGCAAAGCCGAGTGCCCTGGCTTCGATGACCTTCTTGCCCGAGTTCTCGGCTTCGGCCACGTCCATCTTCACTCGTCCCTGCACGTTGCGCCGGGCAGCGCGCTCGGCCCGCATCGCTTTCAAGCGTCGCACCCGGCCCTCATCGCGGGTACGACGCGCCTTGATGCCTTGCCGAATCCAGGCCTCCTCCTGCGCCAGCAGCTTGTCGAAGCGGGCATTTTCCTGCTGTTCGGCGTGCAGGCGTTCTTCGCGCCGGCGCAGGTAGTTGTCCCAATCACCCGGCCAACTGGTCAGCTGGCCACGGTCGATTTCGACGATGCGACTTGCCAGTGCACGCAGGAAACGGCGGTCATGGGTGATGAAAAGCAGTGCCCCGCGCCATTCCTGCAAGAAGCCTTCCAGCCATTCGATCGCTTCGATATCCAGATGGTTGGTTGGCTCATCCAGCAACAGTACGTCCGGGGCGGCCACCACCGCCCGCGCCAGCAAGACCCGCCGCTTCATGCCGCCGGAGAGGCGGGCGAAATCGGCCTCGCCATCGAGCCCCAGACGTTGCAGGGTTTCGCTCACCCGTGCATCCAGTGCCCAGCCGCCCTCGGCTTCGATGCCGGCCTGCACCCGCGCCAGCGCCGCCGCATCCAGCTGTCCGGCATGGGTAATCTGATGATGCTCGGCCAGCAGACGGCCAAGCGCGCCCAGCCCCTCGGCCACCACATCGAACACCGTCCCGCTTGCCGATTGCGGGACTTCCTGCTCCAGCCGCGCGATGCGCACGCCCGCCTGCACCCGTACCTCGCCATCATCCGGACGGATTTCGCCGGCAATCAATTTCAGCAAGGTGGATTTTCCCGCGCCATTGCGACCAATCAGGGCGATGCGCTCGCCAGGCTCGATGGCGAAGTTCACGTTTTCCAGCAACAACGGCCCGCCGATGCTGAAATCGACGGCGTTCAGGGTGATGAGCGGCATGGACGGAAGCGCTGACAAAGGGCGCCCATTCTGCGCCGTGCGCCTGCCAAGTTCCAGTCAGCCTTCGGCCAGCAAGCCCTCGATCAGCCCGGCATGGCGCTGTTCCTGCACCGTCCGACGCAAGCGCGTGGCGCGAAAAATGCTGCAAACCTCGTCGACGGCGGTTTCAAAATCATCATTGATGACCAAATAGTCGTATTCGCCGTGATGGCTCATTTCCTCGCGCGCCGCTGCCAATCGGCGGAGGATAGTCGCCTCGCTGTCCTGGGCACGCTTGCGCATCCGCTCCTCCAGTGCCTGACGCGACGGTGGCAAGATGAAAATCCCCACCGTCCCCGGCACCTTGGCGCGCACTTGCTGCGCACCTTGCCAGTCGATTTCCAGCAACACGTCACGCCCTGCCTGCAGGAGCGGCTCCACTGACTGCCGCGCACTTCCCTTCCAGTCACCATGTACCAGCGCGTGTTCGAAAAAATCGCCGGCCGCCACCATCCGCTCGAAGTGCTCGGCACTGACGAAGTGGTAGTGCTCGCCATCACGCTCACCCGGGCGCGGTGGGCGCGAGGTGAACGAAACCGAGAGCGCAAGGCCGGGATCACGCGCCAGAACGGCCCGAACGATACTGGATTTGCCCGCCCCGGAAGGCGCAGAAACGATGTACAACGTGCCGGTCATATCACTTCCTTGAACTGTGCATTTCAAAAGCCGCACCCTGCTCTGAATGGAATGTCCTGCCGCAGGCAGGATCACATGACGCAGCTCAGCCTTGCTCGGGCTTTTCGTCACCCACGCTCCACAGGCGCTCTATGGCGTAAAACTCGCGCACGCGCGGCAGCATCAGATGCGCCACGACATCGCCAAGATCCACCAGCACCCATTCGGCTTCGCGCTCGCCTTCCACCCCAAGCGGCTGGAAATCAAGACGCTTGGCGAAGCGAACCACCTCGTCGGCAATCGATTTGACATGGCGCGTGGAAGTTCCCGATGCCACCACCATGAAGTCGCATACGCTGCTCTTGCCGCGCACATCCAAAGTCACCACGTCCTGTGCTTTGAGATTGGCAACGGCATCAAGCACCGTTTGCAACAGTACCTCCACAGCCGGTGCCGGGGTGGGCACGCTGGTCTTGACGATATGGGCTTCGCTGGACAAGTGCAGTATCTCGGTTGGGAAAGCGACAATTCTACTTCACGCCCTGCGCCATCACACGCATTGCCCCGGCGAACTGTCCAAACAGGATCGCTCCTGATACCGAAACACCATCACCACATCGCCATGATGTGGAGATAAACCACGGCACACCGGAGCAAGGCCGAATACGGCGCCCTGCCTGTCCGGATACCGCTTGCCCGAAATTCGCTGACAGGGCCTGCGTCCACATATCCCGCTCCCGGCCTGTCAAACGCAAGGAAACTGCCGGAGCAGAAAACAAGTGATCAACCACATGCCCCTTCGCCATCACGGTTGAAAGCTACACGGACACCTCGGTCATGGCGCTTTACCGGCCGTCATTGGGTACCGCAAATTTGCCATGCTGCACAGACTTCAGTGTGCCGTCCCCGGCAAATGCGCCCGGGCGGCGGCCACGGCCTGCTCGATCGCTGCTTTCCATGCCTTGCGGGCAAATACCGTGAAGCGCGCCTCCTCCCCATCCCGAAGCTGCACGGCAATCGCGTTCGGAAACAACGGAATCTTGCCGAGAAAACGCGTCCAGACCAAGCGCACCTCAACGATTCGGGCAACGGGTATCTCGCAGGAAGCGGTATTGAAGTTCAGCCCGTGCGGCACAAACCACAGCCGCTGATGGCTCAGGAAAAGCTGCCCGCCCACCGACTCCCAACCCCGCTGGTGATTGGCTCCGCCCTTGTGCAATACCGTTTCTCCGGGATTCAACGTATTCATCATGCACTCCATATTCAAGCAAGACTCAAGACTTGGCCATCCGCGTCGCCGGCCACCGACTACCAAACAACAATACCCCCAGAAACACCCGCTGCAACAGCAGCACACTGCCCTTGAGCAGCTTGATGAAGGCATCGCTGAAAGAGAAGGCGGCATAGGCGGTCAGGCCGAGCAGGACGCCTTTGCGGGTCGAGGTCATGCGAGTGGACAGAAACAGACAGGCGTCGAGTATGCGCCACTGCCCTACACTAACGCATCTTCCCAACCCGAGCCCTGCCATGAAACTTCGCCACGCGCTGCTCTCCCTTGCCGTCGCCGCCTGCCTGCCCTGCACTGCCCTTGCGGCAAAAAAACAGGCACAAGCGGCTGAAACCGCCGACCAGTTCGTTGCCCGCATCAATGCCGAGCTGAAGGCCATGTACCCGGAAATCACCGTGCCGCAATGGCTGGCGTCCACTTACATCGGCGCGGATACGCAGCTCCTGGCGGCCAAGAGCAACGAGCGCTGGCTGGGCCTTCTGAACCAATGGATCGATCAGGCCAAGCGCTTCGACGGCCAGCCGATGAGCGCCGAAACCGCGCGCACGCTGAACCTGTTGAAGCTCTCCGCCTCGATGCCGCCGCCGAAGGAACCGGCCGCACTCGCCGAGCTGACCCAGATTGCCACCCGCATGGAAGGCACCTACGGTGCCGGCAGCTACTGCACCGGCGAAGGCGAGGCGCGCAACTGCCGGCAGCTGGGCGAGCTTGAAGACGTGCTGCGCACGAGCCGCGACTACGCCGCACAGCTGGATGCCTGGCAAGGCTGGCACGGCATCGCGGTGCCGATGCGTCGCGATTACCAGCGCTTTGTCGAGCTTTCCAATCAGGGCGCGCAGAACCTCGGCTTTGCCAATACCGGCGAGCTGTGGCGCTCGGGCTACGACATGAGCCCGGCAGAGCTTGCCGCCGAAACCGACCGCCTGTGGGCGCAGGTCAAGCCGCTGTACGAAGACCTGCACTGCTATGCCCGCGGCAAACTGGAACAGAAATATCCCGGCCAGGGGCAAGTCGCCGGCGGCCTTCTGCCGGCGCATCTGATGGGCAACATGTGGCAGCAGGACTGGGGCAATCTGTGGGACATGTTCGAGCCGTATCCGGGCGTGGGCAGCCTCGACATCACCGGCGCACTGGAGCGGCAATATCAGGCCAGCCTGGAGGCCGAACAGGCGCGCCCGGCCGGTCGCAGCGCCGATGACATCGAACAGGCCGCCAAGCTCGATGTCGCCATCAACATGACCCGCCGTGCCGAGGATTTCTATACCTCGATCGGCTTCCCCAAGCTGCCCGAAAGCTATTGGCAGAACACCCAGTTCATCAAGCCGCGCGACCGCGACGTGGTCTGCCATGCCAGCGCCTGGGACATGAACATGCAGGGCGACGTACGCACCAAGATGTGCATCAAGCCCAACGAAGAAGACTTCACCACCATCTATCACGAGCTCGGCCACATCTATTACGACCTGGCCTACAACGTGCAACCGGCACTGTTCCAGGCCGGTGCCCACGACGGCTTCCATGAAGCCATCGGCGATGTCATCGTGCTGGCCATGACCCCGAACTATCTGCACTCGGTGGGTCTCGTCGGCGCGCAGCAGCCCTCGCAGGAGGCGCTCATCAATTCGCAAATGCGCATGGCGCTGGCCAAAGTCGCCTTCCTGCCGTTTGGCCTGATGATCGACCGCTGGCGCTGGGGCGTGTTCGACGGCTCCATCACTCCGGACAACTACAACAAGGCATGGTGGGCGCTGAAGGCGCAATATCAGGGCGTGGCCCCGGTCAGCCCGCGCGGCGAAGAATTCTTCGATGCCGGCGCCAAGTACCACGTCCCCGGCAATACCCCGTACACCCGCTACTTCCTCTCGCACGTGCTGCAATTCCAGTTCTACAAATCGCTCTGCGATGCCGCCGGCCACCAGGGCCCGCTGCACGAATGCAGCTTCTACGGCAACAAGGAAGCCGGCGCCCGCTACTGGGCGATGCTCTCCAAGGGCGCCAGCCAGCCCTGGCAGCAAACCCTGCGCGAGCTGACCGGTGGCGAGCAAATGGACGCCAGTGCCATCCTCGAATACTTTGCCCCGCTGCAAACCTGGCTGCGGCAGCAGAACCAGGGCCAGCAATGCGGCTGGAATCCACAGGGCTGATGCCCGAGCGACACGCGCACCAACGGGTGGCGCAAGCCACCCGTTTCCCGAGCAGGAACCGACCATGATCGACCATATCGACCCCGAACCGCGCTACAGCGATGCCACCCTCGCCAACGGCTTCATCTTTCTCGGCGGCCAAGTGCCGGAAGATACCGAGGCCGACATCCAGACGCAAACCCGCAGCGTACTGGCACAAATCGACGCCCTGCTTGAGCGCTGCGGCTCGGACAAGGCGCACATCCTAGAAGCCACCCTCTATCTTGCCGACATCGCCCGCGACTACGCCGGCATGAACGAAGTCTGGGACGCCTGGACCGCCCCCGGCCGCGCCCCGGCCCGCGCCTGCATCGAAGCCAAACTCGCCCACCCCGGCTGGAAAGTGGAAATCAAACTGACCGCCCTCAAGCGTCCGGGGTGAGTCTGCCCCATGCCCGGCAGCCGTTGACCGGGCATTTTATCCCCGGCACCAAGGGGCACCCTGCCCCGGCAGCAAACCGGGAATCAATACAACCCTGTCCCAATACGCCCCTGTTATAGTCCAGTCAAGTTCGGCACATCTGCGGAGGCAACACCATGCTTGTCCATATTCTGGCGATATTGCTTTATCTGGGCGTATCTCTGTTTGTCGGGCTCTTTGCCGGGCTGGTGGCTTTCGAGTACATCCCCGGATGCCAATATCAGCTTGCCTGCTCCTATGAGAAAGCTTTCATTTCATTTCTGATTGGCTTGTTTACCACCATCGCGCTCGCCGCGCTGTTGATCTTTCTCCATTTCAGGAACAGACGAACGCCCTCGGATATCCCGCCGCCTGAATCCCCCCAATAATCCCGCCCCTTGTCGAAAAACTGCGCCGCGCCAAGGACTGCCGCACTGGGCAAAGCCTCGGGCAGACGCATGAAAAAGCGCAATCCCGCGGACGACAAGCAGCCCAGATCCGTTCCACCCCGCCTGCGCCCGGAGAAAAGCACCGAAGGTTGAGCCTCCATTGCCAATGGCGCTGTGCTCTTTGGCGTGCCTGTCAATCTGCTGCCAAGCTTGCCGCTTTGTTTTGCTGCAACGCCCGCCGCCTCACTCCAGGTTCTGCACCTGCTCGCGGATCTGGTCGATCAACACTTTCAGCTCGATGGCGGCATTGCTGGTGCGGGTATCGACGGACTTGGAGCCGAGCGTATTGGCTTCGCGGTTGAACTCCTGCAACAGGAAATCAAGCCGTCGTCCGACCGGCTCGTTTTGCCCGAGAATGCGCCGGGCTTCGCCCACATGGCTGGCAAGACGGTCAAGCTCCTCGTCCACGTCGAGCTTTTGCAACCACAGCACCAGCTCCTGTTCCAGCCGGCCCGGCTCCAGCGTGTCGGCCAGCTCGCCGAGCCGGGCTTTCAGTTTGTTGCGCTGTCCCTCGCGGATCTGCGGCACCAGCGTGCGCACCTCGGCCGCGACCTTTTCAATGCCATCCACCCGCTCGCCGATGACTGCGGCCAGCTTGCCCCCTTCGCGCTCGCGGGCCGCAACGAACTCCGTCAGCGTCGCATCCAGCAGCGTCAGCGTCTCGGCCTGCAAGGTATCGGCATCGACACCTCGGGCTTCGAGCACGCCCGGCATCTGCAACAGGCTGGCCAAATCCACCCGCACCCCGCCCAGCCGGTTGTGCAGCTCGCGCGAGATTTCCGTCAGCCGGGTCACGAAGTCATGGTTGAGTTGCAGGCTATCGGCCTCGGCGCTCTTGGCAAAGCGCAAGGTGACATCCAGCTTGCCGCGGGCGATGCGTGCGGCGATGCGCTCGCGCAGCTGCGGCTCCAGGGCACGCAATTCTTCCGGCAGGCGCAGGGACACATCGAGAAAACGGTGATTGACCGCACGCATCTCGCAGGCAAGCCGGCCAAAGGCCGTGCTGCGCTCACAGTGGGCATAGGCGGTCATGCTGCGGATGGACATGCGGGTTTTCCGGCAAGTGGCAGGGAGGGCAATGGTAAACTTTGCCGCCGTTTTGCGAGAACCCCCATGTCCCGTCCCAGTGGCCGCGCGGCCAATGAAATGCGCCCGGTGCGCATCCAGCGCCATTTCACCTGCCATGCCGAAGGCTCGGTACTGGTGTGCTTCGGCGCAACGCAAGTGCTGTGCACGGCCAGCGTGGAAAACAAGGTGCCGGCGTTTTTGCGCGGCAAGAATGAAGGCTGGGTTACGGCCGAATACGGCATGCTGCCGCGTGCCACGCATACGCGCTCCGACCGCGAAGCCGCACGCGGCAAGCAGTCCGGACGCACGCTGGAAATCCAGCGCCTGATTGGCCGCAGCCTGCGCGCCTGCGTCGATCGCGGTCTTCTGGGCGAGCGCACCATCACGCTTGATTGCGATGTGCTGCAAGCCGACGGCGGCACCCGCACTGCCGCCATCACCGGCGCCTATGTGGCCCTGGTCGATGCCGTCAATGGCCTGATCGCGCGGGGCGAAATCAAAAAAACACCCACCTGCCGTCGCCAGCCCATCGTCGGCGCCGTGGCGGCCGTCTCCGTGGGTATCCATCGCGGCGTGCCGGTGCTGGATCTGGACTATGCCGAAGATTCCGATTGCGATACCGACATGAACATCGTGATGAACGATGGCGGCGGCTTCATCGAGCTGCAAGGCACCGCCGAAGGCCACGCCTTCCGCCGCGATGAGCTGGACGCCCTGCTGGCACTGGGCGAAGCCGGCTGCCGCGAATTGTTTGCCGCACAACAGGCGGCACTGGCCGAGGTGCAAGCATGAAACTGGTGCTGGCCAGCAGCAACGCCGGCAAACTCGCCGAGTTCGACAGCCTGCTCGCCCCGCTCGGCTTTGCGGTCATCGCGCAAAGTGCACTCGGCGTCACCGACGCCGAAGAAACCGGGCTTTCGTTCGTTGAAAACGCCATTCTGAAAGCCCGCCACGCCGCCCGCGCCACCGGCCTTGCCGCACTGGCCGATGATTCGGGCCTGTGCGTGGATGCGCTGGGCGGCGCACCGGGGCTGTATTCGGCGCGTTTTGCCGGCGAACACGGCAACCACGCCGCCAATATCGACAAGCTGCTGGCCGGACTCGCCGCCCGTCCCGATACCCCGCGCACGGCGCGCTTTGTCTGCGTGCTGGCCTTCTTGCGCCATGCCGATGACCCACAGCCCTTGATTGCCGAAGGTCACTGGGAAGGCGAAATCCTCTCCGCGCCGCGCGGCAGCGGCGGCTTCGGTTATGACCCGGTGTTTTTCTCGCCCCAGCACGGGCAAAGCGCCGCGGAACTTGGCAAAGAAGAAAAAAACCGCAGCAGCCACCGCGCCCGCGCACTGGCACGCCTGCGGGAAAAACTCATCGCCACGGCATGACGGCCACGCAAGTCACACTGATTCCACCGCCCTTGGCGCTGTACGTGCACCTGCCGTGGTGCGTGCGCAAATGCCCGTATTGCGATTTCAACTCGCATGCACAAAAAGGCGCACTGCCGTTTGCCGATTACATCGACGCGCTGATTCGCGATCTGGAACACGACCTGCCGTTGGCATGGGGACGCACCGTGCACAGCGTGTTCTTCGGCGGCGGCACGCCGAGCCTGTTTGCCCCCGCGCACATCGAGCGCTTCCTGCAAGCGGCCAGTGCCCGCCTGCGCTTTGCACCGGGGCTGGAGGTGACGCTGGAAACCAACCCCGGCACGGTCGAGCACGGCCCGTTTGCCGATTATCTGCGCGCCGGCGTCAACCGCCTGAGCTTTGGTGTGCAGAGCTTCGACGACGGCTGCCTTGCCCGGCTTGGCCGCATCCATTCAAGCACCGATGCCGAGCGCGCCATCAAGGCCGCGCAGGATGCCGGCTTTGCCAACCTCAATCTGGATTTGATGTACGCCCTGCCAGGGCAAACGCTGGCGATGGCCGAAGCCGATGTCGCGCGCGCCATCGCCCTGCAACCGACGCATCTGAGCCATTACCAGTTGACGCTGGAGCCGAACACGCTGTTTGCCGCCCAGCCGCCGCCGAACCTGCCCGATGACGAGCTGGGCTGGGACATGCAGGAGCACTGTCAGGCACGCATGGCCGAGGCCGGCTTCATCCAGTACGAAGTCAGCGCCTATGCCCAGCCGGGCAAACAATGCCTGCACAACCTCAATTACTGGCAATTCGGCGATTACCTCGGCATCGGCGCCGGTGCGCACGGCAAACTCACCCTCGGCAGTGAACAGCGCATCCTGCGCCGCTGGAAACACAAACACCCGGCGCACTACATGGCGCACGCCGGCAGCGCTGACGCCATCGGCGGCGATGAAGACATCAGCGCAGAACGCCGCCCGTTCGACTTCATGTTGAACGCCCTGCGCCTAGTCGATGGCTTCTCGCTGGCCAGTTTCGAGCACCGCACCGGCCTTGAGCGCAGCACCATTGCCGGTCAACTTGAAACCGCGCAGGCGCGCGGCTGGCTTACCCAAACCGGCGAGCACATCCAGCCCACCGCGCTCGGCCGCAACTTCACCAATGACGTGATTGCCCTGTTTCTGTAGTTTCCCGACACGAGCCGGCAAGGTGCGGCCTTGCCGGCCCGCCCGGTTCAGAACCAGAAACGCAGCCCCGCAAGCCAATGCGTCTGCCGTGCGGCCTCGCCCGAGGCTTCGGCGGCCTCGGCACTGCGCCCGAACAGGCGTTGATGCTCGATGCCGACATAGGGGGCGAACTGGCGCCGGATTTCGTAGCGCAGGCGCAACCCGGCGCTGGCCGTGGCAAGCCCGCGCCCGCGGCCAAGTGCCGGATCGTCCCTGCCATAGGCCGTCACGCCTGCTCGCCATTGCAGAATCAGACGGTTGCTGAACAAGGTGTCGTACTCGCCCTCAAGATGCAGGGCGCTGCGCCCACCACTGCCAAGGGACAAGGTGGCCTGAGTTTCGAACTTGTACGGCATCATCCCCTGCACCCCGAGTGCCAGCCAGTTGCGCTCAATCCCGTGCACTTTCTCGTGGCCGAGCCCGGCCACCGTATCCCACCAGGGGCGCACGGCGCGGGCATGCAGAAGGTCGATGCGCCCCTCGGCCAGTGCACCGTCGCGCACATGCCCCTCACTGCGCCATTGCAGCTTGTGCCTGTCGCCGCCCACCCAGCCGCTGGCTTCCCAATCAAAGCCGGACACATCCGTCAGCGGGCGCTCCAGCCGGTCGAACAAGGTGTAGTTGTGAATCGATGTGCCATGCCGATGATGCGCGTGCACCGGCGGGAAAGCCGCCTGCAATTCGGCCTGTGTTGGCGGCGCCAATACGGGGGAAGGCGCGGCCTGTGCGCTGGCAGGTGGATGGGGATGGTCATGGTCATGGTGATGCGCATGTGCGGCCTCTGCCTGCATCGCGGCCTGCTCGTCTGCTTCATGGCTGGACGCGGCCGTCTCGCCCGCCTGCGCCGGCAGAACGTGCCGATGCGATACCTCGTGATTGCGTGCGGCGCGCTCGCCTTCGTGTTCCGGCACTGCATGTCGATGCTGCGCCAGCACGGGAGAAAGTGGCAGCAATGCCGACAACAGCAGGCACTGCCCGCTTGCTCGCAAGACCCGGTTCATGCCTCCACCCGCACTTCCCGGAACATGCCGGACTCCATGTGGAAGAACAAATGGCAGTGATAGGCCCAGCGCCCGAGCGCATCGGCTCTCACCCGGTAGCTGCGTCGGGTGCCGGGCGGCATGTCCACGGTGTGCTTGCGCAAATGGAACTGGCCGTGTGCATCTTCCAGATCACTCCACAGGCCGTGCAGATGAATGGGATGGCTCATCATCGTGTCGTTCACCAGCACGATGCGTACCCGCTCGCCATAGGTCAGCTTGAGCGGCTTGGCATCGGCAAACTTGATGCCGTCAAACGACCAGGCAAAACGTTCCATGTGCCCGGTCAGATGCAGCTCGATTTCCCGCCCCGGCTCGCGCCCGTCCGGGTCGGGGAACAAGCTTTTCAAGGCCGCATAGGTGGCCACTTTGCGCCCGTTGTCGCGCAGGCCGATGCCCGGATCGTCGAGCTTCGCGGTCGGGGTCATGGTCTGCATGTCCACCAGCGGGTTGTTGCGCTCGCTTTCCGGATGCGCCTGCATCGGGGGCGCTGCCGCATCGCCGTGACTGCCGTGATTGCCGTGACTGCCGTGACTGCCGTGATTGCCGTGATTGCCGTGATTGCCGTGATTGCCGTGATTGCCGTGATTGCCGTGATTGCCGTGATTGCCGTGATTGCCGTGATTGCCGTGATTGCCGTGATTGCCGTGATTGCCGCCCATCATGTGCTCATGCCCCATGTCGGCCATGCTGAGCAAGGGACGTGGATCCAGCGGCGGAATCGGTGCACGCAAGCCCGGCTGCGTTGCCAGCGTGGCCGATACCCAGCCGGTTCTGGCACTGTCCTGGGCAAAAATCGTGTACGCCTCCTGCCCACGCGGCTGCACGATGACATCGAAGGTTTCCGCCGCCGCGATGCGAATTTCCTCCACCGTCAGCGGATGCACATATTGCCCGTCCACCGCCACGATGGTCATTTCAAGCCCCGGGATGCGCACATCGAAATAAGTCATCGCCGAGCCGTTGACAAGACGCAGGCGCACTTTCTCCCCGGCGCGGAACAGCCCGGTCCAGTTGTCCAGCGCCGTCGTGCCATTGATGAGATAGGTATAGGTATGCGCGTTGACATCGGACAAATCGCTCGGCGTCATCCGCATCCGCCCCCAACCGCCACGCTCGCGCAACGTCGCACCCACCCCTTGTGCCCGAGCATCGCGCAGGAAATCCGCCACCGTGCGCTGGTAATGATTGTCGTGGCTCGCCATCTTCTTCAGCCGGGCAAACAGCCGGGCCGGGTTCATGTCGGTCCAGTCCGAGAGAAACACCACGTAATCGCGGTCGTAATGAAACGGCTCGGGTTCAATCGGGTCGATTACCAAAGGCCCGTACAGACCACCCTGCTCCTGAAACCCGGAATGGCTGTGATACCAGTAGGTTCCGGCCTGCCGAACTTCAAAGCGATACAGATAGCTCTCGCCGGGGCGGATGCCGTCAAAGCTCATCCCCGGCACCCCATCCATATTCGCCGGCAGGATGATGCCATGCCAATGAATCGACGTGTCCGGCCCGTGAATCGAGCCGCGCGGCAGCTCATTACTCACCCGCAGCGTGACCGTGCTGCCTTCCTTCCAGCGCAACAAAGGTGCCGGCAAGCTGCCGTTGACCGTGACCGCCGGACGCGCACGTCCGGTGTAATTGACCCAGGTTTCCCCCACGCGCAGGTCAAACCAGGTGGCAGCAGGCACCTCCACCTGCCCCGTGCTGCGCAAGGCCCAGACTTGGCGCGGCCACAGCCCGAGCGCGGAAACGGCACCGGCCGCGGCGATGCCCTGAACAAAACGGCGACGTGACACACATGCCGGCTCATCGGCCAGCGGATGCGAAAACAAAGACATGCAAAACTCCCGAATTGAAGAACGGAACACAGCACCCCGGCCAGCGCCGGGGCGTCGAAAAGCACAAGAGGGCAGCGTTCTTCAGGCGATGGGCGGGCGCGTCGGGAGCAACAAGGGCGGTGGCGTATAGGCCTCACCGGCTGGCAGAGCAAGAAACACCTTGCGTGTCTCCGGCATCATCTGCACCGGCAGAGGCGGCAATATCGCGCCGGCCTGCATGCAGGGGCAATCACACAGGAGATCATCATGGCAGTCCGCATGTCCGGCCTCGACGGGCAAGACCTGCGCCTGCTCCGCGCAGTGCGCGGGAGTCGCTGCCGCCACCGGCTCGCCCCCGCCCCTTGGCATGGCCGCAATTTCCGCCGACAAAAGACTCCCTGCCAAACAAAGCAGCAGCAAGAGCAGAAGGGCGAAAGGCTTGCACATGCCCGGCATTATAGCAGTCCTGCGCGCTTGCACGAGCTGGCACTGCCCTGACAAGCCATCTCAACCTGCCGCCGTCTCTCACCGGCAATGCTTTACCGGCAGCGCGATATTCGCCAACAAACTGCCATCGCCCACGAAGCTGCCCAGGGCTCGATCTTTGCCAATCGACCGGACTTGAGCATTGTTTTTGTTTTCTGCTACAATTTCTTGCTTCGCTTTATCCATCCACTTTTCGCCATCAGAGGTTTTGTCATGAAGGTTCTGTCCTCCCTGAAGTCGGCGAAGGCTCGTCACCGCGACTGCAAGGTTGTTCGCCGCCGTGGCAAGGTCTTCGTGATTTGCAAGTCCAACCCGCGTTTCAAGGCGCGCCAGCGCTGAAATTTTGCAGTCCGCTGCAAGTTGCGTGGTACCGAAGGCCGCCGCAAGGCGGCTTCTTCGTGCCTGCCCCCGCGTTTTGTGAACTGGCGCACATTTGCGCGTAGAATCTGGTTCAACTCACCGTAAAGGAATCGCACATGTTTCGCTCCTTGATGATTGCCGCGGCTCTCGTACTGTTCTGCTTGCCCACCGTCCGCGCCGAAACACTCCTGATCGAACGCGTGCAACGCGAAAGCAATATCCAGCAACCTTCTCGCGGCATGAGCATGGCCGAGGTGGAACGCCGTTTCGGCGCACCGCAATCGCGTCTGGAGCCGCGTGGTGGCCAGAAGCGGCAATGGCCTGCCATCCACCGCTGGGTGTATCCGCAGTTCGTGGTGTACTTCGAGCGCAACCGGGTGATCGATGTTGTCCTGCAACAGGCAAGCCCGGATGAAACCGGCCCACGTCCCGTGCAGCGCTGAGTTTTTTCCGCTTTTCCGTCAAACCCGCCCGGCCTTGGCCGGGCGTCTCGCATTTTTTGCCCACCATGACCAATTCCCTGCGCTTCCCTGCTGAGTGGGAACCCCAGTCCGCCATTTTGATTGCCTGGCCGCATGCCGATACCGATTGGGCCGAACGACTGGGCGAAGTGGAAGAAACCTATATTGCCCTGGTTGCAGCAATCACCCGCTTCCAGCCGGCCATCATCATCGTGGCCGACGATGATGTGGAAGCGTATGCCGAGGCCCGTCTGCGCTCCAATCGTGTCGACATGCAGCAGGTGCGCTTTGTTACTGCCCGCTACAACGATACCTGGCTGCGTGACTCCGGGCCGATCACCCTGCGCGATGGCGATGCCTTCCGCCTGCTGGATTTTCGCTTTACCGGCTGGGGCGGCAAATTCGAGGCCAGTGCCGATGACGCACTGGTGGCACAACTGGAAAGTACCGGCCTGTTTGCCGATGCCCGGCGCCAGCGCATCGATTTTGCGCTGGAAGGTGGTGCGATCGAAACCGATGGACACGGCACTCTGCTCACTACGTGGCGCTGCCTGAGCGAGCGCCACCCGGATACCAGCCGCGAAGTGCTGAGCCAGCAACTGGCCGACTGGCTGGCACAATCGCGGGTACTCTGGCTCGATCACGGCTATCTGGAAGGCGACGATACCGATGCCCATATCGACACCCTCGCCCGCCTTGCCCCGGACAATGCCATCGTATTTCAGGCCTGCGACGATCCCGCCGACAGCCACCATGCCGAGCTTGCCGCCATGGCGGAGGAAATCGCCGCACTGCGCACCCCGGACGGTCAGCCCTATCGGCTGTTCCCGCTGCCCTGGGCCAAGCCAATCCTTGATGGCGAACGCCGCCTTGCTGCCAGCTATGCCAATTACCTCATCATCAACGGTGCGGTCCTGATGCCGGCCTATGGCGACCCCGCCGATGAAGCAGCCCGTGCGGTTCTGGCTGCCGCCCACCCGGGTCGGGAAATCATCATGATTCCCTGCCGCCCATTGATCTGGCAGAACGGCAGCCTGCACTGCATTACCATGCAACTGCCCGCCGGCGTGATTGGCACGGCATGAGATTCGCACTACCACCCGCCCGTTGCCCACCAGCATCGGGCAGGCGGCCGATGTGTCATCCCATCAAGTCACTGAAAGCACACCGCGTCAATATTGCCCCTTTGCAACGGGCAAAAGGGTCGCAAACCCATCATTTCAAAATTCGGCGCCGCTCAGCAGCGAATCGATTCTTTACCTGCCAAGGCCAAGCAATCGCCTATCGCCAAGCCTCGTCGCAAAAAGCGACGTGCCGATAATTCACATGCGCTCGCGGTGTCCCGACGCTGCAAACGCAAGCTGCCCGTGGCCATGCACTCGACACGACCACGGGCAACCAGCGCTTCACCCGATTACGGGAAGCTCATTCAGGCAGCGAGAATCTTGTTCCACTCCGCCACGCGGTCAGCACGGGCAGCCAGTGCGGCTTCCACGTCGCCTTCGATCCTGATCGACTTGATGCCATCCCCCTGTTGGATACTGTCCACCACGTCCTGCCCTTCCAGCACCTTGCCGAACACGGTGTGCTTGCCATCCAGCCAGTCGGTCTTGATGTGGGTGATGAAGAACTGGCTGCCATTGGTGTTGGGGCCAGCATTGGCCATCGAAATCACGCCGCGCTCATGGCGCACACCATTGTTGGCTTCATCCTCGAAACGGTAACCCGGACCACCGGTGCCGCGCCCGTCCGGGCAGCCGCCCTGAATCATGAAGTCGGCAATCACCCGATGGAAATTGAGCCCATCGTAGAAGCCGCGCTGGGCAAGATTGACGAAATTGGCCACCGTCAGCGGTGCCTTGTCGGCAAACAATTCCAGCCTGATCGGGCCGCGATCGGTATCAATGGTGGCAACAAGAGCCATGTGCAACATCCTTCGATTGAGTGAGAAGTCTGCCCGATATGAGGGAGCGGCCAGCAGAACTCAAGAGCGGCTCGGCGCAGTCTGCGCGCACGGAGGCAAACATCCTCCCCGCACCGCAGTAATTTTGTGACGAAAATCACTTTTCAGAAAGTGCAAGCCCTATTCATGAAAAATTTACGCTCAGACACATTGCGTTCACATAACTTTTAATTTACATATAGCCCACTTTCAATCTTCAGGTACCCTTCATGCAACCAGCCAAGAAACGCCCGACTCTTGTCCGTCTGCCTCTTATCGTCGCCATGCTCGGCTGCCTGTATGGCACCCAAGCGCTGGCGCAAGACGCTCAGACCGAAGAAGAAGCCGCGCAAACCAGCCAGGAAGAAACCAGCAACCAGTCTCGGGACGGCAAGTCGCTGGGCACCATCACCGTGACCGGTTCGCTGCTGCGCCGTGACGAATACGAAAGCGCCTCGCCGATCCACGTCATCACCCCGGAAAGCAACACTGCAGCAGGTCAGATTGAAGTAGCCGAATTCCTGCAGCAATCCA
Organism: Lysobacter sp.; assembly: GCA_041855065.1. Taxonomy (GTDB): domain Bacteria; phylum Pseudomonadota; class Gammaproteobacteria; order Xanthomonadales; family Xanthomonadaceae; genus Solilutibacter. Next base: position 18,230 of record JBHADJ010000050.1, read on the forward strand.
GCATCGCCGCCGGCAGCACGCAGATTTCCAACCAGTTCTCCGGCTTCGTGACCGAAGGCGGTATCGGTACCCAGACCCTCTCGCTGCGCGGTATGGGCGCCAACCGCTCGCTGGTTCTGCTCAATGGCAGCCGCCCGGGTCCGGCGGGTACCCGCGGCCAGGTCGGGGCTTTCGACCTCAACGTCATTCCCAGCATCATCCTGCAGAAGGTTGAAGTACTGAAGGACGGCTCGTCCTCGATCTACGGCTCCGACGCTGTGGCCGGGGTGGCCAACCTGATCACCCGCAAAAACATCTCCCGCCCCGAAGTCCACGTGGCCTTCCGCATTCCGCAGCACGGCGGTGGCGAGGTCTACGACATCTCCGGCCTGACCGGCTGGACCTTCAGCAACGGCAGCATCTCGCTGGCCGCCAACTACTATCAACAGCGTGCCGTCAAGGTCAAGGATCGCGACTTCTTCCGCTGCCCGCGCGACAACTACTGGGATGATTACGGCAACGCCCTCTACCGTGAAGATCGCTCCATCCTCGCCGGCACCCAATGGGAAGGCTGTATCGGCAGCATCTACAATGCCGTGGACGATGCGCTGACCGGCGTGCGCTATGTGCCCTCCACCGATGGCAGCACCGTCGGTCTGATCTCCGGCTACCGCCCGAACGTCAACACCACCTATGCCAACTCGGCACAAGCCAGCACCACCCAAGTGCTGTACGGCGCTTGGCAGGAAGCCGGCGACATCGTCAGCAAGAACAGCCGCGCCAGCATCTACGGCTCGGCCGACTTCTCCTTCCAGAATGGCCTGAACTGGACTGCCGAGCTGCTGCTCAACCAGCGCAAGACCGAATCGCGTCGCTTCCGCCAGTTCTTCCCGGTCATCGGTGGCGCCACCGCACCCGTCAGCGCCTATCGGTACGCCAACGACCCCACCTTCGAGGCACCGGTGCCCAGCGGCGTTGCCATGCCCATCATGCCGTTTGCCAGCAATACCGACATCACGGTGGACTACTACTACGTGAACACCGGTCTGGATGGCAATCTGCCCTTCTCCAACTGGACGTGGAAGAGCAACGTCTCCTTCTCGCGCAGCAAGGGTACCTACGGTAGCCTCGTCATCGACCGCACCAGCTCCGGCGACGTGCGCTACAGCGATGATGCCCCGGTTCTCAACTACTTCGATCCGGGCTTCCTGGATGGCAGCCGCATGGCCGAACTGGTGGCCACCATCGGCCGCTGGGACGAAGGCGTGACCACCTACGATCAACTGGTATTCAATGCCGTTGCCACCGGCGACCTGTTCGAGCTGCCGGCCGGTACGGTCGGAGCCGCCATTGGTGCCGAATATCGCCGCTATAGCATCGACGACCAACCTGGCATCCTCTCGCGCACCGGTCAACTGTGGGGTCAAAGCTCCGCCAATGTCACCAAGGGCGAAGACAATGTGAAAGAACTGTTCGCCGAAGTGGAAGTGCCGCTGCTGAAGGGCTTGCCGGGCGTCGAGTCGCTCTCGCTGAACATGTCCGCCCGCGCCTTCGACTATGACTCGCTGGCCGACACCGACAATGTGTGGAAACTCGGCCTGAACTGGCAGATCATCCCGTCGCTGCGCGCCCGCGCCTCCTTGGGCACCTCGTTCCGCGCCCCTGGCCTGTACGAGCTGTACCTGGGCAACCAGTCGGCCTTCGTCAACCAGAGCTCGATCGACCCCTGCATCCGCTGGGGTGAAAGCTCCAACGAATATGTCCAGGCCAACTGCGCAGCGGCCGGCATTCCGAACGACTACACCGGCGGCGCCTCCTCCGCCACCGTGGTCACCGGCGGTGGTGCCGGCGTGCTGAAGCCCGAACACTCTCGTGCCTTTACCGCCGGCCTGGTGTGGACGCCGGCCTTCGCACCGATCAACGTGGCCTTCGACTACTTCAAGTATGAGGTGCTGGATCAGATCAGCGAACTGACCGCCGGCAACATCCTCAGCGGTTGCTATACGGCTCAAGTCTATCCGAACGACTTCTGCACCCGCTTCACCCGCAACTCGCCGACCGATGCTACCGCACCGAATGCGATCACCCTCGTCAATGCTTCGTACATCAACATCAACAAGCAAGTGGTGCGTGGTTACGACCTGCAGATGAACTACGAGAACAGCTTTGCCGCCGGCAAGCTGACCTTGAACGCCGCCTTCACCTATCTGCTGGACGACATCGAGCAAACCTTCAGCAGCTCGGCAGCCAGCGGCTATGAAAGCACCAACTGGGCCGGCAACATCGCCCGTCCGAAGACCGTGGGTGGCATCAGCGCCAGCTTCAAGCGCAACGACTGGACCTACAGCTGGAGCATGGACTACGTCGGTTCCAGCCGCGCCATCTTCTCCAATCCGCAAGTTACCTACTACGGCTATCAGAATGCCTGGCGTGACATCGCACTCGCCAGCCGTCTGTATCACTCGCTCTCGGTGGGTTACGGTGCGGACAAGTGGTCGGTGCTGGCCGGCGTGCGCAACGTGTTCGACACCACCCCGCCGAACATCTCCAGCGGCCCGGTTACCCGCTACGGCAACATCTCGGCCTTTGCCACGCAGTACGACTGGTTGGGTCGCTCGGCCTTCGTGCGCTTCAACTACAAGTTCTGATTCATCGGAACTCGCTTCACGACAAAGGCGGCTCCTGGCCGCCTTTGTCGTTTCCGACAGTCAAACGCCCGACCCGACCTGCCACCTCACGGCAACACCCGACTAGCAAAGATAAAATCCCCGCCAACCCGGGCACTTCACCGGGATTGAATCAACTCCGCAAACAGCATCGCTTGCACTGCCCGCAACCCGGCAATTTCCCGCATTCATCCGCTCGCCTGTAAAATGATTCCCCCTTTTCATGCGCCAAGCGCAAGGTTCCCGCGATGAGCGCCGATCCCGATACCACTTCCCCCGCCCCGCTCTCGGGCTTCACCGAGCTTGGCCTTGCCGAGCCGCTCTTGCGCGCTTTGGCCGATGTCGGCTACGAAACCCCCTCGCCCATTCAGGCGGCCACCATTCCGCCACTGCTCGAAGGCCGCGACGTGCTCGGCCAGGCGCAGACCGGCACCGGCAAGACCGCCGCTTTCGCACTGCCGATTCTTGCCCGCATCGACCCGAAACTGGCCGCGCCGCAGGCACTGGTGCTCGCCCCCACCCGCGAGCTAGCCATTCAGGTGAGCGAAGCGTTCCAGAAATACGCCCATCATCTGCCCGGCTTCCACGTCCTGCCGATTTACGGCGGGCAAAGCTATACCCCGCAATTGCAGGCGCTGCGTCGCGGCGTGCAGGTGGTGGTAGGCACACCCGGACGGGTCATCGACCATCTGGAGCGCGGCTCGCTCGATCTCTCCCGCCTGCGTGCACTGGTGCTGGACGAGGCCGACGAAATGCTGCGCATGGGCTTTGTCGATGATGTCGAGGCGGTGGTGCAGCGCTGCCCGGCCGAGCGCCAGATTGCGCTGTTCTCGGCCACCATGCCGCCGCCAATCAAGCGCATCGCGCAAACCTATCTGCAAAACCCGGTGGAAGTCGCGATCAAGGCCACCACCACCACCGGCGAAAACATCCGCCAGCGCTACTGGCTGGTCAGCGGCCTGCACAAGCTCGATGCCATCACCCGCATTCTGGAAGCCGAGAGCTTCGATGCGATGATCGTGTTCGCCCGCACCAAGCTCGGTACCGAGGAGCTGGCCGACAAGCTCGCCGCTCGTGGCATTGCCGCTGCCGCCATCAACGGCGACATGGATCAGAAATCGCGCGAGCGCACCATCCAGAAGCTCAAGGACGGCCAGCTCGACGTGCTGGTGGCGACCGACGTGGCCGCACGCGGGCTGGACGTGGAGCGCATCACCCATGTACTGAACTACGACATTCCCTACGACACCGAAAGCTATGTGCACCGCATTGGCCGCACCGGCCGCGCCGGACGCAAGGGCGAAGCCATCCTGTTCGTGACCCCGCGCGAGCGCGGCATGCTGCGCGCAATCGAGCGCGCCACCCGCCAGCCGATCGAGCCGATGCAGCTGCCAACAGCGGCCGACGTCAACCAGCAGCGCGTGGAGCGCCTGCGCGAGCGCATCCGTGCCGCCCTCACCGGCCCGGATACCGCCTTGTTCCGCGAGATTCTGGAAAACCTCGAACGCGAGGAAAACCTGCCGATGGCGGAAATCGCCGCCGCACTGGCACAAATAGTGCAAGGCGACACCCCGCTATTCCTGCCCGACGACCCGGTACCGGCCGAGCGTGCACGCCGGGAAAAGCCCGCACGCGGCGATGATTACGCCCCGCCTGCACGTGTGCGCGAGCCGGCAGCGCAAGCTCCCAAGGTACGCCATGCCGAGCTTGACATCGGCATGGAAACCTACCGCATCGATGTCGGCTACGCGCACCGGGTCAAGCCCGGCAACATCGTCGGCGCCATCGCCAACGAAGCCGAACTCGAATCGCGCTACATCGGCCGGGTGGACATCCGTACCGAATACAGTCTGGTCGATCTGCCCGAAGGCATGCCGCCGGAGCTGCTGCAATTCCTGCAAAACGTGCGCGTGGCCGGACGCCCGCTGCGCATGCGTCTTGCCAGTGCCGAGGACATCGAGCAACAGGACGAGCGCCCGCGCTTTGCTCCCCGCCGCCCGCGCTTTGACGAGGGCAATGAGCGTCCGCGCAAACCGCGCAGCTTTGATGGCGAGCGCCGCCCACCCGGCAACTTCCGCCCGGGCGGACGCAGCGGCGGAGGCCCCCATCGCCGCTGAAGCCCTGCATGCCCAGAATTCTGGTTTTCCAGCATGTCGCTGCCGAGCCGCTCGGAACCCTTGACCGCCTGATTCGTCAGCGCGGTCATCGCGTGCGCTTCCACAATTTTCACCGCCAACCGGACATCAACCCGCGACTGGATCGCTACCGCGGACTGGTCGTACTCGGCGGCCCGCAAAATGTCGACGAAGCCGAGCACAAGCGCCATCTGCATACCGAGATGCGCGCCATCGAAGCCATGCTGAAAGCCGACAAGCCCGTGCTTGGCATCTGCCTTGGCGCACAACTGCTTGCCCATGTATTGGGGGCACCCGTGCGCCGCCACCGCTTCCCCGAAGTGGGCTGGCACCCGCTGAAGCTCACCGACGCCGGGCACGAGGATACGGTTCTGCAACACTGGCAATGTGGCGCGCCGGTTTTCCAATGGCATCACTACAGCTTCGAGGTGCCGCAAAGTGCGGTGCATCTGGCACATACCGATACCTGCGAAGCGCAGGCCTTTCGCTACGACGAGAACGCCTATGGCTTCCAGTTCCACATGGAAATGGACTTGCCGCTCATCCGCCGCTGGCTATCCAATCGCCCCTATCTTGAAGCGCTGGCCCAGAGCGGCCATCGGCTGTGCCCGGAAACTGTCCATGCCCAATCCGAGCGCCTGCTTCCGCCGATGCAGACATGCGCCGACGCGGTATTCAATGCCTTTCTGGACTTGATTGGCCGTCCCGACCGTCGCTATACCCTGCCCTCGCGCGAATGGGTTTGAGTATCAGCGCTGTGCGCGCTCGGACTCGCTCCAACGCGTATACGGATGCTCGACCAAATTGAGATTGTAATAGCGCGGCAGATGCGTCACTTCCGCACCCGCCCATTCAGGCAGCTCGAAAAGCTCGTTCTCCGCATCCAATTCCACCTCGGCCACCACAAGCCCCATGTTGGCCCCCAGAAACTCGTCGATTTCCCACTCGTGCCCGGCATGACGAACAAAATGCCGCCTCTTGATGACCGTTCCGCCTACACACAGCGCAATCAAGGCGGCCGCATCTTCGTGCGGAATCGGGTAATCGAATTCCTGGCGAGACGCACCAAGCTCGCGCGATTTGATGTTGAGGCGCGCTTCTTCCCCCTCCAGGCGCACCCGCACCGAAGCATTCTGCCGCCCTGCCACCACCGAATCACGGTCATTGAGATAGCCCTGCGCCATGTCGATCACCCGGTAAACATCCGCACGCCAGGCCTCGGAACAGGTCAGGAACTTCCGCTCGATTTCAATCGCCATACACTGCAATCCCATGAAAAGCTGATGATTGAACAACAGCGCCGACGATTTTCCAAGAGCGCCATCGGCCTGTCACAGCCAACGCAGGAAAATCCCAATTTCCCACTCAGTCAGCCTGTCTGTACTTCGCCGCACACTCCACCGCAATCTCCACTGCTGCCCCACGCCCTATCAAATACATCAGCAAGGGCAAAGCGCCATCAACGCAAGGCAAAGAACTCACAATTCTTCCGCTCCCTGCACGATTCCGCCCGCAGGCACAATCCGGAATCCAGAGCGCCCCTGCCCACGCAAGCACGCTTCACAAGGCCGGATCAAGCAAGTCCTCATCCTGAAATCCCCCGGCACGGTAAGTCAGCACCAGGGTATCGCGGTGGCCGGTCAGCCCTTCCTGCTCGGGCTGGATCGGGGTCGATTCGTGAATCACCCGGGCATCGTCCATCAGCATCAGGCTCCACGGTGTCTCCAGCGTGAAGCGCAGGCCATGCGGGCCATCGGCCTCGAACACGCGCGTTTCGCCCCCCTTGATGCGATGCCGTGCCAGCACGAATACCGCAACGAAATCAACGCCGTCCCGATGTGCGCCCTCTGGTGTCGGGCGACCAATGCCATCGCCGGTGTCGATGCGGAACTGATGCGCTTCCAGCGACCAGCGCTCTGCACCTCGCACCTGATCGCACAGCCTGCCGATGCCTGCCAGCAACTTGTCCCAGCCCGGCAGGGCGCGGGTGCTGTCGGCCACCGGCGCGAACCAGCGGCGCATGCCGCCATGCAGCGCGTTGTAATCGAGCGATTGCCAGTGCGCGCGATGCGGCACCGCTTCGAGCACCCCGTTTTCGCAGCGATAGCTGGCATGGCGACGACGGCGGTAGCGGCCGCCATCGCGCAGATACTCATCCGGTTGCAGCGCGTCCCAACTGGGCAGCAGTGCCGCCAACTCCGCCTGTGTAACGGGCAAAAGATGCGGCAAATCCTGCGGCGGCAACAAGGCATAGCCGCGCGTGCGAACATCCTCGATGAAACGCTCGGGCGGGGAATACGGCGGCTGAAACATCGGGCGGCTCTCCGAAAGGCCACGGCAACAGCGGGGGAAACGAAAAAGCCCGCCAGTGGCGGGCTTTCCGAGCCACGCCATGACGGCGCGACGGTTTGAGTTTGGCAGCCCCGGATGGATTCGAACCACCGAATGCCTGAGTCAGAGTCAGGTGCCTTACCGCTTGGCGACGGGGCTATGCAACCATTCTAGCAAATGCAAACCGGGTATGGAATAGATCCGCCCGACTGCATGCGCCAACAAAGCAAAAAAACCGCTTCGTCAGCAGCAGCCCGACCCAAGTCGGGCTGCCATCCAAGCCGAATATCAGCGCTTGGAGAACTGGGTGGCGCGGCGTGCCTTGTGCAGACCGACCTTCTTGCGTTCGACTTCGCGGGCATCGCGGGTCATGAAACCGGCGCGGCGCAGCTCGGCCTTCAGCGTTTCATCGTATTCCACCAGCGCACGGGCGATGCCGAGGCGGATGGCACCGGCCTGACCGGTGGTGCCGCCGCCGGAGGCGGTAGCGACGATGTCGAACTTGTCGAGCGACTGGGTGAGTTCCAGCGGCTGACGCACGATCATACGTGCGGTTTCGCGGCCGAAGAATTCGTCCAGCGGACGGCCGTTGACGGTGATGTTGCCGGTGCCCTTGCGCAGGAACACGCGGGCGGTGGAGGACTTGCGACGGCCGGTGCCGTAATTTTGTTGAAGTGCCATGATCGTCTAAACCTTAGATATCCAGAACCTGCGGCTGCTGGGCTGCGTGCGGATGCTCGGGGCCGGCATAGACCTTGAGCTTCTTGTACATGGCACGGCCAAGCGGATTCTTCGGCAGCATGCCCTTGACGGCGATTTCGATCACGCGCTCGGGATGACGATCCAGCGCCTCGGCCAGGGTTTCGGTCTTGAGGTTGCCGATATAGCCGGTGAAGCGGTGATACTTCTTGTCCGAGAGCTTCTTGCCGGTAACGGCGATCTTCTCGGCGTTGATGACGATGATGTAGTCACCGGTATCCACGTGCGGGGTATACACCGGCTTGTGCTTGCCACGCAGGCGGTGGGCGATTTCGGCGGAGAGACGACCCAAGGTCTTGCCTTCGGCATCGACCACGTACCAGTCGCGCTGGACGGTCTCGTTCTTGGCGGTAAAGGTTTTCATGGATAACTCTGAGGTTACATTGTCGGGCTGATTGCGTGCCTTTCGGCACGGAACTTTGCCACGCGTTGTGGAGGGATGGAACAAAAGAGCGCGGATGATAGCGTCTTGCCGAGGTCAGCGCAAGTGCTTGCCGACACTTGCGCTGCTGCGGGCGGATGGATCAGTCGGCCAGATTGCGGCCCTGATACAGTTCCTCGATCTCGCGGCGCAAGCGTGCCTCGATCTTCATCCGGTCCTTGAACGAAAGATTGCGCGCCTTTTCCTCGAACAGGTAGTTGTCGAGGTCGAACTCCTTCAGATGCATCTTGGTGTGGAACAGGTTTTCCTGATACACGTTGACATCGAGCATCTCGTAGCGCGCCTTGATGTTCTTGTGCATATAGTCCTGAATCGAGTTGATCTTGTGGTCGATGTAGTGCTTTTTGCCCTTCACGTCGCGGGTGAAGCCGCGCACGCGGTAGTCCATCACCACGATGTCCGATTCCAGCGACTCGATGAGGTAGTTGAGCGCTTTCAGCGGCGAGATCACGCCACAGGTAGAAACGTCGATGTCGGCACGGAAGGTAGCAATGCCGTTGTCCGGGTGGGTTTCCGGATAGGTGTGGACGGTGATGTGCGACTTGTCCAGATGTGCCACCACCGCGTCGGAGATCACGCCCTTGGCATCGGCCTTGTCGATCACCGGCTCCTCGGAAATGAGGATGGTCACCGAAGCGCCCTGCGGCTCGTAATCCTGGCGGGCAATGTTGAGGATGTTGGCACCGATGATCTCGGCCACATCGGTCAGAATCTGGGTCAGGCGGTCGGCATCGTACTGCTCGTCGATGTATTCGATGTAGCGGCGGCGCTCGGCTTCGGACGCGGCATAGCACACGTCGTAGATGTTGAACGA
>JBHADJ010000051.1:0-16603 GCA_041855065.1 Lysobacter sp.
TGGCAGGAATCCACCGCCGGCATCACCGAATGGGACAAATTGCCCGCCGCCGCGCGTGCCTATCTGCGTGCGCTGGAAGAGCTGGCCGGCTGCCCGCTGGCGATCGTTTCCACCGGCCCCGACCGTGATGCCAACATCATCCTGCAGGATCCTTTCGGCACCTGCTTCGTCTGATTCGGGCAAGACAAGACCCTCGCACAAAAATGCGGTCTCCCGGATTCCGGGAGGCCGTTTTTGTGTGGCATATGTAGCAGCAAGCATCGTGGCCGGGTTGCCCTTGCGGGTCGGCTTTGATTTGCCAAAAAGCAGGCGAACATGAAGAAAAACGCCGGCTTGTTGGCCGGCGTTTTGCATTGCATGAAGTCAGAAGATGTCGTAAGCCTGCTCGGCCGATGGCGCGGTCTGTCGTGTGGCGGGAGCAGTGTTCGGTGTTTGCCCCTCGCCCTCGCTGTCTGGGGGGGCATCTTCACCGCCAAGCACCGTCGGATTGTCATTTTCGGGGCCATCCTGGTCTTCCACCTTGAGCCACTCGTTGCCGCGCTTGATCATGCCTTGCGGGGGTTCATGGACGACCTCCGGCTGGTCTTTCAGCGCACTCTTCATGTAGCTGATCCAGATCGGCAGCGCTGCACGGCCGCCGTACTCACCGCGGCCAAGCGGCTTGTGATCATCGCGGCCAACCCACACCACCGTGACATATGGACCGCCGTAGCCGGCAAACCAGGCATCACGATAATCATTGGTGGAGCCGGTCTTGCCGCCAATGTCTTCGCGATTGAGGACCCGTGCTGCCGTTGCTGTCCCGCGGCGAACCACATCGCCCATCATCGATTGAATTTGCCAGGCAACGCGTTCGTCCATGGCGCGCGGTGCCAGTGGCGTGCCCGAAGGCGGTCGCACGGCCTGGCGGGCAGGACTGCTGCCGGTACTGTTCGTATTGCTTGCAGACGCGCTGCGTGCGGGTTTCTTTGCCGCTTCGGATGCATTGCCATCTGCCTTGTCGTCATCAAGCGCACCGAAGTTGAAGCCATCCACCACGGCCGGCTCCTCTCGTGAGGGCGGCGTGCCTTCATCTATCATCATTGCATTGGCCGCCATGGGGGGCAGGCCGCCACAGCCGCGGCAGGCGGTTGGTGGATTTTCCTTGAAAACTACTTCGCCATTGCGATCGCGTACTTCGGCAATGAACCAGGGATTGATGCGCGAGCCGCCATTGGCGAAGACCGCGTAGCCTCGTGCGATGGTCAACGGTGAGAGATCGGCGGTGCCGAGCGAAATCGACAAATTGCGCGGCAACTCCGACTCTTCGATGCCGAAATGGCTGATGTAGCGACGCGCATAGTCCACGCCAACGGCATCAAGCAAGCGCACGGCCACCGTATTGCGCGATTGAACCAGCGCATCACGGGTACGGATCGGACCGACAAAGCGCCCACCATCATTTTGTGGGCGCCAGCGACCATAGCTGACCGGCGAATCCATGACGACCGAAGCCGGGTTGTAGCCTCGCTCGAAAGCCGCCGCGTATATGAAGGGTTTGAAGCTCGAGCCGGGTTGACGACGAGCCTGGGTGGCACGGTTGAACTTGTTGCCGGCAAAGCTGTACCCACCTACCAGCGCGAGCAGCGCGCCATTGTCCGGATTGAGCGAAACCAGAGCTGCCTGTGCGCGGGGGATCTGATCAACCTTCCACGGACCATCGGCCTCGAGCTTGCGGATGCGCGCCAGGTCGCCGCGACGATACAGGCTGGCGGGTGTGCGCCCGGGCCAGGGCTGCCCGGCAGAGGGAGGCAGGGTAATGCGTTCGCCTCGCACATTGATGACCGTGGCACTGCCATCGCGAGCGGTTTCCAGAACGATGACCGGGATCGAGCCTGCTTGTGGCGGAATGCTGCGCAAACGCGATGCGGTGGCCGCCTCCGCTTCGCCAGCCGGGAGATCGAAGTGCTGTTCGACGGGGCGCCAGCCATGGCGGCGATCATAGATGCGCAAGCCGGCGGCCACCGCGGCGTCGGCCGCCAGTTGCAGTTCCGGATCGATGGTGGTGGTGACCCGATAGCCGCGTTCGAGAGCGTCTGCACCATAGCGTGTCAGCATTTCCTGACGCACCATCTCGGCCACATACGGCGCGTAAACATCGATGGTGCGCTCGTGGCGCGCAGCATGCATCGGCTCGGCGGCAGCGGCATCGGCCTGTGTCTGCGTCACCATGCCCAGCTGTACCATGCGTGGCAGGATGTAGGCATTGCGCCGTTCGCGATTGCGCTCGGGGTTGGTCAGCGGATTGGCGCTAGAGGGGAACTTCGGGGTGCCGACCAGGGTGGCGATTTCACCGAGCGTCAACTGATCGAGCGTCTTGCCGTAGTAGAACTCGGCGGCGGCGGCGATGCCGTAGGAGCGGTGGCCGAAGAAGCTCTTGTTGAGATACAGCTCGAAAATCTCGTCCTTGGAGAGGCTTTGCTCGATCCGGTAGGCAAGCAGCATCTGTGCCAGCTTGGCCTCGTAATCGCGCTTTTGCCCTTCCTGATAGAACATCTTCGCCACCTGCATGGTGATGGTGGAGCCACCGGGAATGCGGCGATCGCTGGTGGTGGCCATCAGCCAAATGGCGCGGGCAATGCCTTTAAAGTCGATGCCCTCATGCTGATAGAACTCGGCATCTTCGGCAGCAAGGAAGGCATCGATGATGGGGCGCGGTACCTCCTCGAACTTCACCGGATAGCGCAGACTTTCGCCGAAGATCGCCATCAGGCGGCCGTCTTTGGCATAGACCTGCATCGGTTCTTGCAGTTCGATCTGGCGTAGACTCTCCACGCTGGGCAAGCTTGCCGAGATGTCCCGGTAAATCTTGAAGGCAATACCCATCGCCACGATGGCCAGCAGCAGCAAAGCCAGGAACAACCAGTGGAGAATGCGAAAAAAACGCGACATGAACTAACGACTCACCCAGAATGAGGGGGGAAAGTATAGATGAGGGGCTTGGAAGCGGTTTGAAGTTGTTGTATCTTCATAGGAACATCACGGAAGTCTTTGATTCTTCAATTGGTCGGATTGAAGCTTTGATAAGATTCCGTTATGCCTAACGAAGATGTGTGCTAGAGTTGCGGCATCAAGGGGAGACAATTCGCGTGAAACTTGTCAGAAATACACAAACACCGCTGGTGGGCGTTGATATCAGCTCGACTGCCGTCAAGCTGCTGCAACTCGCCCGCGCGGGTGATCGCTATCGAGTGGAGCACTATGCGGTCGAGCCGTTGCCAGCCAATGTAGTGGTAGAAAAAAACGTCGTCGATCCGGAACAGGTCGGGCAGGCCATCGCACGAGCACTGGCTCGCAGCGGCAGCAAGGTTCGCAGTGCTGCAGCGGCGGTTGCCGGGGCGTCGGTGATCACCAAGCTCATTCCGATGCCGAAGGATCTGAGCGAGGAGGAGCTGGAAGCGCAAGTCGAGTTGGAAGCATCCAACTATGTGCCGTTTCCGATTGACGAAGTCAGCATCGACTTTCAGGCGATCGGTCCGATGCCCGGTGCCAGCGACCTGCAGCAAGTGCTCTTGGTGGCGGCGCGCACCGAAGATGTGCTGGCACGTCAGGCCGCGCTCGAAGTCGCCGGCTTGAAAGCCAAGGTCATGGACGTCGAAGCGTTTGCAATTGAAAATGCCTTCTCGCTGATCCGCCCGGCGCTCAATATTTCGCCGCAGGGCCTCGTGGCTCTGGTGGATATCGGCGCCACCACCACTACGCTCAGCGTGTTGCGCGAAGGCCGCAGCCTGTATACCCGCGAACAGTCGTTCGGGGGGCGGCAGTTGACCGAAGAAATCATGCGCCGCTATGGCTTGAGCTTTGAAGAAGCCGGTCGTGCCAAGCGCCTTGGTGGCTTGCCGGAAAGCTATGAAGTCGAAGTGCTCGAGCCCTTCCGCGAAACATTGGTACAGCAAGTCAGCCGTCTCTTGCAGTTCTATTACGCCAGCAGCGAGTACAACCTGGTTGACCAGATCGTGCTTTCCGGTGGTTGTGCGTCGATTCCCGGAATTGCCCGCCAGACTGAAGAACAACTCGGCATCATGACGGCACTGGCCAACCCGCTGGCTCAAATGACCATCGGTCCGCGCGTGCAGGCGCAAGCGCTGGCACAGGATGCACCTGCCCTGATGATTGCATGTGGCCTTGCGCTGAGGAGTTTCGACTGATGATGACCAAAATCAATCTGCTGCCTTGGCGTGAAGAGCGTCGCAAGCAGCGCGGAAAAAACTTCCAGCTCATGGCGGCAGGCTCGGTAGCCGCAGGCGTGTTGCTGGCTTTCCTTGGCTGGAGCTATTTCAACGGACAAATCTCCGGACAGCAGGATCGCAACGCCTTTCTTGAAGGGGAAATCAAGAAAGTCGAAGAAAAGATCAAGGAAATCGAAACGCTTCAACAGCAAAAAGAAGCGCTGCTGACCCGCAAGCAAGTCATCGAGGAGCTGCAAGGCAACCGTTTCCAGATGGTGCATCTGTTCGATGCTCTGATGCGAACGGTGCCTGATGGCCTGGTGTTGACCGGGCTCAAGCAGGAGGCAGAGTATCTGACCCTGGAAGGGCGCGCACAGTCCAACGCACGCGTTGCGACCTACATGCGCAATCTCGAGAGCTCGGGCTGGATGAAGAATCCGGACGTGACGGTGATTGAATCGGCACCGGCCGCTGCCAATGCCGGAACACCTCCGGGACAGGCCGTGGCACTGGCCTCGGTATTGCCTTACCAGTTCACGCTGCGGGTGACATTGTCAAATCCGGATGAAGTTGATCCAAATGCTGCACCGACGCCGGATCCGATTCCGATCCCGGCTGCGACCGGCGCCGATCCGGCGGCACAGATGGGGAATCTTTCGGCAGCGCCGGGAACGGGTACGCCATCATCTGCGGCACCGGCTCAGCCCGCCGCGGCTCCGGCGAATCAGCCGCATCCGGATGCGGCACAACCCGCATCTCAAGCCGTCGAAAAACCGGGTTCTGAGGGGGCACGCTAATGAGCAAGAAAAAACAAAACCTCAATCTCAACAACATCCCGAACTGGCCGCAGGGCATGCAGATGGCGTTCTGCGGGTTCGTGGTGCTCTTCATCGTGCTGCTTGCCTACCTGTTCCTGTTCCGCGGAAAAATCGAGGAGCTGGAAGGGCTTGAGAACACCGAAGCGCAATTGCGGACGACGTTCGAGGAAAAGCAGGGGCAGGCTGCCAACCTCGAACCGCTCAAGGCGCAAATGGCGCAGATGGAGCAGGAGTTGCGCCAGATGTTGCGGCAGCTGCCGAGCAAGACGGAAATGCCCAACATCATCGTGGACATCTCCCAAACAGCCTTGGCTTCGGGAATCCGCAATGACCTGTTCAAGCCGGAGGCGGAGATCACCAAGGAGTTCTACGCCGAGAAGCCGATCAATTTGCGGCTGGTCGGCAACTATCACCAGTTTGGCTCCTTCATGAGCGGCGTGGCCTCGTTGCCGCGCGTGGTCATCATGACCATGCACAACATCACGCTCAAGCCGCAGGACAAAGGGGGATTGGTGATGGAAGGGGTTGTCAAGACCTACCGGTATCTGGATGAGAACGATCCGGAGGACAAAAAGGCGCTTGATAGTGCTGCGCAGGCAGCTCAGCAGCAGGCAGGGGAGCAAAAATGAAGATGCAAACCAATTGGGTGCGTCCCTTGGCTTTTGGCACAGCAATATTGCTGCTGGCCGGTTGTGGACGCAGTATCACTTCCACTCCAGGGGATGCACCGAATCTGCAGCAGTGGGTGGAAGAGGTTCGTCAGCGCCCGGCTCCACCGTTGGATCCGGTGCCGACCATCAAGCCGTTCGAATCGTTCCAGTATGATCCGTCCGGTTATCGTGATCCGTTTGATGTCAGCGCAGTGGTACAGGGGGCTTCTACCGCACGCCCCAATTCCAATCGCCGTCGTCAGCCGCTGGAAGAATTTCCTTTGGACTCACTTGACATGGTGGGTACCTTGGGCAAGGGGCGTGGCCTGGTAGCCTTGGTCATGGGACCCGACAGGGTGGCACATCGCGTATCGCCGGGCAATTATCTCGGGCAGAGTGATGGCCGTGTGACGCGTATTTACGAAGACCGAATCGAACTGATCGAGCTGGTGCCTGATGGTGCTGGTGGGTGGCTGGAGCGTCCGGCCACGATCACGCTGGAGAATCAATAATGAGGGGTATCAGCATGTTGACCAAGACCAATCGCCGTCCAGTGCAGACGGTGCTTGCCGCCGTGATCTGCGGCATGTTCGCGACCGGCACACAAGTGCTGGCTGCTTCGCCGACTCTGACGAATGGCGTTGCGCAGGCACCGGCAACAACCAGTCAGGCAGCGCCTGAAGTCGCCAATATCGATTTTCGCCGCGGCAATGATGGTGCCGGGCGTCTTGTCATCACCTTCAATGGTGATGGCGCCATGCCGGATTTGCGCAATCAGGGAAATCAGGTAGTGGTGGACCTTGGCCGTGCCCAGGTACCGGCCAATCTGGCGCGCAGCCTGGATGTGACCGATTTCGCCACGCCGGTGCGCAATGTCAATACCGTCGCGGCTGGCCATGGCAGCCAAATCGTGCTCAATACCAATGCGGCTTTCGAGTCGATGGCGTATCAGCGCGGTCGCGAATATGTGGTTGAAGTCATGCCACGCACCGCGCAGGTGGCACAGGGTGGCTTGGCCAGCAGCATTGCCGGTGCTTCGCAGGCGGCGGCAAGCCAAACTGGGGCACGCACCTATTCCGGCAAGCGCGTCAACTTCAATTTCCAGGACATCCCGGTGCGCCCGGTGTTGCAGCTGATTGCCGAAGATGCCGGGCTCAATATCGTGGCTTCGGATACCGTGACGGGCAACGTCACCTTGCGTTTGGTCGACGTGCCCTGGGATCAGGCACTTGATCTCATTCTGCAGGCCAAGGGGCTGGACAAACGTCGTGAAGGCAATGTGATCTGGGTGGCTCCGCAGGCGGAAATCGCCAAATACGAGCAAGACAAGGAAGATGCGCGAATTGCTCTGGAGAATCGTCAGGATCTTATCACCGAGTACATCCGCATCAACTATCACAGTGCCGAGGCCATCTTCAAGGCGTTGACCGAGGCCAAGGGGATCGGCCAGCAGAATACCGATCAGGGGCGCAATGAGAGCGGTTTCCTCTCCCCGCGTGGCCGTTTGGTGGCGGATGAGCGCACCAACACGCTGATGGTGAGCGACATCCCGAAGAAGGTGGAGGAAATGCGTCGCCTCATCAACGAAATCGATCGCCCGGTTGATCAGGTGGTGATCGAGTCGCGCATCGTGGTGGCAACCGAGTCCTTTGCCCGTGATCTGGGCGCACGTTTTGGTGTCAGTGGCAGCCGTTCGGGCAACAATTCGGCGGGTATTGGCGGCAGCATTTCCTCGACCGGCGGCAGCCTGCCGACGGGTCTGAACTTCAGCATGCCGGTAACCAGCGGTGCCAGCCTTGCCTACACCTTGCTTGGTGCAAACTTCTCGCTGGACATGGAGCTGTCCGCCATGCAGACGCAAGGGCGGGGCGAGGTGCTGTCCAATCCGCGCGTTTTGACCACCAACCAGCGTGAGGCAGTCATCCGTCAAGGCAAGGAAGTGGCATACGTGACGACGACGGCGACGACTGGTGGCGTGGTGACGCCAACCGTGTCCTTCAAGGACGTGCTGATGGAGCTGCGCGTAACGCCGACCATCACCAATGATGATCGTGTTTCGCTGATTACCAATATCACCAAGAACGAAGTGGAGTCTTGGCGGACGATCCAGAACTTCGGTGAAGTGCCGATCATCGCCAAGCGTGAAGTCAACACCTCGGCTTTGGTGGAGAACGGCCAAACGGTGGTGATCGGTGGCGTGTATGAATTCACCGATAGCGACAGCCTTTCCAAAGTGCCGTTCTTCGGCGACATTCCGGTAATCGGGCGCCTGTTCCAGAATCGCAGCCGCAACAACGAAAAGGTTGAGCTTCTGGTGTTCATGACGCCGCGCATCCTGCGTGTGCAACAGCGTCAACATTGATCACACGGCTTTCATTGGTCATGTGATACGCAACGGCGCCGGAAGGCGCCGTTGTCGTTCATGGAAAATGTGCATGCCCGATGAGATGAATCCTGTCCTTTTCTGGCACTGGCAGAGCTTGGTATCGACAGGTGTTGTATGTTCGAATAACCGGAATTCGGATGGAGATTTTCATGCAAGCCCCAAGCCCTCCCACCTTGCCGGAGCTGAAGATTTCATCGCTGCACGAGCGTTTTCTGGCGCTCAAGGAGGATTTGAGCAGGCAGATCATTGGTCAACCAAAGTTGGTTGAGCGACTTTTGATAGCGCTGCTTGCAGATGGACATTTGCTGGTGGAAGGCGCGCCCGGTCTTGCCAAGACGACGGCAATCCGCGCCTTGGCCGAACGGGTGGAGGCTGGCTTTGCCCGTATCCAGTTCACGCCGGACTTGCTGCCGGCAGATTTGACCGGAACGGAGATATGGCAGGCCGAGGCGGGGCGTTTCGAGTTCGTACCCGGGCCGAT
Organism: Lysobacter sp.; assembly: GCA_041855065.1. Taxonomy (GTDB): domain Bacteria; phylum Pseudomonadota; class Gammaproteobacteria; order Xanthomonadales; family Xanthomonadaceae; genus Solilutibacter. Next base: position 8,544 of record JBHADJ010000051.1, read on the forward strand.
TTTCCATGAATTGCTCTTGGCAGACGAGATCAATCGTGCCCCGGCCAAGGTGCAATCGGCACTTCTGGAGGCAATGGCTGAGCGGCAGGTCACCGTGGGACGCAAGACATATCCGTTGTCGTCGCTGTTTCTGGTCATGGCGACCCAGAATCCAATCGAGCAGGAGGGAACATTCAACTTGCCCGAGGCACAGCTCGATCGCTTTCTGATGTATGTGGATGTGGGCTATCCCGAGGCGGAAGATGAATTGGCCATTCTGCATCTGGCCAGAGCGCGGGCGCGGGCAGCTGGTCAGGACAGCGCCGGGTGGGCAAAGATAAGCCCAACGGAAGTCTTGGCCGCGCGGCGCGAAGTAAGTGCCGTGCACATGGCCGAGACTCTTGAGCGGTATCTGGTGGAAATCGTGCTGGCAAGTCGCACGCCGGCGCGTTATGACGCGTTGCTGGCACGTCGGATTGGTTGGGGGGCCAGCCCGCGTGGTACTTTGGCACTGGATGGGTGTGCACGAGCACGAGCCTGGCTGTGTGGTCGTGATTTCGTGATGCCCGAAGATATTCAGGACGTTGCCGTGGATGTGTTGCGGCATCGGGTTTTGCCGAGCTTCGAAGCCAGTGCGGAAGGTATTGATGGTGCACAACTGGTGCGCGAGATTCTTGCGCGTGTACCGCATCCTTGAGTCAGCGGTGCCGTGATGCCGGCAGATGATGTTTCCGCCCCAACTCTGCAATCGTTGCTGGCGCTCCGGCAGCAGCTGCCCAAAAGCACAAGCTCGCGCAGTGGTCAGCAAGGGCAGGGACTTTGGCAGTCGCCGCGGCATGGCCGAGGCATGATGTATGCGGAGTCTCGGATCTATGTGCCCGGAGATGATGCGCGTCATATCGATTGGCGTTTGAGTGCGCGTACCGGGCAGTTGCACAGCAAGCTCTACCAAGCCGAGCGCGAGCGGGTGTGCATGTTGGTTGCCGACACTTCGGCACCGCTTTATTTCGGGACGCAGGTGCGCTTCAAGTCTGTTCAGGCGGCACGGCTCGGTGCCGTTGTTGCCTGGATGGCGCTGGCCGAGGGTGATCGAATTGGCGCATTGCGTGGTAGTCGCAGTGAGCCTGCGATTTCCCCTATGGGGGGAGAGAAAGGTGTTCTGCGCGTATTGGATGCTCTACGCCGCTGGTATGCCGAAAAACCGATCGAAGATGCTGGGCTGGCATTTGCGCTGAGCCGATTGCGTGCTGTGTTGCGACCAGACATGCAGGTCCATGTATTGGCCGAGCCGGCCAGCATCATGCAGGTTCATGCACGTGATTGGGCGGCACTGGCGCAGCAGGCAATGGTGCGCGTTTTTCTTCTTGCCGACCGATTTGAGCAGCAGCCACCCAAGGTGCGTCTGCCATTGTGGCAGGGCGGTGGCGTCCAATGGCTGGATTTGCGCAACCCGGCGCAGTTTCGGCAATGGCAGGCTACCTTCGTACAGCCTTTGCAGCAGGCACATGCTGTTTTGGCGGCGCTGGGGATTTCTGCACATACGGTGATGAGTGATGCCGATTGCACGGGTTGGTTTGTTCGCCAACCTTTCGGAAGGAGGCGCTGATGACGGGACAGACGGCAATTGAAATTCCTCTGCGGGATATCCACACCACCGCTGCGCCGTCGCTGTGGCCCCCGGCTCCCGGCTGGTGGTGGCTGGCCGCTGTCATCCTGATGCTGCTTCTGACCGGGCTGTGGTACTGGCGGCGCAAGCGGGCACGACGTCGGGCAATGGAGCAGCTTTTTGCCAGGACATTGGCGCAGGCGGCCAATCCTGCCGAGCGGGTGAATGCAATTCTGGCTTTGCTGCGACGGGCAGCGCGCCGGCATCACGCCAATGCCGACCGCCTGGATGGTGAAGCATGGCTGAGGGCATTGGATGAGGGACTTGGTGAGCCGGGTTTCAGGGAGGCGGGATTGGCGCCTTTGCTTTCTCATGGGCGCTGGCAGCGGCAATTGGATGAAGCACTGCTCGAACGTTTTGAAACGCTGGCGCGAAGGCGCTTTCTGCTGTGGATGGACGGGCGGCCATGACGACGCTTTGGCAGTGGATATCGGACTGGTTTGTCTGGCCGTGGTTGCTGCTGGCATTGCCGCTACCGTGGCTGCTGCCGCGTCGCCGCACGGATGACAGTGCGACGGCACTTGTCTTGCCCGAGGCGACCATGCGTTTGCTACACCCTGCAGCAGGACACCGTGGTTGGCGGTTGGCGACGCTGCTGAAAGTATTGGCGTGGCTGTTGCTTTGCGTGGCTGCGGCGCGCCCGCATACGCTTGGTGAGCCAATAGTCATGCCGGAAGCCGGACGCGATGTGATGCTGGCCGTGGATATTTCCGGCAGCATGGAGGAATACGACATGAACCTTGGCGTGTACAGGGTGGATCGTCTGACAGCAGCCAAGGCGGTTCTGGAGGATTTTCTTGAGCGTCGTGCCGGTGATCGCATTGGTCTTGTGGTGTTTGGCAGTCAGGCACACGTCATTGCGCCATTGACGCGCGATCACGCCACGTTGCGCCAGCAGTTGCAGGACGTCGAAATCGGCATTGCCGGGAATGGCACCGCAATCGGTGATGCCATCGGTCTCTCGCTCAAGCGCTTGCGCGAAGAAGAAACCCGCGAACGGGTTCTGGTATTGCTGACCGATGGGGAAAATACCGCCGGCACATTGAGCCCGCAAAAGGCCACTGAACTTGCCGCGCTGGAAGGCTTGCGCATCCACACGATTGCTTTGGGGGCAGAGCCGGACACGATGTCTTTTCTGGGGGTGTCGATACCGCTGCCCATGCACGCTCACGGCATGGACGAAGACACCCTGCGGCAGATGGCGGAAGCTACCGGGGGGCGATTCTTTCGGGCTCGCGATACGGATGAGCTTGCCGGAATCTATGCCGAGATCGATCAGCTTGAGCCGGTAGAACGGGAAGGCGATGTAGTGCACCCGCGCAGCGAGCATTATTGGCGGGTGCTTTTGGCTGCCTTGCTGGTACTTCTGCTTGCTTTGGCCGTGGATGCACTCAAGGGACAGAAGGCATGAGCGATTTTCCCTTGCATTTTCTCCGCCCGCTTTGGCTGTGGGGATTTTTGCCGCTGCTGTTACTGGCTGTCTGGATGAGACGCTCACATGCGGCCAACTGGCAAAGCCATATTGATGAAGCCTTGCGCCCGCACGTACTGCATCAACAGATGGCAAGCTTTCGCCCGGGACGCGGAGCAGCGTGGCTGGCTGCGGTACTGGCGATACTGGCATTGGCCGGGCCAGCCTGGCGACAGCAGCCGGTGTCGCATTGGCAGAGCCAGGGCGCCTTGGTGGTGGCACTGGATCTGTCGAGTCAGATGCTTGCCAAGGACAGGCCACCGTCGCGACTTCTGCAAGCACGCGCGAAACTGGCGCAATTGCTTGGTGCACGCAAGGGCGGGCAAACCGCCTTGCTGGTGTATGCCGCCGATGCTCACACAGTTGTTCCACTGACCCGTGACAATGCCAACATTCGACTGTTTCTGGACGCATTGTCGCCAGAGCTGATGCCGGAAGATGGCAACAATCCCTCTGCAGCAATCGCGTTGGCGGTAAAGTTGTTGCAGCAGGGCGGGGTGGGCACGGGAGATATTCTGCTGGTGGCCGGCGACATCAATGGCGAGGCAGTTGGGGCAGCCAGCATGGCGCGGGGTCAGGGCTATCGGGTTTCGATACTTTCGGTGGCACCCGACGAGCTTTCACAACAAGCGAGTCTGCAGGCGATGGCTGGTGGTGGTCGATGGCAGGCATTGACAGTCGATTCGACGGATTTGCAAGCCTTGGGCGTTTTGCAGCCTGTCGAGCCGAGTTCGGCCATTGTGAACAGCGAGCACGGAGGGGTTTGGCTAGACGAAGGTTATTGGCTGCTGTTGCCGATCGTGCTTTTGGCTGCACTCGTATTGGCCAAAGACGTGGGGTGGCGGAGCCGGGCAGTGGCTCCATTGCTGCTGGCCATGTTGCTGATGCCGGTGGCTTCGAATATCCGGGCGGATGAGGCGCTCTCGACGCCTCGTGGCAGCTGGTGGCAGCGTGAGGATCAGGTGCAGTATCGATTGTTGCAACAGGCAGAGGCAGCGTATCGACAAGGCGATTATGCCAAAGCCGTTCAGGCGTGGCAGCGCCTGCCCGATCATTCAGTGGCGCAGTACAACCTCGGCAATGCCTTGGCGAAAATAGGTCGTTATCAAGAGGCATTGGCGGCGTATTCACGCGCTCTGGCGCTGGATGCCACGCTTGAGGATGCCCGCATCAACCAAAATGCCGTTGAACAATTTTTACGCCAGCGTCAAGCCCGGGAAAAGCCGCAACAGGGACAACAGGGACAACAGGGACAACAGGGACAACAGGGACAACAGGGACAACCGGGACAACCGGGACAACCGGGACAACCGGGACAACCGGGACAACCGGGACAACCGGGACAACCGGGACAACCGGGACAACCGGGACAACCGATGGGTGGGCATGAAGCGAGTGCCGCTCAGCAGGCGGCAGCGACTGCCGAGCAGCGACGGATGATGGCTCAAGCGCTGGCCAAACAGGAAAATGCGCAGCGCGCGTCAGATGCGTGGAATGGCGCGAGTGTCACGAGTGAAGAAGATGAGGCGCGGCAGAAAGTGGATGGCTGGTTGCGTCGAATACCGGACACGCCTGGCCATTGGCTGCGCTACAAGTTCATGAGCGAGCATCAGCGCCGCCGGGAAGGGGGCGATCAATGAGAGGTGCGATGCTTTGTCTCTTGGCCTTCTCGCAGGTCATCGCGGCTCCGTGCATGGCAAGTGCACTGTTGAGTGCACAGCTCTCCCGTCAACAGCTGCAATTTGGCGAGACCTTCACGCTGGATATCGAGATGGATGGTAGTAGCCGTGCACCCGATACGACGCCGCTGCAAAAAGACTTCGTGCCACGCCGAACCGAGAGCGGGCGCGAGGTACGCCATGAAAACGGCGAATGGAAGATTCGGCAGCGCTTTCGCATCGAATTGCAGCCGCGCCGCAGCGGGATGCTTGAGGTGCCGAGCCTGCAAGTGGGCAATGCCAGGACGCCACGTTTTATGGTGGAAGTGCTGAGCGACGCTGGCGCAGCCGAGGATCAGGATACGAAAAACGGGGATGTGCACGTCAGCATGCAGGTGGATACCCTGCAGCCGTATGTGCAGCAAGCAGTCGGTGTCACCGTGCAGCTGCACTATGCCGAGCCTGCCCGGATTGTCGAAGGACAGCTTGATTTGCCGAGTTTGCCGGATGTTTTCGTGCAACCCTTCGGTGAGGATACTCGGCAAAGGCAGGTGCGCGATGGACGAGTATGGCAGGTGATTTCCCGGCATTACTTGTTGGTGCCGGACGCGCGCGGCCAGCTCCATCTGCCCGGTGCGATTTTTCATGGCGATGTGATTGTGGATGGGGCATGGCAGCGGCAGATATTGACCCGCAAGACGCCCGGACAGGTATTGAATGTCTTGCCGATTCCTGCCGGACAAGGACGTGACTGGCTGCCGGCCTACCAGCTTGCACTGGCGTTTGATGCACCCCCTGCCAAAGTGCATGCCGGCGAAGCCATCGAGCTGCAATTGACCTTGCGAGCGGATGGTGCAATTGCGGCTCAATTGCCCGATTTGCAACTTCGCACCGAGGGGGCACAAGTCTTCGCCTTGCCTGCTCAAAATCAGGAGGGCATGCACAATGGGCGTCCCTTTGCTGTGCAGGTACGCCGTTTTTCCGTGCTGCCCGAGCGCGAGGGGCGGCTTGTCATTGGCAGTGAACCGATACGGTGGTGGGATGTCGAGGCAAAAACGGCGCGTCAAGCTCAGGTTGCCCCGCTGTTGCTGGATGTGCTGCCTGCCTTGCCGGGCAGCCGGCCTCAGGCATCTGCTGCAAGCGCGCAAGTGCAGGCGACGGACGGGCAGGGGGTGGCCATGAGTCCAGATACATCGATGCCGTCGGGCGATAACAGCAGGTTTTCATGGCGCGGCATCGCGGCATTGCCTTTGTTTTTGTTTTTGCTTGCGCTGGGCTTGGCGGGTGCTGCTTGGCAATGGCATCGACGACATCGGCAGTGCAAGAACATCAAAACCGTGCGGCCACGCTGGAGGACGCTCAAGCGGGCATTGGACAAGGGTGACGTGGCGCAGTTCTCCCGGCTTTTCCCGGCCCTGGCACCATGTCCCGCGCAGACGCTGAGCCAGGCCGCCGAGCAATTGCGCAACGTCGGACAGCAACAAGCCTTGCAGGAGCTGGAAGCGGCATTGTGGGGGGCGGGCGACATGCCGATGGCGATGGAAAATCTGCGGCAAGCATTCAGCGTTCCGCCGCAATGGCATGTGAGGCATGATCAAGAAAAAGCACTGTTGCCACCGCTGTATCCATGAAATACAGCACGAGCGCAAGACAAGCGGCAGCGGATACATTTGATGCCTGAAAAACAGCGCCCCATGCAAGGAAGCTCCCTGCATGGGGCGACAAACAAGACAGACGAAGTTGTCCTGGTGTTCGTCAGCGCACTTCCGCCACTTCCACGCCTTCCAGACCCTGCGCCAAGGTACGGGCATCCCCGCCTTGCGCCAGTTTGATCTTGAGGCGCACCTCGTTTTGCGAGTCGGCATAGCGAAGGGCATCGTCATAGCTGATTTCGCCAGCCTGATACAGCTCGAACAGGCTCTGGTCGAAGGTCTTCATGCCAAGCTGGGTGGAGTCCTTCATCACTTCCTTCAGCTTGTGGATTTCGCCATCGCGGATGTAGTCCTGTACCAGCGGCGTGCCGAGCAGGATTTCCATCGCCACCCGGCGGCCTTTGCCGTCGATGCGTGGCACCAGTTGCTGCGCCACCACGCCCTTGAGGTTGAGCGAAAGATCCATCAGCAATTGTGAGCGGCGATCTTCGGGGAAGAAGTTGATGATGCGGTCCATCGCCTGGTTGGCATTGTTGGCGTGCAGGGTGCACAGCACCAAGTGACCGGTTTCGGCAAAGGCGATGGCGTGATCCATGCCCTCGCGCGTGCGCACTTCGCCGATCATGATGACATCCGGTGCCTGACGCAGAGTGTTCTTCAGCGCCGCCTCCCAGCTGTCGGTATCAATACCGACTTCGCGCTGGGTAACGATGCAGCCCTCGTGGCGGTGGACGAATTCGATCGGGTCTTCGATGGTAATGATGTGGCCGCTGGAGTTCTTGTTGCGGTAGCCAATCATCGCTGCCAGCGAGGTGGTCTTGCCGGTGCCGGTGGCACCGACGAAGATGATGATGCCGCGCTTGGTCATCGCCAGCGTCTTGATGATCGGCGGCAGGTTGAGTTCTTCGATCTGCGGAATCTGCGTTTCGATCCGGCGCAGCACCATGCCGACCTGATTGCGCTGGTAGAAGGCCGAGACACGGAAACGCCCGACCCCGGCAAGACCGATGGCGAAGTTGCACTCGTGGGTTTTCTCGAACTCCTCGCGCTGCGGCGGGGTCATGATCGAGAGCACCAGATCCCGGCTTTGCTGCGAGGTCAACGGAGTGTCGCTGGCATGCGAAAGTTTGCCGTTGACCTTCAGCGAAGGCGGCATGCCGGCGGTGATGAACATGTCCGAGGCACGCTGGGTCGCCATCAATTTGAGCAGGGAGGTGAATTCGGCGGGAGAGGTCATGGAAGTGTCCTTTCAAATGGAGGCCGTCAGTCGAACAGGCGTTTGTCTTTCGCGTAATCGCGTGCCTGCCCCTTGGTGATCAGATTGCGTGCAACCAGGTCCTGTAGATGCTGGTCGAGCGTCATCATGCCGTATTGCTGACCGGTCTGGATGGCCGAGTACATTTGCGCCACCTTGTCCTCGCGGATCAGGTTGCGGATGGCGGGGATGCCGACCATGATTTCCCATGCGGCAGTACGGCCACCGCCGATTTTCTTCAGCAGCGCCTGCGAGATCACCGCACGCAGCGATTCGGACAGCATCGAGCGCACCATCGGCTTCTCGCCGGCCGGGAACACGTCGATGATGCGGTCGATGGTCTTGGCCGCCGAGCTGGTATGCAGGGTGCCGAACACCA
>JBHADJ010000052.1:0-8975 GCA_041855065.1 Lysobacter sp.
CGCAGCCAGCCACCGGCGCTGCTGGTGAAGCTGAAGGCCGCACCGGAGATGTCGTTGGTCCACACGTCCCAGACATTGCTGTCGTTCCACCAGTGCGTGCCACCGGCGGCCGACACCATGTCCACCTCGGTATCGACGCGGAACTGGCCATAGCCTTCGATGGCCTTCTGCAGGTTGACCATGCCCCAGCCGTAGACATCGTCCACGCCAGCTTCGCCGAGATCGGTGGCGGTGGTCAGCAGCACGTCGCGCACCTGCGCGTTGGTCAGGTACGGATAACGCTCGAACAGCAGCGCCAGCGCGCCGGTCACGTGTGGCGTCGCCATCGAGGTGCCGGAGTAGTCGGCATATTCGGAAGTCGGATTTTCTCCCATGATATTCAGCGTATAGCTGCCGTCTGCATTGGTGATCAGCTCGCCTTCAATGGTGCCACCCATCACGCTGGAGTTGATCAGCGTACCCGGTGCCGAGATGCACCAGTCCATGCTTGCACCACACTTCATCGAGCCGCTGCTCAGGACGTAAGCATCGCCTTGCCCGCTGGTATTGGGGCGCACATTGACAACGCTGAGCCAATATTTCTCGATTTCCGGAATGTAGCGCGGCAGGGTGGCTGTCAGTCCGGCGATCGGATATTGCCCGGCAGGCGGTGCGGTACGGATATTGCCCGCCGCCCACACATGGATCATGCCGGTATCCAAAGCCCCCTTGCTGAAGGCATCCCAGTCTTCCTGCCAGCTGGGTGCATTGTAGTAGGGGTCAAGCTCCTCGCCCCTGTAGAACTGGACGGTATAGCCCCAGCTGTGGTTGACCGCACGCACACCGGCTGCAGCCATGTCATTGAACACATTGGTGAAGGCGACAGGGTCGGGACCGGGGCGGCTGGCAATATCCAAAACCGAGTAGCCCGTCGCCGTGCGACGCCATTCGCGGATGGTGTCATGGAACATCCGGGCAGAAGCAAAGTTGGCACCAAACGCGACGCCATGCATGCCGCTGCCATCGCGATTGGCCGCAATGGTGCCGGCCACATGGGTGCCGTGGCTGTTGTAGTTGAGACCCGGCTTGACGTAGGGGCCGTTCAGAATGATGTTGCGGATGTTCTCCGGCACGCTCTCATGGAAGCGCACGTACTCGATTTGCACCTCATCACCACGCGTATTGAAACAAGCGGCAGCACCGAAGTTGCGGCCTTCCGGGCAAAGGGTGCCATCGTCCTGGAAGTTGGCCATGGTAATGGCCACATTCTGCTTGCCGGCAAACTCGTCATGGCTAAAGCCAACACCACTATCCACAACCCCGAGCATGATGCCGGAGCCACTGAGGCCACGGGCATAGGCGTGATGGGCGTTCATGGCCGCCAAACCCCAGTCTTGCAGGAACTCGTCGGTCTTCCAGCTGTCGGGGTCGCCCAAGGTGGCGGTTTCGGTATAGGTGGCCACAACCGGCACATTGGTGGTTGCGGCATTGTTGCTGAACAGCTGTTCGCCATGAGCACTCAGCTTGAGGTCGGCGAGTTTGCGCGTGTAGCAGGTAGCGCGTTCGGCCGCGGTGCTGGCGGTTGCACAGTGGGTGCCGAGACCGAGGCTGTTGGCAGGCAGAGGCTGCGCGGCGAGTGCGGCAAGCGGTGTTGCTGCAACCAGCATGCTGCAGGCAATGGCCTGGAACAGCTTGGAACGCGTATGCGACTTGGCGCGGATATGGGACTTCATCTAAGGCAATCTCCTTCCGGGTGTTTTTGCTATGTCAATCTGTGAACAGATGCTTAAGAGATCATTTTACGGGAAACTCCGCAGTTTTTGTTTCGTAGAAATTCAGCTTTGACAGGTTGACTCTGTGCTTGCGTCGAAAACACGGAGATGCCGTTGCGGGCATGGGCGCCATGGGGAGTCATGGTGGCAAACCAGAATCCCGCTCGAATTCATCGGCACGGCAACTGTCAGGATTGCCCAATCAGGTGGCTTTGGACGGAAGACAATGCGCGCGAGCGGGCAGGGCGGAATCAGTGGGGCCGTGGAAACGGGGCGTCCGCCAGACCAGTGCGAAGCCGAACATGCTTGCGAAGCAGGCTATTCCTGGGTGCTTCGAGGCGGCTGTTCGCATCGCCGTTATCGATCAGGAAGGCGTATTCGGTTCGAGCCAGCAGACAAGGGGCGGTGACGAGCGCAAGTCCAAGTGTGATCGCACGCAAACGTCGGGAATGCAGATCGGCAGGGGATGTTGAAGTGCATTCGAGATGCCTCGTGCGACAAAACATGGAGACAAGCCGGCGCCATTGCATTGGATGTGCCGACTGTCCCAGCTGGTGAGACGCGCCTTTGCGATGCTGGGTGTCTGTTGGGACAGGCAGACAAGGTAATGATGGTGACCACCGCAGTTGCTCTTGATGACCATCCGCTTCCAGCGGGACTGAAGGCGCGGCTCTGGCTAAAGGCCGAGCATCTTTTGACGCGTGCCGGTGCACGCGATCGTTGCTGGCTTTGGATGCTCCATGAGAATGGCACGCTGGCGGTTGTCAATCTGGACGCTGGCTTGCATGGCAGGGACAGTGTATTGCCGGTGTTGCTGGTGCACTGGTCAAGGTTGAGTGATTCAACTTTTGCAATCCCCGAGCTCGGCGAGGTTCAGGGATTACCTGTGGCACCGCTGGTGCCATCGCCGCGCTGGGCGATGTCTTGGGGACACCCATTGCAACGGCAGATCCGCGCCTTTGCTCAAGCGCTGGATGAGGATGTGCTGAATTTTCTCGGCGAGCTGGAAGCTCGTGCCGGTTTCTGGGGCTGTGTGGAGAATTACAACCGACTGGCGGCACTTGAAGGCTTCGTTCGTGTCCGCTGGATGCAGGCATTGCGGGATTTTCCGCCGCTGCTTTTGCCGCTGTTGTTGAGAATTGTCGAACGCCCCGAACTGTTCGCTGCCGGGTATGCCGATGTGGTGCCGTCCGTGATGCCGTGGCAGAAGGCAGCAGGTGAGGCGATTGGCAACGTCATCAAGCAGAGTGGGAATCTGGTCAAGGCGCTGGCTGAACACTATCGCATCAGCCGTGCACTGGTGCGCTCGCCGTTGTGTCGCGATGTCTGGTGTCGGCCGGAAGCGCTGCACAAGACATTGCCCTTGCTGGATGCCATGGCTGCACATGCGCGACCGCGCAGCTTGGCCGCATTGGAAAAATGGTTGCCCTCTCTGCGTGCGCTGCCTGTTGTCAATGACAAACCAGAGGCGCTGGCCAGGATTGCGTCTTGTTTTGCCGGTGGCTGGAGTGCCACATGGAGCGCCTTGGCAATTCCGCATACCGAGCTTCCCGGCAAGCTGCGCGATTGCCGCGATTTCCTGCAAGCGGCAATCGAACAGGAGCACCTGCCTGCCAGCCTGTTGCACATCACGCCGGAAGCACTGGGCAGCGCTTGGCTTGCCTATCGTGGCATTGCCTCGCTCTTGCAGGCTTCGCAACGCTGGCATCAGCAACCCTTGCAAGCGTTGTCGTCTGTCCCGGCCATGTCCGAGTCGCTGCAATTGCGGCCATTGCTTGGTCACTGGCAAGAGAACGACAAGTCTGCGCAAGAGTTGTTGAGCGAAGATGCGCTGATTCTGGAAGGAGATGCCATGCGGCATTGTGTGGGAGGGTATTGGCATCAATGTGTCAGCCAGTGCAGCCGCATCGTGCATCTGACGCTGCCAGAGGGTGAGCAGGCAACGGCCTGTTTCGCATTCATCGGTATCGATGTGGATGGCCCGCATTTTGAATTGGTCGAATTGCGTGGCCCCGACAATGATGATCCAAGTCCGGCCATGGAAGACTGGGCAGAGCAGGTGGCGGCACGCATCAATGCAGCTGCCAACGAGGCTGCCCGACGCGAAGCCTGGCAGGAGGCACAGATCCATGCTCGCAATTGCCAGGGGCGACCGGCACGCCATGTGCGCCGGCTGGATCGGCGCTCGCGGCAGGTGTTGCAGAAGGTTCTGGAAAACTGTGCGGCACACGATTTTCGCTTGATGAGGGATATCCCGCATCTTGTGCTGCGCGGAGAAATCGCCGGAACAGGTTATGCCCAAGCACCGCAGTTGCTCCCCCGGTTGTGCCAGGGCGACCGGCTGCATCTGGTACGCGAGCCAGACAATCCGCACGATCCGCATGCAATCCGGCTGGATTGGCAAGGCTGCAAGCTCGGTTATGTGCCTCGCCGGGAAAATCGCTTTCTTGCCGCACGTCTGGATGCAGGCGTGCAATTCGAGAGCGTGCTGGTGCATGTGGATGAAAGCGAACCCCGCTACCCGCGTCTTGTTTTCTGCATCCACCAGACAAGCCCGGACTAGGGGCCGCCCTGTCGCAAAGCGCTATGCTGTGCTGTATGCAAAAACCGAGCACCGGCTCATGCGTAAATCCCATCTTCTCGCCACGGTCCTGCTGTTTGCCGCCTGCCAAGGGCAGGGTAGCCCCGGCACGTCGCTAGTCAGCGCCGTGCCGCCATTCAAATCGCAGGAAATTGCCCGCTTCAACGAGCCGTGGGCGATGACTTTCCTGCCCGATGGCCGGCTCATCGTCAGCGAAAAGTCCGGCCATCTGAAGCTACTGGATACCGCCAGCGGACAGCTTGGCGAAATCACCGGACTGCCCGACGTGGCTTATGGCGGTCAGGGCGGGCTGGGCGATGTCGTGCTGCACCCGGATTTCGCACGCAACGGCTGGCTGTATTTCAGCTACGCCGAACCGGGCGAAGGCGAGCTGCGCGGGGCGGCCGTGGCGCGGGCACGACTGCACCTGCAAGGCAATGCCGGGCAGCTGGAAGCGGTGGAAGTCCTCTGGCGGCAAGTACCGAAAGTGGAAGGCCGCGGCCATTACAGTCACCGCCTTGCCTTCGGCCCCGATGGCAAGCTCTACATCAGCTCGGGCGAGCGGCAGAAGTTCGAGCCGGCGCAGGACATGGACAGCAATCTCGGCAAGATCGTGCGGCTCGAGGACGATGGCCGGGTGCCGAGCGACAACCCCTTCGCCAGCCGGGGCGGTGTGGCTGCGCAAGTGTGGACGCTCGGCCACCGCAATGTGCTGGGGCTGGCCTTTGCCGCCGACGGCACGCTCTGGGGCCATGAAATGGGGCCCAGGGGCGGAGACGAGTTCAACCGCATCAGCGCCGGCAAGAACTACGGCTATCCGATTGTCAGCGATGGCGACCATTACGATGGCCGCCCCATTCCCGACCACCGCACCGCGCCGCAGTATGAGGCGCCCCTGGTCAGCTGGACGCCGGTGATTTCGCCTTCCAGTCTGGCCTTTTACCGCGGTGCGGCCTTTCCTCAGTGGCAAGGACGGGCGCTGATTGGCGGGTTGTCGTCACAATCCCTGATCGTGGTGGCCATCAACGGCGACACTGCCCGCGAAGAAGCCCGCTACGCGATGGGCAACCGCATCCGCGAGGTGGAGGTTGCCGGCGACGGCACGGTGCTGCTGCTCGAAGACGGTAAGAACGTGCGGCTGTTGCGCCTGTTGCCCGATACGGACGAGACCGGGACACAATAAACTTGACCGCTTCACCGCCACGAGAATGCGCTGACGGCGGCTGGATCGTGTGTGTCATCAGCCGCGAATCGGGCAAGGTATCGGCTCGTCATGCAAATTCGTCGCGTCGTCGGCAAGGATGTGGCTGCCTTCACCATGAAGAAAAACGCGCCGTCGGCCTTCTGGATACCGTACCGTTCCTGCTCGCCGATACCCTGACGCAACGCGGTGCCCAACACCTGCCGACAGACAATTTTCAGCCTCGAGTCGTCATCAGCGACCGTCGCGTCACCGGGCAAAACCCTGCCTCGGCCCGCGGCGTCGCCGAAGCCATGTGGCCGCTGCTGAAACGGCAACACTGAAATTCACGCAAGCGGCACCCACAAAAAAACGGCGGGTTTCCCCGCCGTTTTTTGTGCTGCCCGGGTCGGGATTAACCCTGCCACTGGCCGAGGGCGGCGAGGCCGTTGGCCTTGGCGCGTTCGTACACGGTGGCCTGGGCTTTGTCCCAGTTGCCGCTCATGTCGGCGGCCCACAGCTTCAGGGCGGCTTGCTGCATGGCGCGGCCATAGGAGAACGACAGCGGCCACGGGTTCGGGCCCATGCGGTTCATGGCGTCGAGGTGGGCGGTGGCAGCTTCGTCGGACTGGCCACCGGAGAGGAACACGATGCCGGGCAGGATGGCCGGCACGGCGGACTTCAGGCACATCAGGGTGGCTTCGGCCACGTCCTCGACGCTGGCCTGCACCGGGCAGTCCTTGCCGGGCACGACCATCGAGGCCTTCAGGATGGTGCCTTCCAGCATCACGTTGTGCTGGTACAGGGCATCGAACAGGGCGCGCAGGGTGACTTCGGTCACTTCGTAGCAGGTTTCGATGTTGTGGTCGCCATCCATCAGCACTTCCGGCTCCACCATCGGCACCAGACCCTGTTCTTGGCACAGGGCGGCATAGCGCGCCAGTGCATGGGCATTGGCTTCGATGCAGGTGCCGGAGGGGATGTCCTCGCCGATGTTGATCACCGCACGCCATTTGGCGAAGCGGGCACCGAGCTTGTAGTACTCCTCCAGACGGGCACGCAGGCCGTCCAGACCTTCGGTCACCAGCTCGCCGGGGCAGCCGGCCAGTGGCGAGGTGCCCTTGTCCACCTTGATGCCGGGAATCATGCCGTTGTCGGCCATGTACTTGGCAAACGGCACGCCGTCACGGGTCTTCTGGCGGATGGTTTCGTCGAACAGGATGGCACCGGAAAGGTATTCGTTGACCTTCGGCGCGGTGAGCAGCAGCTCGCGGTAGGCGCGGCGGTTTTCTTCCGTGCACTCGATGCCGACGCCGTCAAAGCGCTTCTGGCAAGTACCGGCGGATTCGTCGATGGCGATGATGCCCTTGCCCGGGGCAACCATGGCGCGGGCGGTTTCGGCAAGCTGTTCGATGCTCATTGCAGCGTCCTGCGGGATGTGAAAGGGGCATCATTATAGCGCCGTCGGCACTTCGAGAATGCGCAGGGTGTTGGTTGCGCCGCACTGTTCCATGGTATCGCCGCTGGTAAAGAGGACGCGCTGACCGGGTTCGACATGGCCTTCTTCGGCCAGTGCGCGCAAGGCGCGGCGGGCGACGGCCTCGGGCAGCTCGCCGGCACTGTCGAAGGCGAGCGGAAACACCCCGCGCATCAGCCGCATTTGCCGTCGCGCCTGAACATGGCGGGAGAGGGCGAAAATAGGCACTGGCGAGCGGAAGCGGGAAAGAAAGCGCGCGGTGCCGCCGGACTCGGTCAGGGCGACAATCGCCGCCACGTTCAGATGCTCGGTCAGGAACATGGTCGCCATGGCGATGGCATGATCGGAGCGGGCAAGGCCGCGCTCGGCATCTTCGTAATTGGTATCGTGCTCGAACTGGCGCTCGGCCCCGGCGCAGATGCGCGCCATCGCCTCCACTGCCGCGAGCGGGAAGCGCCCGGCCGCGGTTTCGCCCGAGAGCATCACCACATCGGTACCGTCGATGATGGCATTGGCCACGTCCAGCACTTCGGCACGGGTCGGCTGCGGGCTGTCCACCATCGATTGCAGCATCTGTGTGGCGGTAATCACCACTTTGTTGCGCGCCAGCGTTTCGCGGATGATTTTTTTCTGCAACCCCGGCAGTTCGGCATCGCCGCTTTCCACGCCCAGATCGCCGCGTGCCACCATCACCGCATCGCTGGCGTCGATGATCTCGCCCAGTACCGCGATCGCCTCGGTGCGTTCGATCTTGGCAACCAGTTGCGCCGTGCTGCCTGCGGCCAGTGCATTTTGCCGCGCTTCGATCATGTCCGCGGCCGAGCGCACGAAGGATACGGCGATGAAATCGGCACCGATCTCCGCCGCCAGCGCAATCAGCGCGCGGTCGTGCTCGGTCACCGCCCCGAGCGACAGGCCGCCGCCCTGTTTGTTGAGACCCTTGCGGTCGGACAGCACGGCATCGCTCAGCACCCGGGTGCGGATGCGAGCACCGTCGATGGCAAGCACCTGCAATTGCACCAAACCATCATCAAGCAGCAGCACATCGCCCGCGGCGACATCGCCAGGCAGGCCGAGATAGCTCACCCCCACTTGCGTGGCATCGCCAAGCGGCGCGGCGACATCGGCCAGCAGGTCGAAATGCGCCCCGGCCTGCAATGTCACCGCACCTTCGGCAAAGCGGCCAATGCGGATTTTCGGCCCCGGCAAATCCGCCAGAATGCCGACTTCGCGCCCGCACTCGGCCGCCGCGGCACGCACGGCCTCGGCACGGGCACGATGCTCGTCGGCACTACCATGTGAAAGGTTGAGACGCACGCAGTCCACCCCGGCACGCAGCAGCGCGGCAAGGCGGCCTTCGGCATCAGTGGCAGGCCCGAGCGTGGCAAGGATGCGGGTACGGCGGCGGTGTTCGGACATGGGCAGCAAATCGGCAACAGGAGCGACGAGTTTACTGGCTCCCATGCGTACTGGGCTTGGCATGGAACCCGCTGCCCCCGCCCGCCAGTATCCTTGAGGCAGGGCCAGTCTGAGCAACCGCATCGCACCGCGCGCCTTTCTTGCGCGTTGCTGCCGGATAGTGCGGGCGCAGGGATAAATCGAGTCCCGCAGAGCAGCGTACCGGCGCCCAAATCTTGCCGTTGCCTTCCCTGCCCTCGATTACCCCGCTTGCTGCGGCCGCAATTCCTGCACCACTTTGCCGCCTTGCAGCACCAGCACGCGATCGGCGCTGGCAATCGTTTCCGGGCGGTGCGCGACGATCACCTTGGTGATGTTCAGCGCCTTCACCGCCAAGTTCACCGATTGCTCGTTGGCCACATCCAGATGGCTGGTGGCCTCATCCAAAAACAAAATCTTCGGCTGCCGATACAGGGCACGGGCAAGAAGGATGCGCTGCTTCTGCCCGCCGGAAAGGCTGCTGCCCATGTCGCCGATCAGGCTGTGGTAGCCCATCGGCATCGCCATGATTTCATCGTGAATCACCGC
>JBHADJ010000053.1:0-9591 GCA_041855065.1 Lysobacter sp.
GCCAGGAAATCCTGGGCAAAGCGTTGCAGCACGCCGCCGGCTTCGTAAATCGACACGTCCTCGTCCGAGTCCAAGCGACAGCGTACCGGCACCTGCACGCGGCTGCCATCACGGCGATGAATGATGAGAGTGAGAATGCCGCCGGGCTTGCGCTCGCCAATGACATCGAAGGTTTCGCTGCCGTCGATGGCATACGTCTTGCGGCTTTCGCCGGGCATGAACTCAAGCGGCAGCACGCCCATGCCGATCAGGTTGGTACGGTGGATGCGCTCGAAGCCTTCGGCCACGATGGCCTCGACACCGGCCAGCCGCACCCCTTTGGCTGCCCAGTCACGGCTGGAGCCCTGGCCGTAGTCGGCACCGGCGATGATGATGAGATTCTGGCCACGCTGCATATGGGTTTCGATCACCTCCCACATGCGCATCACGGTGCCATCCGGCTCCAGTCGGGTCAGTGAGCCTTGCCGGATTTGCCCATCGACCACCGCCATTTCGTTGACCAGCTTGGGATTGGCAAAGGTGGCGCGCTGCGCGGTGAGGTGATCGCCCCGGTGGGTGGCGTAGGAGTTGAAGTCCTCCTCCGGCAAGCCCATTTTGGCCAGGTACTCGCCCGCGGCGCTGTTTGCCAGAATCGCGTTCGAGGGCGAGAGGTGATCGGTGGTGATGTTATCGCCCAGCACGGCCAGCGCACGCATACCCCGCAAGCTGCGCTCGCCTGCCAGCGCGCCCTCCCAGTACGGCGGACGGCGAATATAGGTGCTCTGCGGGCGCCAGTCGTACAGCGGTTTTTCGCTGTGGCCACTGCCCGTCTGTGCAGCGAACATCGGCGCGTACACGGCGCGGAACTGCTCGGGCTTGACGCTGGCCTTGACCACGGCATCGATCTCGGCATCGCTCGGCCAGATATCCTTCAGCCGCACTTCGCGGCCTTCCGCGTCCACGCCCAGCACGTCTTTTTCGATGTCAAAACGCACCGTGCCGGCAATCGCATAGGCAATCACCAGCGGCGGCGAGGCCAGAAACGCCTGCTTGGCATACGGGTGGATGCGGCCATCGAAATTGCGGTTGCCGCTCAGCACTGCAGTGGCGTACAGGTCGCGGGCGATGATTTCGTCCTGAATCGCCGGATCCAGCGCACCGCTCATGCCGTTGCAGGTGGTGCAGGCAAACGCGACGATGCCAAAGCCGAGCTGCTCCAGCTCCGGCAACAATCCCGCTTCCTGCAAATACAGCTCGACCGCACGCGAGCCGGGTGCCAACGAGGTTTTCACCCACGGCTTGCGCACCAGCCCACGGGCATTGGCATTGCGCGCCAGAAGCCCGGCGGCAATCACGTTGCGCGGGTTGGAGGTATTGGTGCAGGAGGTGATCGCGGCGATGATGACCGCCCCGTCGGGCAACTTCCCGGCGGCCTCTTCGGCGCGGGCAGCGGCCAGTTTCCCCGTATCGGCGATGCCGCGCTCGACAAGCGCCGCCACCGGCAGACGCCGATGCGGGTTGGATGGCCCGGCCATGTTGCGCACCACTTGCGAGAGATCGAATGTCAGCACGCGCGCGTATTGGGCCTCGGCCAAATCATCCGCCCACAGCCCGGCCGCCTTGGCATAGGTTTCCACCCGCGCCACTTGCTCGGCCTCGCGCCCGGTCAGGCGCAGATAGTCGAGGGTCTGCTCGTCGATGTAGAACAGTGCTGCGGTCGCACCGTATTCCGGGCACATGTTGGAAATGGTGGCGCGATCGCCGATGGTGAGGCGGCGCGCGCCTTCGCCGAAGAACTCCAGATACGCCCCCACCACGCGCTCGGCACGCAGGAACTCGGTCAAAGCCAGCACGATATCGGTGGCAGTGATGCCGGGTGCCGGGCGGCCAGTCAACTCCACGCCGACGATTTCCGGCAGGCGCATCCACGAGGCACGCCCCAGCATCACGCTTTCGGCTTCCAAACCGCCGACGCCAATGGCGATCACCCCCAGCGCATCGACATGCGGGGTGTGGCTGTCGGTGCCGACACAGGTATCGGGGAAGGCCACGCCATCGCGCACGTCAATCACCGGCGACATCTTCTCCAGATTGATCTGGTGCATGATGCCGTTGCCGGGCGGAATCACCTCGACATTGCGAAAAGCGCCCTTGCACCAATCGATGAAATGGAAGCGATCGGCATTGCGGCGGTCTTCGATGGCACGATTCTTGGCGAAGGCGTCCTTGTCGAACCCCGCTGCCTCCACCGCCAGCGAGTGATCGACGATCAACTGGGTCGGCACCACCGGGTTGATCTGCGCCGGATCGCCACCGGCCTCGGCAATGGCATCGCGCAGCCCGGCCAAATCCACCAGCGCCGTCTGACCGAGAATGTCGTGGCACACCACTCGTCCCGGAAACCACGGAAAATCCAGCTCGCGCTTGCCGTGGATCAGCTGCCCCAGATAGTCCGGGATGCGCTCGGGATCGGCACGGCGCACGATGTTCTCGGCATGCACGCGACAGGTATAGGGCAAACGCGCCCACGCCCCCGGTGCAAGGGCTTCGACCGCCTCGCGGGCGTCGAACCAATCCAGCGACGTGCCGGGCAGCGGTTTGCGGAAAAGGGTATTGGTCATGTTGGCGAGCCCTGAAGAACGAGTCTTGGAAAAGCGGACGAAAGGCATGGCTTGGGGCAAACAAAAAAACCGCCCCGAAGGGCGGCTATTTTGCCAGAGCACACGCGGCCAGCGGATAGCCGCACTCGCCAGCCGCGCGCTTGTCAGCCGCGCTTTTCCAGCGGCACGAACTTGCGATCTTCCGGGCCGGTGTAGTTGGCACTCGGGCGAATGATCTTGCCATCCTGACGCTGTTCGATCACGTGTGCCGCCCAGCCAGTGGTGCGGGCAATCACGAACAGCGGGGTGAACATCGGCGTCGGGATGCCCATCATGTGATAGCTCGACGCGCTGTACCAATCGAGGTTCGGAAACATCTTCTTGGTATCCATCATCAAGGTTTCGATGCGCTCGCTGACATCGAACAGCACTTGGTTGCCGCCGTGCTTGCACAGCTTCTTCGAGAGCTTCTTGATGATCGGGTTGCGCGGATCGCCGATGGTGTACACCGGGTGGCCGAAGCCGATGATGATTTCCTTCCGCTCCATGCGCGCGCGGATGTCGGCTTCGGCCTCGTCGGCATTGCCGTAGCGGCTGATGATGTCCATCGCCACTTCATTGGCACCGCCGTGCTTGGGCCCGCGCAGGGCACCGATGGCGCCGGTGATGGCCGAATACATGTCCGAGCCGGTACCGGCAATCACGCGGGCGGTGAACGTGCTGGCATTGAACTCGTGCTCGGCATAGAGAATCAGCGACTTGTCCAGCGCCTCCACATGCAGCGACTCAGGCTTCTTGCCATGCAGAAGGTGCAGGAAGTGCCCGGCCACCGAATCATCACGGGTTTCCACCTCGATGCGGCGGCCGTTGCGGGTGAAATGCCACCAATACAGCAACATCGAGCCGAAGCTCGCCACCAGCCGGTCGGCAATTTCCCGGGCTTCGGCTTCCGGGTGGCCTTCGCGCTCGGGCAATACCGTACCCAGCACCGAGCAGCCGGTACGCAGCACATCCATCGGGTGCGCATTAGCCGGAATCAACTCCAGCGCTTCCTGCACGATGGCCGGCAGGCCGCGCAGCCGTGCCAAGCGGGTCTTGTAGGCCGCCAATTGCGACTCGGTCGGCAAGCTGCCGTGGATCAGCAAATGGGCGACTTCCTCGAAGGTCGCCTGAGTGGCAAGGTCGTGAATGTCATAGCCGCGATAGTGCAGATCATTGCCAGTGCGCCCCACCGTGCACAGCGCGGTATTGCCGGCAGCCGTACCGGAAAGGGCAACGGATTTCTTCACTTTCGGTGTCGCAGCTTCCGGTGCCGCTTGTGCGGGGACGGGAGCCGCCTTGGCGTCTTTCGGCACGCTCACATTGCCTTTCACCTTGCTCGCGGCCTTCACGGCCGGGGTCTTCTGCGCTGCCTTGGTGGCGGATTGCGCAGATTTGGCAGACGCTTGTGCAGCAGGTTTTTTGCGGGTACTCATGGAATTTCTCCGACTTGTAAAGTTTTCAGGTAATGCGCGGGATGTGTCGCCACTCATGCGTTCTTCGAAAACAGGGCATCCAGCTTGTCTTCATAAGCGTGATAGCCCAGAAAGTCATACAGCTCAGCCCGCGTTTGCAGCTGATCAATGATGTTTTTCTGCGTCCCCTCGCGGCGCACGGTTTCATAGAAGTTCAGTGCCGCCTTGTTCATCGCCCGGTAGGCACCGCAGCAGTACAGGGCAATATCCACCCCCGCCTCACGCAGCTCCTCGGTGGTGAAGAACGGTGTGGAGCCGAATTCGGTCAGATTGGCAAGAATCGGCACCTTGACTGCCGCCTTGAAACGACGATAGTCATCCAGAGTTTTCATCGCCTCGGGAAAGATCATGTCAGCGCCGGCCTCGACATAGGCCACCGCTCGCTCAATGGCCGCATCAATGCCCTCCACCGCGGCGGCATCGGTACGCGCCATGATGACGAAACCCGCATCCTGCCGTGCATCCACCGCTGCCTTGACCCGATCGACCATCTCCGCACGGCTCACCACCTCCTTGCCCGGACGATGGCCGCAACGTTTCTGGCCCACTTGATCTTCCATGTGCACGGCTGCCACCCCCACCCGCTCGAAACTGCGGATGGTGCGCGCGATATTGAAGGCGCCCCCCCAGCCGGTATCGATATCCACCAAAAGCGGCATTTGCGTGGCATCGACAATGCGACGGGCATCCGTCAGCACGTCCTCCATCGTGGAAATGCCAAGATCGGGCATGCCGAGCGAATTGGCCGCCACACCGCCGCCGGAAAGATACAGCGCGCGATACCCCACCCGCTTGGCCATCAAACCCGCATAGGCGGTAATGGCTCCCATCACCTGCAATGGGGTTTCCTGCGACAGTGCTTGACGAAAGACCGTACCAAGAGACGTGTGATGCGACATGGGCACTCCTCGATCGAAAGGCGCATTCTAAGGTCGGGCGGCAACGATGGGGAGCATTCGCATGCAAATGCGGCAATCAGTCCAGCAGCTCCATTGCCATGACCAGTGCATCCTCCCGGCCACCATTGTCTGCCGGGTAGTAGCGCGGACGGCGACCGATTTCGTTGAACCCCTGACCGTGATACAGCGCAATCGCAGCCACGTTGCTCGGTCGCACCTCCAGAAACATGCGTTGCGCCCCCTGCCCCTTGGCAATCACCAGCATCGCCCGCAAAAGTCGTCGCCCCTGTCCTCTGGCTCGCACCTCCGGTGCAACGCAGATATTGAGCAGATGTGCCTCGTCAGCCTGGATACTGACCACCGCATAGCCCACGATGCCTCCGGCATCGTTCTCCAGCACCCACATCGAATAACCCGCCTGCAAACAATCCCGGAAATTGCCTGCCCGCCATGGCCAGGGATAGCTTTGCTCCTCCACCACCATCACCGCCTCCAAATCCGCGGCGTGCATTCGACGCAGGCAGATCCCGTCCTGCACGGGCGAGAACGGCATGTTCATGGCGTGCGATACAGCGCGCGCAGATGCGGCCACAACTTGCGCTTGATGAGCGGATCGCGCACGGCCTCCGGTGAGGGCCATTGAAGCCGGGCACTTTCCAGCCGCTCCACCGGCAATCGCAGGGCAGCGGCAAGCCAAGTCAGCATGGCCGGTGCCGGTGTCTGCGACTGCGACTGCGACTGCGACTGCGTAGCAGAATCGTGCATCTGCAATACCTGAAAACCCAGCGCTTGCAATGCTTCTTGCTGAAACGCATCCCACCTCATGGGGCTGTCTCCGGTGTCGGCGACGAGTGCCGCCGAAAAGGCGCCAACAGCGGCCCGGAAAGCGCATACAGTGCCGATGCCAGCAACAGGGTTTGCGGCGGATACAACGCCAGTGCGATCAGGACGAGCACCGCCACCGGCAACACGATGAACGACACCCGCTGACGCCCCTTGAAGCTGCTGTAGCGCACATTGCTGACCATCAACATCGCCGTACCAAGCGTGACGGCAAACGCCAGCCAGCGAAAATCACGCCCCTCTTGCGCATGGTCGTTGAGCGTCCACACAAGCCCCATCATCACCGCTGCCGATGCCGGGCTTGCCAGCCCGATGAACCAGCGCTTGTCCACCACGCCCACCTGGCTATTGAAGCGGGCAAGCCGCAGTGCGGCACACACGGCGTAGGCAAATGCCGCCAACCACCCCAGACGCCCCGTTACCGTCCCTGTCGTCCCCAAGTGCTGCAAAGCCCAGTAGTACATCACCAACGCCGGCGCCATGCCGAAACTGACCAGATCGGCCAGCGAGTCGTACTGCACGCCGAACTCGCTCTGAGTATTGGTAAGACGCGCAATCCGCCCGTCCAGACCATCCAGAAGCGCCGCGACGAACACCGCGATGCAGGCTTTTTCAAACTGTCCCTGACCCGCCATGATGATGGCGTAGAAGCCCGCCATGAGCCCACCGCTGGTCGCCAGATTGGGCAACAGATAGACCAGACGCACGGGACGTGCGGAAGAAGAAGATTCGCTCGACATGGGCGCAAGTTTACGGGAATGGACGCCTCACCGTGGTAGCCATGCAACGCCATGAACACGCAACTGCCCCCCCCCAACATGACTGTTATCAAAGCGTGACTTGCATCACGCTTTGATGGATGATGCAATGCATCTCCTGCCCTACAGGTTTTTCATCATGTCCCTGCAACGCCGCTTTCAACCCATCGCACTTTCCGGCCTTGGCCTTGCCCTGCTGATGCTGTCCGGCAACCTGCATGCACAAACGCAGCAGGTTTACCAATGGCGGGATGCACAAGGACGCACGCACTACTCCAGCACCCCCCCGAAATCCGGCCAATACAACATTCGCAACGTCAGCAACCGCAGCAGTACGCCCACAGCCCAGGCACCGGCAAGCACGGAAAACGCCCAATGCCGGCAGGCACGCGCCAACCTCGCCATTCTCAATGGCGGCACGGCGGTGCAAATCACCGCCGAAGATGGCAGCCAGCGCACCCTGAGTGCCGAGGAGCGCGCATCGCAACGGCGCATCGCCGAAAGCGTGGTTGCCAACGCCTGCGAAAAACCGTAACCCCGGGCGCGCATGGCAGAATGCACGGGTTCCGTTCCCGTGAGTCCTGCCATGCGTTTGTCGCAATTCCACCTGCATACCGAAAAAGAAACCCCGGCCGAGGCCGAAATCATCAGCCACAAGCTGATGCTGCGCGCCGGGTTGATCCGCAAGCTTGCCGCCGGGCTTTATACCTGGTCGCCGCTTGGCCTGCGGGTATTGCGCAAAGTCGAGCGCGTGGTGCGCGAAGAAATGACGCACGCCGGCGCCATCGAAATCCTGATGCCGACCATCCAGCCACAGGAGCTGTGGCAGGAAACCGGGCGCTGGGAAAAATTCGGCGGCCAGTTGCTGAAAATCCGCGACCGCAAGGAAGCCGATTACTGCTACGCCCCCACGGCCGAAGAAGTCGTCACCGATTTTGCCCGGCAGGAGCTCGCCAGCTACAAACAGCTGCCGGTCAATTTCTTCCAGATCCAGACCAAGTTCCGCGATGAAATCCGCCCGCGCTTCGGCGTGATGCGCGCACGCGAGTTCCTGATGAAGGACGCCTACTCCTTCCATCTGGACGAAGCCAGCCTGCAGGCGGAATACCGCAACATGTACGAAGCCTACAGCCGCATTTTCACCCGGCTGGGTTTGCGCTTTCGCGCCGTGTTTGCCGATACCGGTGCCATCGGCGGTTCGGCCTCGCACGAGTTTCACGTGCTGGCCGATTCGGGCGAAGATGCCATTGCCTTCTCCGATGCGTCCGAATATGCCGCCAATGTCGAATTGGCCGAAGCCCTTTCCCCCGGCACCCGGCCCGAGGCCGGCGAAACGATGCGCAAGGTCGCCACACCGACGCAAAAAACCTGCGAGGAAGTCGCCGCCCTGTTGCAAATCCCGCTCACCCGCACGGTGAAATCGCTGGCGCTCATGGGCATCGATGCCGAAGGCAACGAGCAATTCACCCTGGCACTGGTACGCGGCGATCACGCGGTGAATGAAATCAAGCTGGGCAAATGTCCCGGCCTTGCCGACTTCCGGCTGGCGAGTGAAGCGGAAATCAAGGCCCACCTGAACGCCTCGCCGGGCTTTCTCGGCCCGCTGGCACCGGCACGCCCGATTCGCATCATCGCCGACCGCAGCGTGGCGGCCATGGCCGATTTCGTCATCGGTGCCAACGAAGACGGTTTCCACCTTGCCGGGGTCAATTGGGGACGCGACCTGCCCGAGCCGGAAGTGGCCGACATCCGCAACGTGCTGGCAGGCGACCCATCGCCCGACGGTCAGGGCCGCCTCGACATCGCCCGCGGCATCGAAGTCGGGCATGTTTTCGCGCTTGGCGACAAATATTCGCGCGCGATGAACTGCACCGTGCTCGATGCCCAGGGCAAACCGGTCAACCCGCTGATGGGTTGCTACGGCATCGGCGTCTCCCGCATCGTCGCTGCCGCCATCGAACAAAATCACGACGACGCCGGCATTCGCTGGCCGGAAGCCATGGCGCCGTGGCAGGTGGCCGTGTGCATCATCAATCCGAAAAACAATGCCGACGTCAGTGCCGCGGCCGAGGCGCTGTATCGCGAACTGGGCGCAGCCGGTCTTGATGTCGTGCTCGACGACCGCGGCCTGCGCCCGGGCGCAATGTTTGCCGACATGGAGCTTGTCGGCATCCCGCACCGGGTGGTGGTATCCGAGCGCGGCCTTGCCGCCGGCAGCTACGAATACCGCCGCCGCGATGCTGATGAAGCGGAAAATATCGACCATGCCGGGCTGATGCAGCGGCTTTTTGCCAACGCAAACTGAAACCCGATTTTTCAAGTTTGCATAAAAAGCCATTGCTTATTAATATGCCCGCTGTCGCGCAATAACCTGCGACAGAATCCCTGTACCGGAGAATGACGTGGACATTACCAAACTCAACAGCAAGGAACTGGCCGACCTCATCAGCCAGGCACAAAAACGCAAGCGCGTTCTGGCCAAGCGCAAACCCATCAACCAGGTGCGCGCCCAGGTGAACAAAATCGTGCGCGCTTCCGGCTATACCTTTGAAGAACTGTTCGGCACCGGCAACGCCGTCGTAAAAGCCAGCAAGGCCGCCCCGACCCGCAAGGCTGGCAAAGGCCCGCGCAAGGGCAGCAAGGTGGAGCCGAAATACCGCAACCCGGCCAATGCCGAGGAAACCTGGACCGGCCGCGGCAAGCAACCGCGCTGGCTCGCCGCCTATATTGCCGAAGGCCGCAACCTCGAAGATTTCCTGATTCAGGGCGCGTAATTTAGAGGCTCAAGCAAAAGCGCCGGTTTTCCGGCGCTTTCTTAATTCTGTCAAGGCCTTGTCAAAGGTTTCTGCGCGGCGGAACCAGCAGGTTGCCGAACATGAGGCCGGCAATCAGGGCCAGCAGAATATTGACCACGGTCATCAATGCGGCCTGGCCTGCATCCAGATTTTGTTGCTGCATCATCGTCACGAGGCCGCGGAAGCTGACACTGCCGGGTACC
>JBHADJ010000054.1:0-6869 GCA_041855065.1 Lysobacter sp.
CCACGGCCACGGCACTGCCCACTACACCGGCACCAACCACCACCACATCCCGCTGTTTGCGCCGCGTCATGCCGACACCTCCCGGCACAATGCCGGCACATCCCCTCGATAGCCCATTCCGGCAGAAGCCAATTCGGCTCGCAAGCCACGGCTGTTGGCAAGTGCCGCCATGCCGAGACTGCGCAGCAGCCCGACCGGCAATGCCGGATTGGCGCTGATGCGCGCCAAGCCATCGGAGAACGCCAGCGTGCGCTGCCGATCCTCGGCACGACGCGCTTGGTAGGCAGGCAGCAGGCCGTCGGCATCCACGCCATGACGCTGGATTTCTTCCACCAGGGTCAATGCATCACGCAGCCCCAGATTGAAGCCCTGGGCACCCACCGGATGAATGCTCTGCGCGGCATTGCCAAGCAGTACCGCACGCGGGGCGACAAGCCGCTCGGCCACCACGCGCTGCAACGGATAACGGCTGCGCTGTCCGGCCGACAGGAAGCGACCGGCACGCCACCCCATGGCAGACTGGATGCGATCAAGCCAGGCGGCATCGTCAAGTGCCACCACGGCATCGGCCTCCTCGCTCGCCACACCATGCACCAGCCCGTAATGGCGATCAAAACGCGGCAGCAGAGCGGTCGGCCCATGGGCGCCCAGACGCTCCCAAGCCGTACCATCCGGGGCACGCTCCGGGCGCACCCGGCAAACAAACAAAGTCTGCCGGTAATCATGCCGCTGCACCGAAATGCCCAGTTGCTCGCGCACCGCGCTTTCCATGCCGTCGGCACCGACCAGCAAGCGCGCACGCACCTGTTGCAAGCCATCGGCATCCTGCCACTGCACCGTGCGCAGGCCATGTTCATCCATTGCCGTGGCAAGGAAACGCGCCGGACGATAACGTCGCAGCGCGCCCATCTGCGCAAGGCGATGCTCCAGTGCCTCGCCGAAGTCGCGTGCCACCACCACATGCCCGAACGCCTCGCGGCCGTATTCATGCGCGTCCAGACACACCCGACCAAAGTCACCCTGCCTTGATGTGTGGATCCGGCGAATCGGGCTGGCCGTTTGCAGCAGCGGCCACAGCCGCAATGCCTTGAGTGCATTGCAGGTGGTTTCGGAAAAGCTCAGATTGCGCTCGTCGAAAACCGTCGGCAATGCCCCTGGCAACGTTGCCTCCAGGATCGCCACATCCAGTCCCGAGGACTCCAGCGCGATGGCCAGACTGGCACCTACCAGCCCGCCTCCCACGATCAGCACATCATGTGTTCTGTTCTGCATGGCGGGATTTTACGCGCAAGCCGTCCCTGCTGCCGTGCAACACGGCATCTTTGCGCATGCCGCTAGAATCGCCCTCCTCACGACTGCCAAGTAAGCCATGGGGCACCGCCTTTCCAAAATCTATACCCGCACCGGCGACGATGGCAGCACCGGGCTTGGCAATGGACAACGCACGGGCAAGGACAGCCTGCGCATTGATCTGCTCGGCAGTCTGGACGAGGCCAACGCCTGTCTGGGACTGCTCTGTACCGCTTTGCCTGCCGACGCACCGGAGGCTTTGCTGATCATCCGACTCCAGCATCAACTGTTCGATCTCGGGGGAGAGTTGTGTCTCCCGGGTCATGCCGGCATCTTCGCGGACGACAGCCTGGCACTTGAGCAGTACATCGACCATTGCAACGCACAACTGACGCCACTCAAGGAATTCATCCTGCCCGGCGGCAACGAGGCTGCCGCCCGCTGCCATCTGGCGCGCACCGTGGTGCGCCGAGCCGAACGGCTGGCCGTCGCGCTTTCCCGCCATGAAGCGGTGCGTCCCGAGGCGCTGCGCTATCTCAACCGCCTTTCGGATGCGCTGTTCGTGCTGGCACGCCAGCTGGCACGCCGCGATGGTGGCAGTGACGTGCTCTGGCAACCTGCGCACCGTCGAGCCACGACAGCAACATGAGCGAGTTGTGCTTCTTCAGCCATCCGGCCTGCCTTGCCCATGAGCCAGGCGATGACCATGTCGAGTCGCCCGACCGTCTGCGCCACGTGGTAACCATGCTGAAGCAGCATTTCCCCGGCATTCCCTGGCATGACGCCCCTCGTGCCCTGCGCGAGGATCTGATGCAGATCCACAGCAGCGCCCTCATTTCGCGCATTCTGGCCGGCCCTGCCGATGGTCGGCATCAATGGCTGGATGATGACACCGCAATTTCGTCAGGCAGCGCCGAAGCCGCCCTGCGTGCCGCGGGTGCCGGCATCGCCGCTGCCGAATGGGTACTGGAAGGCTGGCGATCCCGCGCTTTCTGTGCCGTGCGCCCACCCGGCCACCATGCCGAAACCGATACACCGATGGGCTTTTGCCTGTTCAACAACATCGCGATGGCCGCTGCCCATGCACTTGCCAACAAACTGGTGCGACATGTCGCCATCATCGATTTCGATGTTCACCACGGCAACGGCACACAGGACATTTTCCGTCACGACCCGCGCGTGCTGTACGTCAGCACTCATCAGGAAGGCCTGTACCCGCAGACCGGACTGGACAATACATCCGGCGGCCGCGGCCACATTCTCAATCGCCCCCTGCCTGCCGATTGCAGTCGCCTCGATTTTCAACGCATCTGGCAGGATGAACTGCTGCCGCATGTCGCGGGGTTCGCGCCCGACCTGCTGCTGATTTCCGCCGGCTTCGATGCCCATCGTGCCGACCCGCTGGGCGGACTGCCACTGGAGGCCGAAGATTTCGAATGGCTCACCCGACAGCTGGTTCGAATTGCCGATGACACGGCTCAAGGCCGTGTGGTGTCCATGCTCGAAGGCGGCTACGACATCCACGCACTGGCGGAGTGTGTTCTCGCCCATGTACGCGCACTGAAATCCTGAATGCGGCATCCTGCTGGCCACGCACGCCCGATTGTTTTCCCAAGCTGAATGTTTCCCCTGCATTCGGTCTGCACGGGCAGTTTGCTCCCGCCATTGACGGTCAGCTGCGGTAAAGTTGACACATCCTGAACAAATGCCAATGGGGGCAGGGAGACACGCTTATGAAACCGCAGCATGTTCTTGGCACCGTGATGATCAGCGTGCTGGCACTGGCAGGCAGCATGGCCGCGCAAGCACAGTCCCGCAACACAAGCAGTGGTGAGCAGCGCATTCGCTGCGAGTCGATTGATTCTGCTTATCAGGAGTGTCGCGCCAATGCCGGTGGCGGTACTCGCCTGGTACGCCAGATTGCCGGCCAATGCGTTGAAAATGAAACCTGGGGCGCCCGTCAGGACGCCGTCTGGGTCAGCGACGGCTGCCGTGCCGAGTTTGCCGTGCGCCGCGGCAATGTCAGCGACGAGGAGCTGGACGCCGAGTACAACACGCCCCGCTACCGCAGCGCCAACAGCTATTACTCGCCCCGCTATTACGGTTATGGCGGGCGCAGCTGGCAAGACGCCTCCTATCGCGCCGTCTGCAATCCGTACAACGGCGACTGCATGCGTGGCGCCCGTCCCTACAACTACTACTACCCGACCTATCGCGGTCATGCACCCGGCTATGCCTACGTCGCCCCGGTTCAGCGCCTGCAATGCAGCTCAGCCGGCAACCGCCGCAGCTATTGCCGCGCACCGATTGCCGAAGGCGCCTATCTGGTTCGATCGCTGTCGAATGTCGCTTGCATCGAAGGCGACTCCTGGGGCTGGGACAGCGGCGGCGTGTGGGTCAGCAATGGTTGCCGCGCCGAGTTCGACATCTGGTAACCCGCAACTCTTCTCTTCCATCGCATACGCAAAGACAGCTTCGCCCCGCCGCATCCCGGCGGGGCGAAGTCATTTGCAGTGCACAATACTTGCCGATGCCCTTGCCTGCAGGGACGGCTCCCGTGCCGTCCATCGCATGCAAACTGCCGACACACTGAAAACGCATTCACGTTTTTTGCTGATTTTTCAACGGCTTTGCCGACATATCGGCTAACATAGCGCCCCCAGCCGTATCGGCTCATCCTGCCTCCGAAGTCCCCACGCATGCTGGAACTGCTCCTGTCCCTGCCGTTTGTCTGTGCGCTGTTGATTGCGCTTGTTTCGCCATCGCGCCGGGCCACGGCATGGCTGGCAGGGGCTGCGCCGCTTCTGGGACTGGCCATCTGGGCATGGCTGACACCGGCGCTGATGCAGGCCGGCACGCTTGCCAGCAGCCGCGAGTGGCTGCCGACGCTCGGGCTGTCGTTCGATCTGCGGCTGGATGGCCTGTCGTGGATGTTCAGCCTGCTGGTACTCGGCATCGGCGCGCTGGTGGTGCTGTACGGGGCGTGGTATCTCAGCCCGAAGGACAGTACCTCGCGCTTCTTCAGCTATCTGCTGCTGTTCATGGGGGCGATGCTCGGCGTGGTGCTGGCCGGCAATCTGCTGCTGATGGTGGTGTTCTGGGAGCTGACTTCGATCAGTTCCTTTCTCCTGATCGGCTTCTGGTCACAACGTCAGGATGCACGACAAGGCGCGCGCATGGCGCTGACCCTGACCGGGATGGGCGGGCTGGCGCTGCTTGGCGGGGTGATTCTGATTGGCCGGGTGGTCGGCAGCTACGATCTGGAGGCAGTGCTGGCCGCCGGCGACATCCTGCGGCAGAGCGCATGGTACCCGCTGATTCTCGGGCTGGTGCTGCTCGGGGTATTCACCAAGAGTGCGCAGTTTCCGTTCCATTTCTGGCTACCGCATGCGATGGCGGCGCCGACGCCGGTTTCGGCCTATCTGCATTCGGCCACGATGGTGAAAGCCGGGGTGTTCCTGCTGCTGCGCCTGTATCCGGCGCTCTCGGGCACCGAGTTGTTTCTCTACACGGTCAGCGGCATCGGCGCGGCCACTTTGCTGGTCGGGGCGTGGAATGCGATTTTCCAGCATGATCTGAAAGGAGTGCTGGCCTATTCCACCATTTCCCATCTGGGCTTGATCGTGCTGCTGCTCGGGCTGTCCTCGCCGCTGGCGGTGGTGGCGGCGCTGTTCCATGTGATGAACCATGCCACGTTCAAGGCCAGCCTGTTCATGGCGGCCGGCATCATCGATCACGAAACCGGCACCCGCGACATGCGCCGGCTGGGCGGGCTGTTCAAGCTGATGCCGATGACCAGCGTGCTGGCCATCATCGCCGCGCTGGCGATGGCCGGGGTACCGCTGTTCAACGGCTTTCTCTCCAAGGAAATGTTCTTTGCCGAGGCACTGGAAGTCGAAGAAAACCTGCCCCGTCTGCTGACGGTGATCGCGGCATTCCTGGCCGGCACGTTCGGTATTGCCTACAGCCTGCGCTTTGTCCACGACACTTTCTTCGGCGAAGGCCCGCGCAAGGTCAAGCGCGAGGTGCATGAGCCGCCGATCTGGATGAAGGTGCCGGTGATCGTGCTGGTACTGCTGTGCGTGGCGGTCGGCATCGCGCCGAACCTGACCATCGGCCCGGTACTTGCCACCAGTGTGCGCGGGGTGCTCGGCGATGCCACGCCCGAATACAGCCTGGCGCTGTGGCACGGTGTCAACATGCCGCTGATGATGAGCCTCGGCGGCATGCTGTTCGGCGTGCTGCTGTATTTCGGCCTGCGTCGCCGGCTGGATCTGCACGCGCTGGAAACCCAATCGCAGGGGCGGCAATTTTTCTTGTGGAATCTCGACAAGCTGTGGCATCTGGCCGGGCGCTTTACCCATCAGGTTGCCGCCGGCGGCCTGCGCCGCAGCTTGTTCTGGCTGTTGATGGCCTCGATCGTGGTCGGCGGCCTGCCGCTGGTCAATGATTTCCGCGAGGCGCTGTCGGGCTGGCGCGGGGTGGAAAGCGCGCCGCTGATGGGCTGGCTGCTGTGGCTGGTGCTGATTGGCGGTGCTCTTGGCACGGTGTACTACCACGGCAAGCGCCTGACCGCGCTCATCATCATCGGGGCGGTCGGGCTGATCGTCAGCCTGATTTTCGTGTATCTGTCCGCGCCCGATCTGGCGCTGACGCAGTTGATGGTGGAAATGGTCACCATCGCCCTGATGATGATGGCGCTGAACTATCTGCCCAAACAATCCCCGCAGCAACATACCCGGCTGCGCCGCTGGCGCGATGTGCTGATTGCGGTTCTGGTCGGCCTCGGCGTGACGGCGCTGGCCTTCATCCTGATGACCCAGCCAAGCCAGAGCGTTGCCAACGAGCTGCTGGCCCGCTCGCTGCCCGAGGGCTATGGCCGCAATGTGGTGAACGTGATTCTGGTGGATTTCCGCGGTTTCGATACCTTTGGCGAAATCACCGTATTTGCCGCTGCCGCGCTGGTGGTGCACGCCTTGCTGCGCTGGGCGCGGCTGACGCCGGACGAGGTGATTCCCGGCCCGGTCATCAAATACCCGATTCCAAGCGATCTGACCCAGCTGATTTTCCCGCTTACCCTGACCGTTTCGGTGTTCCTGTTCCTGCGCGGCCACAACGCCCCCGGCGGCGGCTTCATCGCTGGTCTTGCCATCGCCGTGCCGGTACTGGTGAAGTACGTGTTGCAGGGCGCGCGTGCGGTGGAAGCCACCTTCCGCCTCGATTACATCAAGGGCATCGCGCTTGGCC
This sequence comes from Lysobacter sp., assembly GCA_041855065.1. GTDB lineage: Bacteria > Pseudomonadota > Gammaproteobacteria > Xanthomonadales > Xanthomonadaceae > Solilutibacter. Next base: position 6,538 of record JBHADJ010000054.1, read on the forward strand.
TCATCATCGCTGCCCTCGGCGGGCTGGGCTCGCTGCTGTTTGGCTATCCCTTCCTCACCAGCGGCCATCTCGAACCGCACCTGCCGCTGATCGGCGAATTGCCGCTGGCGAGCGCCATGATCTTCGATACCGGTGTTTACATGGTGGTGTTCAGCGGCTCGCTGCTGATGCTGTCCACCCTCGGCACGGTTAAGCACCGCCAGGTACACGCCCAGGTCGAAGATCATCGAGGTGGAGACGTGCTGGCCCAGCAGATAGCCGTGCAGCGGCTCGAGGAAGCCGTCGTGGAAGAAGCCCAGCACGCCGGAGCCGAGCGCCACCATCACGCCGCC
>JBHADJ010000055.1:0-8445 GCA_041855065.1 Lysobacter sp.
CTTCGCCCCGCTGCTGCCGGAACTCATCGGCGGCTCGGCCGATTTGGCCCATTCCAATCTGACCCTGTGGAGCGGCAGCCGCGATGCCAACAGCGCCGAAGGCGGCAACTACATCTATTACGGCGTGCGCGAATTCGGCATGAGCGCGATCAGCAACGGCCTTGCCCTGCATGGCGGCTTCATCCCCTATGACGCCACCTTTCTGGTGTTCAGCGACTACGCCCGCAATGCCATCCGCATGAGCGCGCTGATGGGGCTGCGCACGGTGCATGTTTACACCCACGACTCGATCGGGCTTGGCGAGGACGGCCCCACCCATCAGCCCATCGAGCACATCGCCAGCCTGCGCTACATCCCCAACAACGATGTCTGGCGCCCCTGCGATGCGGTGGAATCGGCGGCGGCCTGGCAGAGCGCCATCGAGCGCACCGATGGCCCCTCCTGCCTTGTCTTCAGCCGGCAGAATCTGCCGCATCAGCCGCGTGATGCCGAGCAATTCGCCAACATCTTCCGCGGCGGCTATGTGCTCAAGGACAGCCAAGGCACGCCTGAGCTGATTTTGATTGCCACCGGCTCGGAAGTGGCGCTGGCGATGGCGGCGGCCGAACAACTGGGCGAAAACGTGCGTGTGGTGTCAATGCCGTGCGTGGAAGTGTTCGAGCGGCAAAGTGCCGACTACCGCGAAGCCGTGCTGCCGCGCACTTGCACTCGACGGATTGCGATTGAAGCGGGCACGGCCGACTACTGGCACAAATACGTCGGCCTGGACGGCCAGGTCATCGGCATGCGCGAGTTCGGCGCCTCCGCCCCGGCGGATGCGCTGTTCAAGCATTACGGCTTTACCGTGGAGAACGTGCTGGCCGCGGTTCGCGCGCTGGCATGAGGCCATCGCCCCTTCCCGGTCTGCCGGGTCGGGAAGGGGCAAGCGCATGGCATCCCCGGAGCCATATGGGTGATGAAAGCCTCCCTTCTGCTGCTTCTGGCCTTGCTTTGCCTTCCTGCCTGCAGCCGGCAGCAGCGCCCGGCCAATGTCCCCGAGCCGCTCGGCTTTCGTGCCGATGGGCAAGTGGAGCAGCGTCCGGCGGCGACGGGCGAGGAAGGCCGCTACCCACTGCTTGTCGGGATACGCTTCGATCATGCCGAGGCGCTGGCCGACAATCCCTCGCCCGTTTACCCGCCCGAGCTTCTGGCACTGCGTCTGCCGCCGGTGGAAGTGCCGATCCTGATGGTGGTGGATGCGCAAGGTCAGGTGGTGCGGGTGACGCCGCTGCAGGAAGCGGAGGGAGTTTCGCCCCTGTTCTTCGAGGCCGTGCGCTCGGCGCTGCTGCAGTGGCGCTTCTCGCCGCTTGTGCGCTGGCAGGGGGAAAAGGCCGAGCCGTTGCCGTGGTCGGAGCGCACGATATTCGTGTTCCGGCAAGTCAATGGCCGCGCCGTGCCGGTGGCCCCTCAAAAGGCATCCAGCGGCAGCTTGAGATAACGCAGGCCGTTGTCTTCTGCCTCGGGCAGGGCACCGGCGCGGATATTCACTTGCACTGAAGGCAGCATCAACTGCGGCATCGCAAGCGTTGCGTCGCGGGCACGGCGCAGGGCGACGAACTCGGCTTTGGGCGTGTCGGCACGGACATGGAGCTTGCCGCGCTTTTGCGCGCCAATGCGGGTTTCGCAGCGATGCTCGCGCCTGCCCAGGGCGTAATCGTGGCAAACGAATACGCGGGTGGCATCCGGCAGGGCCCTTGCGATAGAGTAGTGTGCCAAGGGGAGGGGATGCGAGTTTGTTGGTGCAGGTGCCTGCCCGAATCAAGAGTCAACGCCAAGCCTGACGCACACCCACGCCCAGCCGCGCCGCACTGGCGCGCACATGCGCGTGGGTAATCGCCACCGCCAGCGCATCGGCGGCATCGGCCTGCAATTTGCCTTTCAGGTTCAGCATCACCCCGACCATGTGCTGCACCTGCACCTTGTCCGCACCGCCTTTGCCGACCACGGCGAGCTTCACTTCCTTGGCGGCGTATTCGGCTACCGGCAGGTCGCGCGCCACGCAGGCGGCAATCGCCGCGCCGCGCGCCTGACCGAGCTTCAGTGCACTCATCGCGTTGTTGGAAAGAAACACCTGCTCGATGGCGACTTCGTCCGGGCGGTATTCCTCGACCAGTGCCCAGAGGCCATCGAGCAGAAGACGCAGACGTGCGGGTGAATCCTCGGCCAGGAGCAGTTTCAGCGGTTGATGGTGCACATGGCGCAAGCGGCCATCGGGCAGAACATCGATCACCCCGACCCCGGTGCGCTGCGAGCCGGGGTCGATGCCAAGAATGCGCACGCCGCCACTCGCCGCCTGAAGGGGCGAGGCCATGCCCGCAGGCAGGTGTTCAGGCCGGTAGCTCGGCATTGCTGTAAACCGCCTGCACGTCATCCATGTCATTGAGCCATGCAAGCAGTTTCTGCACCTTTTCCGCCTCCTCGCCGCTGACTGCGATGTCGTTGTCGGCACGGAAGGTGACTTCGGCAAAGCCCGGCGCAAGGCCGGCCGTTTCCATCGCCGCTTTCACTTCGGCAAAGTTTTCCGGTGCGGTGATGACTTCCAGCGTGCTGTCCTCGTACACCAGCACGTCCTCGGCACCGGCTTCGATCGCTGCCTCGGTGATGCTGTCCTCGTCGCTGCCCTCGGCATAGCTCAGGATGCCGAGCTTCTTGAACATGAAGGCGACCGAGCCTTCGGTGCCCATGTTGCCGCCGAACTTGCCGAAGGCATGGCGCACATCGGCCACGGTACGCACGCGGTTGTCGGTCAGGCAATCGACGATTACCGCGACACCGCCGGGGGCATAGCCCTCGTAGCGGATTTCCTCGTATTCCACGCCCTCAAGCTCGCCGGTGGCCTTCTTGATGGCGCGCTCGATCACGTCCTTGGACATGTTGACCGAAAGCCCCTTGTCGATGGCGCTGCGCAGGCGCGGATTGCCCCCGGGGTCGCCGCCGCCGGCACGGGCGGCAACGGAGATTTCGCGGATGATCTTGGTGAAAATCTTGCCGCGCTGGGCATCCACCGCATTCTTGCGGGCTTCGATCGAGGGGCCACGTCCCATAGGCTTGCTGTCCTGAGGATAAAGGGGCGCCATTATACGCCCGGGGACGAATCTCGAATGCAAAAAAGCGGCTTGAGTTTCCTGCAAGCCGCTGATCCGAATTTGGTCGGGGTAGCCGGATTTGAACCGACGACCACTTGTCCCCCAGACAAGTGCGCTACCAGGCTGCGCTATACCCCGGAAAGCTGGGCATTATAGCGCATGTCAGCGCTGTTTCAAGAGTTGCAGTACGTGTTCGAGCTCTTGGCGGATTTCGGTGATGACTTGAGGGTCAAATCTGCCGGATTTTTCCGACTCTCCTTCAAGGCGCTGGCGAGCTCCACTGATGGTATAGCCTTCCTCGTACAGCAGGGAACGAATCTGCCGTATCACCAGAACGTCGTGGCGCTGATAGTAGCGACGATTGCCGCGCCGCTTGACCGGTGCCAGGGCGGGAAATTCGGTTTCCCAATAGCGCAGCACATGCGGCTTGACATCGCATAGCTCGCTGACCTCGCCAATGGTGAAGTAGCGTTTGGCCGGAATCGGCGGAAGCTCTTTGTTACTGCCTGGATCCAGCATGGCTTTCTACGCGCTCCTTGAGCTTCTGGCCGGGACGGAAGGTGACGACGGTGCGTGCCGGGATCGGGATTTCTTCGCCGGTTTTCGGGTTTCGGCCGGGGCGGGTGTTCTTTCGGCGCAGCTCGAAATTGCCGAAACCCGACAGCTTGACCTGAACGCCGGTGGCAAGACGTTCGCTCAGTGCGTCAAAGAAGGTGTCGACAAACTCCTTGGCTTCGCGCTTGTTGAGGCCGACTTCCTCGAAGATTTTTTCGGCCATTTCCGCTTTGGTCAATGTCATTGCCGTTACTCTCTGATCCTGGCCTGATGGGTGGTGGCAAGTGCAGCGATTACCTCGGCCACGACCGCATCCACATCTTGGTCGGTCAGCGTGCGCGATTCTTCCTGCAAAATCAAGCCCAGCGTGAGACTCTTGCAGCCGGTTTCGATGCCTTTTCCGGTGTAGCGGTCGAACAGGCGCACATCGCGCAGCAGGGGGCCGGCGCTGCGCCGGATGGTTTCGGCAAGCGCCTGCCATTCAACCGCCTCCGGCAGCACGAGGGAGAGATCGCGGCGCACGCTGGGGAAGCGCGAGTTGCCGGTCTCATCGGCTTTGCCCGGGCTGCGCCGTGCCAGTGCGGCAAGATCAAGCTCGAAGCCGATTGCGCTTGCGTCCAGCCCGAGCTGCGCGGCAAGACGCGGATGCAGCTCGCCCAGCCAGCCGATCACTTCACCATCGCGCAGGATGTCGGCCGAGCGGCCGGGGTGGCCGAAGCCGCGCGTGCTGCGGGCAAATTGCAGGCGGGCACCGGCCAGCGCCGCAAGGGCTTCGACGTCGCCCTTGATGTCGTGGAAGTCGAGTGGGCGCAGCGGGCTGCCCCATTGCTCGGCCCCCGCACTGCCGCAGGCAATGGCGGCAATGTGTTCGATTTCCTCGGGAGCGCTGCCGGCCTGTGTTGCCGGGCGGAATACCCGGCCCAGCTCGAACAGGCGCACGCGGCTTTGCTGGCGGGCGACATTGCGAGCCAATGCGGCCACCAGCCCCGGCAGCAGCATCGGGCGCATCACGCCCAGCTCGGCGCTGAGCGGGTTGGCAAGCTGGATGCCTTCGTCGAGTTCCCATTTGGCAAGGAGCGCGGCATCGGTGAAGGCGTAATTGATCGCTTCCTGCCAATCGCGTGCCACCAGTGCGCGGCGCAGGTCGGCTGCCGGCACGCTGTGGCCATCGGGTGCCATCACGCGTGCGGCACCGGCCGGCAGCTTGACCGGAATGCGGTCATAGCCGTGGATGCGGGCGATTTCTTCGATCAGGTCTTCTTCGATGGCAAGATCGAAGCGACGTGGCGGCGGAGTGACTTGCCAGCCTTCGGCATCAGACTGAATGGCAAGCCCGAGGGCGGCCAGAATGCGTTCGATTTCGGCATCGGCCACTGTCAGGCCAAGCACGCGCGCCAGTCGGGCACGACGCAGGCGGATCGGCGCGGGCGTGGGCAGGTATTCGGGCAAGGCGGCTTCCAGCACCGGGCCGGGCTTGCCGCCGGCAATGTCGATGATGAGGGCGCTGGCGCGCTCGATGGCTTCGCGCGGCAGGGTCGGATCCACGCCGCGCTCGAAGCGGTGCGCGGCATCAGTATGCAGGCCGAGTTTGCGCGAGCGGCCGATGATGGCGGCCGGCGCAAAATGGGCAGCCTCCAGAAACACGTTGACGGTGGCCTCGGTGACACGGCTGTCGAAGCCGCCCATGATGCCGGCCAGCGCTACCGGACGGTCGGCATCGGTGATCAGGAGGAAATCCTCGTCCAGCGTGACTTCGCGGCCATCGAGCAGCTTCAGGCTTTCCCCGGCGCGCGCAGGGCGCACGCCGATCGAGCCGTGCAAAAGATCACGGTCGAAGGCGTGCATCGGCTGGCCCAATTCCAGCATCACGTACTGGGTGACATCGACCAGCAGGCTCAGCGGGCGGATGCCGCTGCGACGCAGACGCTCGGCCATCCACAGCGGGGTGGGCGTGCGTGCATCCACGCCTTCGATGACACGACCAACATAGCGCGGTGCGGCTTCCGCTGCCTGCAGCAGCACCGGCAGCTGCGCCTCGCCAAGCGGCGGGACGGCCGCTGTCGGGACTTCCCGCACCCGGCTGCCGGTGGCGGCCGCCACGTCGAAGGCGATGCCGCGAATGCCGAAGCAGTCGGCGCGGTTGGGAGTCAGCTTCAATTCGATGCAGGCATCGGGCAGGCCCAGATAGTCGGCCAGTGCCGTGCCGACCGGGGCATCGGCGGGCAGCTCCATCAGGCCGGAGGCGTCGGCATCCAGCCCCAGCTCCTTGGCCGAGCACAACATGCCGTGCGATTCCACGCCACGCAGTTTGGCAGCCTTGATGCGGATTTCGCCCAGTTGCGCACCGACCATCGCCAACGGGGCTTTCAGGCCGGCGCGGGCGTTGGGCGCACCGCAGACGATTTGCAGGTGGCCATGCGCGCCGGCATCCACCGTGCAGATTTGCAGACGATCGGCCTCGGGATGTTTGCGCGCTTCGACGATTTGTGCCACCACCACATGCGCCAGCCCTTCGCCGAGCGGGGTGAGTTCTTCCACCTCAAGACCGATGGCGGTCAGGGCGGCGACAAGTTCGGCTTGGCTGGCTTGGCTGTCGATGTGCGTGCGCAGCCAGTTTTCGGAGAATTTCATTGTTGCAACGGCCTCGGGACAATCAGGGCATCAGGCATGACGGCGCAGGAAGCGCACGTCGTTTTCGAAGAAACTGCGCAAGTCATCCACGCCTTCGCGCAGCATGGCAAAGCGCTCCACGCCAAGGCCGAAGGCAAAGCCGGTGTAACGCTCGGGATCGATGCCGACATTCTTCAGCACATTCGGGTGCACCATGCCGCAGCCGAGCACCTCCAGCCAGCGCGTGCTGCCATCGCTCTGCTGCCAGGCAATGTCCACTTCGGCCGAAGGTTCGGTGAAGGGGAAATAGCTCGGGCGAAAGCGCATCTGGAAATCCCGCCCGAAGAAGGCACGCACGAATTCGGCCAGAGTGCCCTTGAGATCGGCAAAGCTGGCCTGCTCGTCCACCAGCAGCCCTTCGACCTGATGGAACATCGGCGTGTGGGTCTGATCCGAATCGCTGCGATACACCTTGCCGGCGGCGATCATCCGCAGCGGCGGCTCGTCGCCACGGGCAAGATGCTCGAGCATGTAGCGAATCTGCACGCCCGAGGTATGCGTGCGCAACAGGCGGCCATCGGGGAAATAGAACGTGTCGTGCATGGCGCGCGCCGGGTGATGCGGCGGGAAGTTCAGCGCCTCGAAATTGTGCCAGTCATCCTCGATTTCCGGCCCCTGCGCCAGCTCGTAGCCCAACCGGGCAAAAATGCCGCTGATGCGTTCAAGCGTGCGGGTGACCGGATGCAGGCTGCCGCTGTCGGCATTGCGTCCGGGCAGGGTGACATCGACCGCCTCACCGGCAAGGCGCGCTTCGAGCGCGGCCGATTCCAGCACCTCGCGGCGTTCGGCCAGTGCCGTGGTGATGGCATCGCGCGCCTGATTGATGGCCTCGCCGGCAGCCTTGCGCTGCTCCGGCGGCAGGGGGCCCAGCGACTTCAGGAGTGCGGTCAGGCGCCCGGATTTGCCGAGCAGAGCCACTCGCTCGGCATCCAGTGCGGCAGGACTGGTGGCGGCGGCAATCGCGGCCAGCGCCTCGGTTTGCAGGGTTTGGATTTCGCTCATCGGAAAATCACCGTCGGAAAACGGAAACGGGGAAGGACTTGCGCCCTTCCCCGTCGTGTGCAGTCAAAGCGCATCAGGCGCTTTGTTTCAGGCAGCAAGGGCGCTCTTGGCCTTTTCCACCAGTGCGGCAAAGCCGGCGGCATCGTGGATGGCGATGTCCGAGAGCACTTTGCGATCCAGGGTGATGCCGGCCTTGGCCAGACCGTTCATGAAACGGCTGTAGGACAGGCCATTGGCGCGCGCACCGGCGTTGATGCGGGCAATCCACAGGCTGCGGAACTGGCGCTTCTTCAGCTTGCGGCCGATGTAGGCGTACTGCTGGGCCTTGGTAACGGCCTGCTTGGCGACGCGGAAGACCTTGCGGCGGGCGTTGTAATAGCCCTTGGCCTGGCCGATGATTTTCTTGTGACGACGGCGGGCGGTAACGCCACGTTTGACTCGTGCCATGTTTCAGTTCTCCTCTGGCTCAGGCGTAGGGCAGCTGGCGCTTGATGCGGCCGGCATCTTCGGCACGCACATAGTGCGGCTGACGCAGATCGCGTTTGCGCTTGGTGGCCTTCTTGGTGAGGATGTGGCTGCGGTTGGCGCTGCCACGCTTGAACTTGCCGCTGGCGGTTTTCTTGAACCGCTTGCCGGCAGCACGATGCGATTTGATCTTGGGCATGATGCTTCCTTTGGAATGATTCGACTGAACAGGGCGCAGCACGCTGCTTTCCATCCTTGCCCTGAACGGTGATAAGACGGTTGCCCGCCTGTCCTTTGCACTCCCCTCGCAGGGAGCCCGGCATTATCGGCGCTTGCAGTGGCAAGTGCAAGTGGATATCTCCGGGAGATTGTCGGCACCGACGGGAAGCGCCAGAAACTCAAGCCACTGCCCAACCCTGCCGACGGCAGCGCCCCACACAAAAACGCGCCAGAAGGCGCGTTTTTGCAGTACTTCACTTTTTCTTCGGTGCGATCATCATCACCATTTGCCGGCCTTCAAGGCGCGGGCGGGATTCGATCACGACATCATCGCCCAGATCGGCTTCGATGCGGGCGGCCATTTCCCGCCCCAGCTCCTGATGGCTCATTTCGCGGCCACGGAAGCGAA
>JBHADJ010000056.1:0-8980 GCA_041855065.1 Lysobacter sp.
GAAGAACGGCAATCAGGGGAGTTTCCAGACGATTCCGGCTTGAAAGGGCCAGTGGAGGCAAGTGGATGGGCTTCCATGATCCAAATACCAGCACAAGCTCAGTCACATTGCTCAATTCGGCGTCTTGTTCAGAGGATCCCAAGAGAACACGAACAAGAAGATCCAGACAGAAACACTTGAGCAATCCCAGCCAAGGTGGCGCGTGTGCTGGCTTTCTGGACCATATGGCATGCGCTCGGTCTTGTGAAAGCTCGCCCAGCCGTGGATGAAGGGCAAGTCAATATCATCAGGGCAACGCCGTTACCTGCATGCACATGTTGCCTTGCCGCACCATTTTTGCATGGAGTCATACCCAACAAGCCCCTGCAAAGCGACGGAATGCCTTACCTGAACACCAATTGCATGGTGCTGGCACGTCCGCGTGCAAAGTTGCAAAAGGTTCAGTACTGCAAAGTAGCATCGCCCTTGCACGCAGGCTTCCGCGATCAAGGCTGCATGGATGCCGGCGGGCTTTCCCCGAACTGATTGAGGTGCCTCATGAAAAACGCGATGCTTTTTTCCCTGCCCCTGATGGCATTGCTGTTGGCTTCCGGCCATGCCCGTGCCGATGAACGTGTCTGCCACGGCAGCATCGGTGGCCAGCAGATTGATGGTGATGTGGTTGTCCGTCAGGGCGCCAGTTGTACGCTCAACGGCACCGTCATCGACGGCAACATCAAGGTCGAACGTGGTGGACAGTTGCGTGCCAATGGTATTCAAGTCGATGGCAATATCCAGGCCGAGGGCGCAGGTGCAGTGAGTATCGGCCAAAGCAGCGTGATGGGAAACATCCAGATCAAGAACAGCGGTGCCGTCCGGGTCCTGGATACGACCGTCGATGGCGATATCCAGCTGTTCAGCAATCGCGCCGGTGCGCAAATCAGCCGCAACGTGGTAGATGGCAACTTGCAATGCAAGAGCAACCGTCAGGCGCCCACCGGCGGGCAAAATCAGGTCAACGGCAACAAAGAGGACCAGTGCCGCAGGCTGTAACGCCAGCGACATCGCCACATCAATATCAATTGCCGGGCGCAGCGTGTTTGTTGCGCTCGGCAATTTTTTGTCGGACTTCTTCCAGCGTCATGCCAAGCAGCTTCACCCGCTCGGTATCGTTCAGCCCCCCTCCAGCGGCGGCATGAGTCATTGCTCATCAACATGCTCGAGATACGCTGAGCAGCGCCCTACTGCGGGCAGCCAAACCTATTCACCGATCTTTCCCAACTGGTGCTCATCATCAATTTCCCGCTATCAACTTCAGGGACGAGAGTAACGTCCATCGTGGCCGGGGGCCGCCAATAATCTTCGGAACCCTCACCCTGCTGGAGCAGCACGCCGCATGTGTACACCCGCCATCATGGTCTGGTCATCCTGCTTTTGGGCACCATCTGTTTCAGCCAGAGCAGCAGATTCGATACCCTCCCCGTGCAGCCACCCATGACTTCCGGCCTGTGGCTTTACCGGCACTTTGTGCTAGCGTTTGCGGCTGGTTTCTCCCGATGGACTTCCCATGTCACACACGTTGTTGCAAGCAAGCCGCGCTGCCGGCGTTGCCGCCCTGCTGACGGTTTCCACCGCCACTCTCGCCCTGCCCAGTACTTCTCAGGACACCGCCATGACTGCCCCTGCCCCCGCCCCCGCCGATGCCCATCTTTGGCTGGAAGAAGTGGCGGGCGAAAAGCAATTGGACTGGGTGCGCGAGCGCAATGCCCGTGCGGAAGCGGCACTGGCACAAAGCCCGGAGTTCAGGCAGCTTGAGGCCGACATTCTCGCCATTCTGGATTCGGACGCGAAGATTCCGGGCGTCTACAAGATGGGCGATTACTACTACAACTTCTGGCAGGACAGCCAGAACCCGCGCGGTTTGTGGCGGCGCACCACGCTGGCCGAATATCGCAAGCCCAATCCGGCGTGGGAGGTCATCCTCGATATCGACGCGCTCAACAAGGCCGAGAACGAGAACTGGGTCTGGCACGGGGCGAGCTGCCTGCGCCCGGCCTATACCCGCTGTCTGGTGGCGCTCTCGCGCGGTGGTGCGGATGCGGACGTGACGCGCGAGTTCGATCTTGCCAGCAAGACTTTTGTGGAGGGCGGCTTCTTCCGTCCGGAGGCGAAAGGCTCGCTTGGCTGGATTGATGAAAACACCGTGTTCGTGCAGACCGACTTCGGCCCCGGCACGCTGACCGATTCGGGCTATCCGCGCCAGACCAAGATCTGGAAGCGCGGCACGCCGCTGGCCGCGGCCGAGCTGGTGTACGAGGGCAAACCCGGCGACATGTACATCTCGGCCATGCACGATGACACGCCCGGCTACGAGCGCGATTTCGTCGTCAACACGCTGGCCTTCTACAGCAGCGAGCTGTATCTGCGCCGTGCCGATGGCACGCTGGCCAAAGTGGACGTGCCCAATTCGGTCAGCAAGAGCGTGGTGCGGCAGTGGCTGACGCTGGAGCCGCGCGAGGATTGGACGGTGGGCGGCAAGACCTACAAGGCCGGTTCCTATCTGATCGCCAATTTCGATGACTGGATGGCCGGCAAGCGCGAATTGACGGTGCTGTTCGAGCCGACGGAAAACTCCTCGCTCGCCGGTGCCACTTGGACGCGCAACCATGTCGTGCTGAATGTGCTGGAGGACGTGAAGAATCGCCTGACCGTGCTCACCCCCGGTGCCGATGGCTGGCAGCGTTCGGCCTTTGTCGGTGCGCCGGAAATCGGCACTGTCAATGTGGGTGCCGTGGACAGCGACGAGTCCGATGCGGTGTGGATGACGGTTTCGGGCTACACCACGCCGACCACGCTTTCCATCGCCGAAATCGGCCAGGCACCGCAGGAATTGAAGGCCATGCCGAGTTTCTTCGATGCCTCGGCCTTCACCGTGGAGCAGCATTTTGCTGCCAGCAAGGATGGCACCCGCGTGCCCTACTTCATCGTGCACAAGAAAGACATGGCGCTCGATGGCAACAACCCGACCCTGCTGTATGGCTATGGCGGTTTTGAAATCGCCCTGACCCCCGGCTATTCCGGCACCATCGGCAAGGGCTGGCTGGAGAAGGGCGGCGTGTACGTGGTGGCAAACATCCGCGGTGGCGGCGAGTACGGCCCGCGCTGGCATCAGGCCGCGCTGAAGCAAAACCGGCACCGGGCCTACGAGGATTTTGCCGCAGTGGCACAGGATCTCATCGCCCGCAACATCACCCGGCCGGCACGGCTTGGCGTGCAGGGCGGCAGCAATGGCGGCCTGCTCACCGGCAACATGCTGACCCAGTACCCGGAGCTGTTCGGTGCGGTGGTCATTCAGGTGCCGCTGCTCGACATGCGCCGTTACAACCAGCTCCTGGCCGGCGCTTCGTGGATGGCCGAATACGGCAACCCGGACAAGCCCGAGGAATGGGCCTACATCCAGACCTTCTCGCCCTATCACCTGTTCGACCCCGCCAAGACCTATCCGCCGGTGCTGTTCACCACCTCCACCCGCGATGACCGCGTCCACCCCGGCCATGCCCGCAAGATGATGGCGCTGATGGAAGCGGCCAACAAGGATGCCCTGTATTACGAGAACATCGAAGGGGGCCACGGTGGGGCGGCCAACAACGCCCAGCGCGCCCACATGAACGCGCTGGCCTATACCTTCCTCTGGAATACCCTGAGCAAGTAAACCTGTCCGCACGCCCCTTCGCCGGGGCGTGCGTCTTTGCGAGGAACCTGCATGAATCCCAACCCTTTTGCCGTCGCCCTAGCCCTTGCCATGAGCATCACCAGCGCCCACGCCGCCACCCCCACTGCCACCCCGCCCGATGCCGCCCAGCGGCCACACACGGTCAAGGCGCCGCATGGCGCCGAACGTCAGGATGAGTACTACTGGCTGCGCGATGACAAGCGCGAAAACCCGGAAATGCTGGCCTATCTGAATGCCGAAAACGCCTATGCCGATGCCGTGCTGGCACCGCTGAAGCCGCTGGAGGATAAGCTCTACGAAGAAATCGTTGCCCGTATCAAACAGGATGATGCCTCGGTGCCGTACCGCCATCGCGGCTACTGGTACTACACCCGCTATGTCGCCGGCAAAGACTATCCTGTGCACGCCCGCCGCAAGGATGCGCAGGGGCTTGACGCCATCAGCATCCAGGCCGCCAACGCCCGCGGCGATTTCACCGGCGAAGAAGTGCTGCTGGATGTCAACCGTCTGGCCGAAGGGCACGACTATTACGCGGCAAGCCCGGTGGACATCAGCCCGGACGGACGGATGATGATTTGGGCCTTCGATACCAACGGCCGTCGCCAATACACCTTGCGCGTCACCAATCTGGCCACCGGCGAGCAGCTGCCCGATGTCATCACCGGCACCAGTGCCGATGCCGTCTGGGCCGATGACGGCAAGAGCTTCCTGTATGTCGAAAACGACCCGGAAACCCTGCTCACCAAGCGTGTCAAGCAGCATGTGCTCGGCAGCGACACCGCGCAGGATGCACTGGTGTACGAGGAGACGGACGACAGCTTCTACATGGGGCTGGATCGCACCCGCGACGAGCAGTACATCACCATCAGCGTCTCCAGCACCGTTTCCGATGAAACCCGCTACGCCCCGGCCGCCAACCCGGTCAGCTTCACCGTACTGGCCCCGCGCGAGCGCGACGTGGAATACAGCGCCGACCACTTCAATGGCCGCTGGTACATCCGCACCAATGCCGATGGCGCGCAGAACTTCAAGATCGTCACCGCCGCCGACGGCAAGCATGGCCGCGCCGATTGGCAGGATTGGGTCGCGCACGAGCCGGGCGTGTTCGTCGAGGGCTTCGAGCTGTTCGATGGCTTTGCCGCCATTGCCGAACGCTCCGAAGGGCTCGAACGCATCCGCATCCTGCACGCCGATGGCCGCAGCGAATACGTCCGTGCCGATGAAAGCGCCTATTCGATGGGCCTTTCGGCCAACCCCGAGGCCAACAGCGACTGGCTGCGCTACAGCTACACCTCGCTGACCACCCCGGCCATCACCTACGAAATCAACCTGAAAACCGGCGAGCGCCGCCAGCTCAAGCAACAGCCGGTGCCGGGATATGACCCCAGCCAGTACGTCACCGAGCGCGTCTGGGTGCCGGCGCGCGATGGCAAGACCCGCATCCCGGTTTCGCTGGTGTATCGCAAGGACTTCCAGCGCGACGGTCGTGCCGCCCTCTTGCAATACGGCTACGGCAGCTATGGCGCCTCGATGGACCCGGGCTTTTCCACCACCACGGTGAGCCTGCTTGATCGCGGCATGGTGTATGCCCTGGCGCACATCCGCGGCGGGCAGGAAATGGGGCGCCAGTGGTACGAGGACGGCAAGATGTTCAACAAGAAGAACACCTTTACCGACTTCATCGATGTCACCCGTTATCTGGTCGAGCAAAAATACGCCGCCCCCGATCGCGTGGCTGCCTATGGCGGCAGTGCCGGCGGCCTGCTGATGGGCGCCATCAGCAACATGGCACCGCAGGACTACCGCGTGATTCTCTCGCAGGTGCCGTTCGTGGACGTGGTCACCACCATGCTTGATGCCTCCATCCCGCTGACCACCAACGAATACGACGAATGGGGCAATCCCGAGGCGAGCCAGGAGAGCTATGCCTACATGCTGTCATACTCGCCGTATGACAATCTGGAAAAGAAAGCCTACCCGGCGATGTTCGTCGGCACCGGCCTTTGGGATTCGCAAGTGCAGTATTGGGAGCCGGCCAAATACGTCGCACGCCTGCGCGACGTGAATACCAGCACCGCCCCGGTGGTATTCCGCACCAACATGGAAGCCGGGCACGGCGGCAAATCCGGCCGCTTCCGCCGCTACCGCGAACAGGCGGAAATGTACGCCTTCATGCTGAACCAGCTGGGTGTCGAAGCCCGGCCATGACAGATGCAAGGCGCACTATCGGCCATCCACAAAACGCCGGGCTTGTCCCGGCGTTTTGTTGTTCCGGCATCGAAGATCCACGGTAGCCGGCTTATCGCTCCAGAATCGCCACCACGCCCATGCCGCCGGCAGTGCAGATGGAAATCAGGCAGAGCAGCCACGGCCCTGCTGCGCCAATTCCTTGACGGCGGTGGCGATGATGCGGGCGCCCCTCAATAGGACTTTGGGGGCATATTTGCGGCGGATCGACATCAGGCCGGGCATTTCGGCTTCGGCAATATCGATTTCCTTGCGGCCCCAATCGGCCAGGGTGATGTCGGCAACACGGTAGGCATTGTGGGCGGCGACTTGTGGTGCGCTCATGGCAAATTCCCGTGAGTTGTACTGTGGAAAATCATCCCGGGCACCGTTGTTGCATCATGCCGAGCCTGGGGGGAACCCCATCGTAACGCCCCTCGACGCTGCTCGCTCTATCGCTTGTTGCGGATGAAGGGATGGGCTCATGCGCAGATAAAGCGCCGCGCCTGCCAGGCGGTAATGAACCACAGCAGGTTATAGCCAAGACGCACGGCAAGCCCGAACAGCGCGCCGACGATGAGCACATCCACCGGGGAGTTCAGCAATTCCGGGTTGAAGACTTGGTAGCCGATGCGCCAGATGGCGACTGCCACCGAGGCGACAAGCCCCAGTACTGCCAAGGGCAGCAGCCAGCGTGCGGCGGGCTTGCGTTGCAGCAGAAACAGGTTGCACAGCGCGGCCAACACTGCCAGCGCAGCAGAGGTGGCCCCCTCCCAGCATTTTTGCCATAGCGCTTGGCCGCTGCTGTCCAGGTAGCCAACGCCGGCCAGTACCAGCCCGGCGTTGGCCGCTTGCACCATGCAGAACAGCACGTCCAGACAGAGCACGATTTTTATTCACAGTGGCAAATCGATGCCCCCATATTGCTTTACCGCGCGGAAATACCACTTCCAGTCTTCGGAAACGTCCAGGGTTTCGATGTCGTTATTCAGTGCGAGGGGGCGAGAGATGTGTATTCATGGCCGGGTGGCTGTAGTAAAGAAAGGGGTAAAGGCAAGTCATGGCATATTCATGAAAACGCCAGGATTGCGTGGTTTTAATCCTGTATTAAAGCGGCATGATGTTTGCTTGGACTTTTCCGGCAGGAGATTACTCCATGACCCGCCATTGGCCTCTTTTTTGCCTGCTCCCGTTCCTGTTGCCGGGCTGTGCGCAGCAGCAGCCCGACAACAGAGCTGCCAGTAACTCGGGACAGGCGGTTTTGGCTGAGGTGAATGATGGACATGTCACCACCGCTGGCGATGTGCAAAGCAGCGATGCACAACGCAGCGATGCACAACGCCGGGCCATCGCCCTGATTGGCGAGCCGGTGCCGGAGTTCCCGGTGATTCCGGCTATCGTGGTGCCGGATATTGTCGGCGTGCAGCCGTCGCAGCGGCGTTTTGAAGCAGCGATGGACAATGCCTTCGATGCCATGGGTAATGTGTCAGGAATTTCTGTGACACCAGCACGCTGCGAGGGCGGGCAGTTGGTGGCCAACAGCGGCGGTGTGACCCGCGTGCATGAGGACGGGCAGGTATACCGTTCCAGCGACAATGGCGTGTTCCGCATCAATCCCGACGGCAGCGGCTATGCCAGCAGCAGTGCGGGTGTGGTACGGGTGGACGAGTCGGGCGAAATCTACATCAGCGGCGAGGCCGAAGCCGATGGCAGCCGTGCCACGGTACGCATCAAGCCCGATGGCTCAGGCTATTACAGTGGCCGCAGCGGCACTATCCGTCTGGATGGGCAGGGCGATGGCTATTGGAGCGGCCCACAGGGCACGATACGAGTGAACAAGGACGGATCGGGCTACTGGAGCGGTGCACAGGGCACGGTGCGCATCGAGGCGGATGGTTCCGGCCATTGGAGCGGCAAGGAAGGTGTCATCCGCAACGACGGCAAGGGCTTTGGGACCTGGAGCAAATACCCCGGAAAGCGCATTCCCATGGACCCTGTGCCGCTGGTATCGCCGGCCGGGCGCTTCCCGGCACAGGAAGGCTTCCAGTTGCCGGGCACGCCTTGCGGCTTTGTCATCACCCTGCAGGATGCGGTGCTGTTTGATTTCGACAAGTCCGATATTCGCGCCGATGCTGCCGAAATCCTCGCCAAGCTAGCCACAGCGCTGGGGCAAGTCGAGGTTCAACAGCTGGAAGTGCGCGGCCATACCGATGCCAAGGGCAGCGACAGCTACAACCAGGCGTTATCGGAACGGCGCGCGCAATCGGTGGTAACGGCGTTGCGCGGCCACGGCCTTGCCCAAGACATGCAGGCGCGCGGCTTTGGCGAAACCGAGCCGGTGGCCGCCAACGAAATCAATGGCCAGGACAATCCGGCTGGACGGCAACAAAACCGCCGGGTGGAGATTTTCGTCAAAGCCTGACAACTCCTGCTGTATTGCTGATCGAGCTGCGTACTCAGTTCAGCAACACGGCAATCCCGAGCCCGCCTTGCCAGTCCGGGGTTTCATCATCCGTGCCGCGCAGCACCGAAACATCGAGCTGCACGCGCGGGTGCGCCACCCAGGTGATGCCGGTGCCCAGAGCACGCATGTGCTGGGCGCCACGGCCAATCCCGGCCTCCACGTACACGGCGGTGCGCTCATTCAAGTCAATATTGAAGCTGAGCGAAAACAGCCAGCCGCTGCCGGCATCGCGCGCAAGCATTGCAAGTTCACCGCCGACGAGATCACTGCCCATGTCCAGAAAAGTCAAAGATATTACCCCCCAGGACAGGTGGTGAAACGGATTCGACCTCTCATCAAATCGCACGACAGCCGGGCACCGGGGTGATCAGTAACCGTCGCCACGACAACCCGAAAGAACGCGAGAGTCTTGTAGGCACCAGTGGCTGCGGTATCTAAGGATCCTCTGAACAAGCCCCCCCTGATCGGCGACACTATCCGCATCTGATGAAAGGCACGATTCGATGACGCAACTGAGCTTCTCCGACGCCGAGCACGCTGGCAAGCGCAAGCAGACACGGCGGGAGGTGTTCCTGGCC